>JAZGFA010000183.1:0-11067 GCA_036478975.1 Robiginitomaculum sp. | reverse complement strand
AAATAGCCGAAGGCAGCTGGGGCTGGGGAAGCTGCTTTATCGATTTTGATAATGATGGCTGGCAAGACATTTACCAAACCAATGGCTGGGGCAATTTGCCCGCGCTGGGTTTTCCAACCGACACGTCCCGCGCCTGGGTTTCCGATGAGGCGAGAACTTTTACAAATGACGCTGCCGGTTTAAAACTCGACGACACCGAAGAGGGCCGCGGGATTATCTGCGCCGACTTCGACAATGATGGTGATGTTGATATTTTGCAAATGCACTTAAACGCCGCTAGTGGCGCATCGCTTTGGATGAATGAAGCGAACGCCAATGCCAATGCCAATTATCTTAGCGTCAAGCTTAAGGGTATTTCGCCAAATACGGACGGAGTAGGCGCGCGCATTACCATCACTACGGCGAGCGGTGATAAACAATATAGGGACATCTTACTGGGAAATAATTTTGCGTCTCATAATCCTACCCTCGCCTATTTTGGTGTTAATACCATAACCCAGCTCAGCACGGTGCATGTGCTCTGGCCCGATGGTGAAGAAACCACGATGAGTAATGTCAACGCCAATCAAATGCTGACGATTAATCACCCTGATTTATAGGCGGCTATCGCCTATAATGACGGCAGATTAAGCCCCTCAGTTTTGGCGCAATCCTTGGCAATATCATAGCCGGCATCCGCGTGGCGCATGACCCCCGTGGCCGGATCATTCCACAAAACCCGCCCAATGCGGCGCGCCGCGTCCTCTGTCCCGTCGGCGACAATGACCATGCCGCTATGCTGTGAAAACCCCATGCCAACCCCGCCGCCGTGGTGCAGGCTCACCCATGTCGCCCCGCTTGCCGTATTGAGCAGGGCGTTAAGCAGCGGCCAGTCGGACACGGCGTCAGAGCCGTCTTTCATAGCTTCGGTTTCGCGGTTCGGGCTAGCGACCGAGCCGCTATCAAGATGGTCGCGGCCAATGACGACGGGCGCGGACAATTCTCCGCTCGCCACCATTTCATTAAAGGCGAGACCAAGCCGGTGGCGATCGCCCAGACCGACCCAGCAAATGCGCGCTGGCAGGCCCTGAAAATCAATACGCTCGCGCGCCATATCCAGCCAGTGATGGAGGTGCTTATCATCGGGCATAAGTTCTTTGACCTTGGCGTCGGTTTTGTAAATATCCTCCGGATCCCCCGATAGGGCTACCCAGCGAAACGGCCCTACCCCGCGGCAAAATAACGGGCGAATATAGGCGGGCACAAAGCCGGGAAAATCAAAGGCGTTCTCTAGCCCGGCGTCGAGGGCGACTTGGCGAATATTATTACCATAATCAAAGGTCGGCACGCCGGCTTCGTGAAAATCAAGCATGGCTTTCACCTGCACTTTCATAGAGGCGCAGGCGGCGCGTTCCACCGATTTAGGGTCACTGTCTCGCGCCGCGTGCCACTGGGATAATGTCCAGCCTTGGGGCAAATAGCCATTGATTGGATCATGGGCCGAGGTCTGGTCTGTGACCATGTCAGGGCGCACGCCGCGCTTTACAAGTTCGGGGAAAATGTCAGCCGCATTAGCGCATAGCCCAACCGATTTCGCCTCGCCCGCCGCCGTCCATTTTTCAATCAGCGCCAAAGCCTCATCAAGGCTATCGGCGCGCTCATCGACATAGCGCGTACGCAAGCGGAAATCGATGCTATCGGGATTACACTCTACCGCAAGGCAACACGCCCCGGCCATGACTGCGGCCAGCGGCTGCGCCCCGCCCATGCCGCCAAGCCCGCCGGTCAGTATCCACTTCCCCGTCAAATCGCCGCCATAATGTTTGCGCCCCGCTTCAACAAAAGTCTCATAGGTTCCCTGCACAATGCCCTGCGTGCCAATGTAAATCCAAGAGCCGGCGGTCATTTGCCCGTACATCATTAAGCCCTTTTTATCGAGCTCATTAAAGTGATCCCAATTGGCCCAATGGGGCACAAGATTGGAATTGGCTATCAGCACGCGCGGCGCGTCTTTATGGGTGGTGAAAACCCCAACCGGCTTGCCGGACTGCACGAGCAATGTCTGCTCCTCTGTCAGGGTTTTGAGCGCCGCCGTAATATTATCAAAGGCCTGCCAATTACGCGCCGCCCGCCCTATTCCGCCGTAAACCACAAGCTCATCAGGGTTTTCCGCCACATCCCTATCAAGGTTGTTATGCAGCATACGGTAAGGCGCTTCCGTGCTCCAGCTAAGGCAGTTTAATTCGCTGCCTACCGGACTTTTAATGTCGCGTTTGTTTTTTAAAATGCGGGTCATAGTCATGTCTCCGAAAGCGCGCCCGACAGGGCGGAGGTGTTGTGGGCGACTGTGTTTATGGCGGTGAGAATTTCACGTAAAACTAGGCGTAGCGATTTAGCTTTTTCAAAATCATAATCATAGGGCGCGCGCTCAGACTTTAGATAAAGCGCTTGCACAAGTTCCATTTGGATAGCGTGAACATTATCGCCCGGTCGCCCGTAATGGCGCGTTGTCCAGCCGCCGCGAAAACGGCCATTGACCACATGGGTAAACCCCTCCGCATCTTCGCAAATATCCGCGACGGATTTGGTGATAAGCGGGCTGCACGACGCGCCGCTATTATCGCCAATATTTAAATCCGGAAGCCGGCCTTCAAACAGGTAAGAAATCTCGCCGCGAATGGAGTGACAATCATACAAAATAGCCAGTCCATGCTTTGCTTTTACGCGGGCTATTTGCGCC
This sequence comes from Robiginitomaculum sp., assembly GCA_036478975.1. Taxonomy (GTDB): domain Bacteria; phylum Pseudomonadota; class Alphaproteobacteria; order Caulobacterales; family Maricaulaceae; genus Robiginitomaculum. The sequence continues at coordinate 8,348 of JAZGFA010000183.1, read as the reverse complement.
TTTAGGGCCGCGTGATAAGGCGCGTGATAATCCCTTTGCCGCGCGAAAATATCTTCACTAGAGGGCGCAATTTTCCAAATACTCTTGCCTTCAAAATCCGTCAAAGGCACAAGACCTGTACTGTTTTTCCCCGGATAAAGGTCGCCGTCATTGGGGGAGCGGTTAGGGTCAATAACGTAGCGGTGAAAATTCGCCGCCACCGTGGTCAGACCCCTATGCAGTCCCTCATAAAGCCTGTCCACATGCCAATCCGTATCGGCCAGTTTTCGGCCAATTCCGTTTAGTGTGTCCCATATCTCCCTGGGCACAAAAGTTCCGCTATGGGGCAGACCCAAAATCATCGGCCCATCGCCTTCAACAGTGGTGACGGGCCTGTTATCGGGTTTGACAATGACTGTCATTAAAGCGCCAAATCAATCGGCGTTACCGCGCCGCTTTGCACGGCCCAGTCGCAGCTTAAAAGGATTTCACTCAGCGCGATAATTTCCGCGGACGGGCTTCTGTCCTCGGTTAAGACGGGGCTAGTTTCGCGCACTCTTTTGATGATTGCGGCAAGCGCGCTACTGGTTTTTAGCGGCGTACGATAGCCAATGCCTTGGCTAGCGGCCATGGCTTCAATCGCCAGAATCCCCGCGAGGTTTTTATTCATTTCCGTCAGCCTGCGCGCCGCGTGACAGGCCATGGACACATGGTCCTCTTGGTTGGCCGAAGTCGGCGTCGAGTCCGTGGAACGCGGCGTGGCCAACGCTTTATTCTCGCTCATCAGCGCCGCCGATGTTACCTCTGCCACCATAAATCCAGATTCTACGCCGGGGTTTACCGCCAAAAATGACGGCAAGCCGAAACTAAGAGCGGGGTCGACTAAAAGCGCAATACGCCTTTGCGAAATCGCGCCAATTTCCGCAATAGCCAAAGCGGTTAAATCGGCGACAAGGGCGACCGGCTCGGCGTGGAAATTCCCGCCCGAAACAATGCGCCCGTCCGATAAAATAAGCGGATTATCGGTGACGGCGTTAGCCTCAATTTCCAGCACGCGCCCTGCATGGCGCAGACTGTCAAGACAGGCGCCAATCACTTGCGGCATACACCGTAAACAATAAGGGTCTTGCACCCGCTCATCATCGCTCGCGTGGGAGCCGCGAATTTCAGAATCTTTCATCCATTCGCGCAATCTATGTGCCGCGTCAATCTGGCCTTGATGGCCGCGCAAGCTATGAATTTCGGCGGTAAAAGGCGCAGATGACCCCATGGCCGCGTCCACCGATAAGGCCCCCGTAGTCAAAGAGGTTAGCGCTAATCTCCATGCGCCAAAAAGCCCGACAAGGGCGAGGGCGGTGGAGACTTGCGTGCCGTTTAACAGCGCAAGCCCTTCTTTTGCCGCAAGGGTAATCGGCGTCAGTTTTGCCGCCTTAAACGCCGCGCCCGCCGCCATGCGTTTCCCGCCATAAAACACGTCCCCCTCGCCTATCATCGCCATGGCCATATGGGCGAGCGGGGCCAAATCCCCGGACGCGCCGACCGAACCTTGGGCCGGAATAACGGCAATAATATCGGCGGCAATCATCGCTTCCATATGGGCGATAACGCTGCGCCTTATACCCGACGCCCCGCGCCCAAGCGATAAAATTTTCAGCGCCATAAGCAATCGCACGACAGGTTTAGACAGCGGCTCCCCGACCCCGCTCGCATGGGATAGCACCAGATTGCGTTGCAGTTTTTTAAGGTCGGCCTCGTCAATGCGCACGCTGGCGAGTTTGCCAAATCCGGTATTGACCCCGTAAAATGTTTCGCCCGTATCTATCGCGTCAGAAAGGCGGCGCGCCGACGCGTCCACCGCCGCGTAAGCAGATTGGGATAAAGCAAAATTTTCATCGCCGCGATACAGGGCTTCAAGCTCTGACAGGCGCGCATGGGCCGGGTTTAAAATAAGGGTCATGGGGTGATACTCCGCGCGGTTATGCGCCGCTCTAAGGGGGAGCCGCCCATCCAGTAGGCTAGCTCGCAGGGGTGATTAATATTCCACACGGCCAACTCTGCCCGCGCGCCTTTTGTAATGATGCCATATTCCCCGCCGAGTCCGAGCGCGAGCGCTGCTGCCCGCGTTGTGCCAATTAGCGATTCTTCAGGGGTTAAGCCAAAGCAATGGCCGGCCATATTCATCGCCATTAAAAGCGATGAGAGCGGGGAGCTTCCCGGATTGCAATCCGTTGCCACCGCCATATCAACCCCCGCCGCGCGCAGGGCGTCTATCGGCGGCAATCGGGTTTCTTTTAAGGTGTAGAACGCGCCCGGAAGCAATACGGATACGGTGCCAGCTTTCGCTAAGTGGGCCGCATCCGCAGCGCCAAAATATTCCAAATGGTCAGCGGAGAGCGCGCCATATTTCGCCGCCAAAACCGCGCCCTTTTGATCTGATAATTGCTCCGCGTGAAGCTTTACCGGCAGGCCGAGCACCTTGGCTTTTTTAAAAACCCTCTCCATTTGAGACGGGCTAAATCCGATGGTTTCGCAAAACCCGTCCACCGCGTCGACGAGGCCAAGGCCATGCGCGCGCTCTAGTCCCGCAATCACCACTTCGTCAATATAGGCGTCCGCGCAGCCTTTATATTCCGGCGCAACCGCGTGGGCGGCGAGCCATGTGGTGACAATTTTCACCCCGCGTAAATCGCCAAGTTTTCGCGCGATTTTAAGCATTTTAATTTCGCTCTCTATGGTCAGGCCATAGCCGGATTTAATCTCTATAACGGCGACGCCTTCGGCGATAAGCGCATCCAGTCTGGGCAGGGCTTGGCCTATCAGCTCATCTTCGCTTGCCGCCCGCGTTGCTTTCACCGTGGAGAGTATGCCGCCGCCAGCCCGCGCTATCTCTGCGTAGCTGGCCCCGCCCGCGCGCAGGGCAAATTCGCCCGCGCGGTTGCCACCAAAAACCAAATGGGTGTGGCAATCAATCAAGGCGGGGGTGACGACGCGCCCGCCAAGGCTTTGCCCCTCAAGGCTTTCATATTCCTTCGGGATATTGGCCCTTGCGCCAACCCAAAGAATGCGCTCTTCGCCGGTCACAAATGCGCCGTCTTCAATCAGGCCATAAGGCTTGGTGCCCGCCGTCATGGTCGCAAGCGCGCAATTAATATAGAGATTAGCATTCTTCATAATAACTTGTTATGCGATAAACACAGTCAGTGCATTACAAATTTAGGAAAAGGCGCGCGCATTCATGCCCCAAATAATCTTTGCCAAGCAAGCTTTAACCGCCCGTGGGTGGCGCGGCAATATTGCCATCACTATTGACGACGCCGGCCGCATTAGCGCGCTGGCCGAGGCCCGCCCTGACCAGACGGCCAATGGCGGCATTATCCTGCCCGCCCCGTCCAATGTGCATAGCCATAGTTTTCAGCGCGCCATGGCGGGGCTTGCGGAGCGGCGCGGCGAGAGCGACCATGATGATTTTTGGACATGGCGTAAGGTCATGTACCGGTTTTTAGACATGCTCACCCCCGATGATATTGAAACCATCGCCGCCCTTGTGCAGATGGAAATGCTTGAGGCGGGCTACGGGAGCGTCGGGGAGTTTCATTATTTGCATCACGGGGCGGGCGGAGCGCCTTATGATAATAAAGCCGAGCTATCCCTGCGTCATTTTGCGGCGGCAAAGCTTACCGGCATTGGCCTGACCCATTTGCCAGTGCTTTATATGCGCGGCGGCATGGACGGGCGGGCTTTGGCGGGCGGACAATTGCGCTTTAAAAATAGCCTTGATGAATTCACGAGTTTACACGCCGCCCTATCGCGCGAAATGCGCGCCCTGCCCGCAGATTTCACCCTTGGCGTCGCGCCCCATTCCCTGCGCGCCGTATCGCGCGAAGGGCTAGGCGCGGCGGTTAAACTTGCGGGCAATGCTCCCGTCCATATTCACGCCGCCGAGCAAGCAGGCGAGGTGGAAGCCGTTACCGCTGCTCTGGGGGCAAGGCCAATAAGATGGCTGCTTGATAATATGCCCGTGGACGCGCGTTGGTGTTTTATCCACGCCACCCATATGGACGATAGCGAAGTCGATGATTTGGCGGCGAGCGGAGCCGTGGCCGGCCTATGCCCGCTAACGGAAGCCAATCTTGGGGACGGCACATTTAGGGCGCAGCGTTACCTTAGCGCCGGCGGGAAATTTGGCCTTGGCGCGGATTCCAATATCAAAATTTCCCTCGCCGAAGAATTGCGACAGCTAGAAACCAGCCAGCGCCTAGCAAAGCGCCGCCGCGTTGTTTTAACCAGCGCTGCTACCCCTTCCAATGGGCGTTATCTTTACCAGCGCGCAGCAAACGGCGGAGCGCAAGCGATTGGGCGAAATAGCGGTGAAATCAAACTTGGCGCCTACGCTGACCTTGTGCGTCTTGATGATAATCACAACGCCATATGCGCCCTAAAGGATGACGACATTTTAGATGGGTGGATATTTGCTAGCGATGACAGTCTTGTGCGCGACGTGTGGAGCGCGGGGCGCCATGTGGTCAAAGCCGGTCGCCATATCCACCGTGAGGCTATCAGCCAAGGCTTCAACAAAACCATTAGGCGGCTACGTTCCAGCCTGTGATTTTTCTAAACTGGCAGCGCAAATAGCATTTCCCAGTACGCGTAATCACTGTGCAAATCGCCGCTCCAAATGATAATGCCATCAGAATTTATCATCACGAATTCCGGCGCGCCGCGCAGGTTTAAATCCTCAGCAAATTGCTCCTCTGGCTCAAGCGCTACGGTCAGCGGGCATTTATTTTCGCGCGCCAAATCCTCGTGGCTATTCCAGTGCGGGCGGTCTGTGCGCTTATCCGCGATATTGGTCATCACCGTCATCGGGTGCAGCCTATCTTTCGCGTAAGGGTAAACGGCGATATAGGGCAATAGCGCTTCATTATAGGGGCCATTACCCCGGTAGCCTGCCATCAAGCACAGCGGCATGATTTTGGCCTTGGGAATGTCAGAGATAATCGCATGCAGGGTGGTTGCGCCGTTGCCGCCTTCTAAATATGTCAGGTTATAATCAGCGAGCTTGGTGCCAATGCGCCCGTCCGGCGCGTTAATTTCCACGCCAGCCCGCAAGGCTTCACGGGTAATGCGCGCGCTTTGCGGATAGGCGGCGTAGGCGCTGTGCATATTATCTTGATAGGTCAGGCTATCCCCTTGGCGTTTCATTTCTAGGGCGCGGTAATAGTCAATCACCGCCGTAATATCGCCCGTATAACCATAGGCTTTACTGCCGCCAAATTTGTAAATCGCCGCGTAGCCCGCCTCCCTATCGCCGATTTCAATATCACAAATTCCCAGCATAAAATCCGCGAAAGGCATGGACTTGGGACGCCCAATAAGCTTCCCTAAACTGCGCACATTGACCCGTTTATTGGCGATTTTACAGGCGGCGCGAATTTGCGGGTAATCCTCACGCTCCCACAAGGTCATAAACCCTTCCGTATCAAAGGCGGCCACCTTGGTATAATGGGCAACAATGCCGTCGGAGCTTGGCGCGGCTAAGAGGCCGAGCGGCAGGCCGGCTTTGGCTTCCACCTCTAAAAAAGATTTTTCACGCGGCAAGAAGAAACGATATTTCACAGGCTTGCCCGCCGCCACAATTTCCGCAACATTGGCCGTCAGCGCCGGAGCGCCGTTTATGGCAAGAAATTTATCGCCGGCGCGCAGGCGCAAACTCTCCGCCGGAGAGCCGGACGCGACTTTATCAATTTGCAAAGTCTGCGAAAACGGCGGCGGTTTTGGTAGCGGCTTTTTCTCTACCGACACAAACCAATCTTTATTAAACTGCATGGGAGTCCTTTATAATAAATCAATTTTTTTGCGGGCGCGGCGCACGTTAAACCATACGGTAAGCGCTATAATCGGCACAAGCGCCGCCTTCCACGGATCGGTCGCCATGGGCAGGTTTGGCAGGCCTTTTATTATCGTGCCCAAAAGCCCGATTGCGTAATAGGTAATCGCCGCCACGGATAGTCCCTCGACGGCTTGGGAAATATGAAGCTGTTGGCGCGCCCGCCTATCCATGGATTTTAAAACATTTTGATTTTGCTCTTGGGTCAAAAGGTCAAGCTGGGTGCGCGCCAATGCCATGGCCGAAGCGATGGAGCTCGACAGCTCGTCAATGCGCCGCTCAAAGGCTTTAATCGTATTCATCGCCGGGTTGAGCCTATGCACGACAAACCCGTTTAAGGTTTGCCCCTGACCAATGGTTTTCTCGTCAAGGCTTTCAAGGCGGGCTTGCACAATCGAATAATAGGCAAGGCTCGCCGCCACCCGAAAACGCGCCTTGTCCTTAAAGGCAACGATTTCCGATAAGAGGCCGGACAGGGTTTTAATAATATCCGGAAGCTCATCCGGCGCGCTTTGCGCTAAAAGTTTCGTTGAACGCGTCGCTTGGTTTTCAAAATGCTCAAGCTGCGGCGCGGCTTCGCGCACAATAGGCAGGCCCATAAGCGCGGCCATGCGATAGGTTTCCAAATCTAGTAAACGCTTCACCAAACGCCCGCGGGCAAAGCCGTCCTCAAATTGCCCTTTGACCAAATATTGCACCATGCCGTCATCGCGAATTTGAAAATCAGTGAACGCGCGACAGCCTTCAAATAAAGCCTCGCCGCCGAATATTCGCGCCGTGCCAAAGATAGATTTTTTAGTCGCCGTTTTGCCTTTGCTAATATGCACTTTCACGCCCGCAAGCTGCCTTCCGCCGCAGCGCCGTATAATCGCGCACGTGCTTTGCGCCGGGGCTTGTTTTCCGCAATAGGTAAGCGAAACAAATTCCGTATGTTTTTCAAACCGAATTATGCCGTCTTCAACCGCGATAATATCGTGACGCTTTTGCGGGTCAAACTGACTTGGCCACTCGGGGGATTGCATATCCACCCCGTGCAAGACCCAATGCCAGACTTGTGCATTCTTCGCATCAATGGACATGGGGGGGCGCGCATGGGCCTCGGCCTGTATCGCGGAGCGGTCAGGATGTTGGGGCAGTGGCGCGTGGGCAGTGGTCATAGGCGTTTGTCCCGCATCTATGGCGTGCTGTCCAGAAATATATCGTGGCGGCTAAACCGCGTTAAGCGGAATTTTCAAATATATTTGGCCGTTATCTTCTGGCTCTGGCAAATCGCCGGCGCGCATATTTACCTGAATGGCCGGCAATATTAATTTAGGCATGGAGAGGGTTTTGTCGCGCGCCTCGCGCATGGCGATAAAGTCTTCGCGGCTGACCTCGCCACCCATGTGAATATTGTCGCGCTTCTGCGCGCCTATGGTCGTCTCTAGGACAAATTCATCACGGCCCGGCGCTTTATAATCATGGCAGAGATAGACTTTAGTGTCATCGGGCAGCGCGAAGAGTTTTTGCACGCTATCATATAATGTGCCCGCATCGCCGCCGGGGAAATCACAGCGGGCGGAGCCAAAGTCTGGCATAAATATAGTGTCCCCGACGAACACGCTATCACCAACGATATAGCTGACACAGGCCGGCGTATGGCCCGGCGTATTCATCACTTTAATCTCTAGGGCGCCAACGTCAAAAACCTCGCCGTCCTCAAATAAATGGTCAAATTGACTACCGTCACGGGCAAAGCGTTCGCCGGCATTAAACAGGCCGCCAAAGACTTTTTGCACGTCAGGGATATGCGCGCCAATCGCGATTTTCCCGCCGGTCTTCTCGCGCAAATACGGCGCGGCGGAGAAATGATCCGCGTGGGCGTGGGTTTCTAAAATCCAGTCCACGGTCAAGCCATTATCTTTTATATAGGCAAGCACCACGTCTGCACTATCCGTCGCCGTGCGGCCAGAGCTTGCCTGATAATCTAAAACGGAATCAATAATCGCGCAGCGCTTTGCCTCCATATCGGAAACAATATGGGTCGCGGTATAGGTCGCCTCGTCAAAAAATGTTTTTACGGTCGGGGTCATGATGAATCCTTATATTAGTATGTTCTAATATATAGGCACGAAAGAGCCTATCACAAGGGCGTTATTGCCGCACTATTTCGGCGTGTCGGTAATGAGCATATGACCAGGCCTGTTTTTGACCCGCGCCAGCCAGCCTGAAATATTAGGATAGCCGCCTAGGTCAAAGCCGCCCTCCCCTGCCACATGGGTATAGGCGTAGAGCGCAATATCGGCGATGGTAAATGCCCCCGCCGCAAACCAGAGATTACTTTGCAAATGCCCCTCCATAACATCGAGGGCGCGATAGCCCTTGGTCATCAAAACCGGCAATTCATCCGCGCGGGTTTCCATGGCGTAAATGCGAATAAACCGCGCCACGGCGATGGATGGCTCATGGGTGTATTGCTCAAAAAACATCCATTGCAAAACCT
>JAZGFA010000182.1:0-9752 GCA_036478975.1 Robiginitomaculum sp. | reverse complement strand
TGCGCAAACCTCAAGCTTTGGGATGAGGGTAGTCGCCGACTTGTGACCTATAAGCAAGCGCGCGCCATTAAGGTGGTTTAAGCTGCAGCTTCTAACCCTTGACTAATGGCCCCTTAGGGCCAACATCAATGCTATGAAAACGCTCTCTAAATCTACCCCTGTTGTGCCGTCACTGGCCCGCGCCTTTGAGAGCGAGCGCGACGCTCTGACCGCTTTGCTCCTAAGCGGGGATATGAGCGCGCCCATGGTGGTGTCGCTCGCCCGTAAGGCGCTTGATCGCACGGGGACAATATTTGCGGCCCAGACCCAAGATGTGCAAGTTCATAAGGCCGGGCTTTGGCTGTTAGAGATGGTGAAGTCCGGCGCCGGCGTGCTTGATAGCGGGGCTAAGGCTGAAATTATTTGGCGTGAAGTGCCATCCGTTCCAAAGCGGCAAATAGCCGGAAGCACTTTGTTTTACGGCGCGGCGGCGGGGTTCGCGTTTTTGGGATGGCTTGAGCAGTCCCGCCTTGCCATGGCGAGCGCGGCGGTTTTGGCGGGGCTTAGGTTTTTTGACCCGCGCGACTGGAAATCCTTTATCGCTAATAAAATACCATTTATCGGGCGCAATAAAACGCCGCTGATTGAAGACGCTAATGGCCGCAAGGCGCTGGCCGATGCCCGCCTTACGGTCAATGGCGCCGGTTTTGTTGACGGGCTAGCCGATAGCCTGCGCACGGCTGACCACATATTACTGCGTCTGTCCGAGCCTATGCCAGAAGCGTTCTGGCATGATGATGCCCGTTTGATGAGTTTTGTGCAGGGCTTATTAGAGGCGAAAACGGCAGGGGACGGGGATTTCGCCCTGCGCTTAATTGATACGGAGCTGGCGACAGTTCTGCGCTCCGCCGGCATTGAAACCGTCGCGTATTCCAAAAAGCAGGCCCGCCTGTTTGACGCCCTGCCGGGTATTGGCATGGGCACTAAAGGCGATTCTATGGCCGCGCCGGCTCTTATAAAGGGCGAGCAAATTTTGCGGCGCGGCACGCTTTGGACGGACGGCGAGTAATGGCGAAAGTTTCGGAACATGAATTTATTGGCTATGACCTTGGCCACGGCGAAACCGCGCTTGGCCGCGCCTATAGCAATGCCATGCGCGAGCCGGAAATATTAGAATATCGCGGACAGCGTACCTTTGTTACCGCCGTCGCGCAAAGCGGCGGAGCTACGCGCATTGGCGCAGAAGCCGTCAACATTGCTGCCCTACAGAGCGGAAAAAGGGGCGAAAAGGCGCAGGTCTGGGTTAAATTCAAAGACCGCGACCAAAGCAATCCTGACGTGATTAAACCGACTCAGCTTTTCACCAAAGCCTTGCTCGCCGACCTTGAGGCGGAAAAGAAAATCAAAGGGGCGGGGCGCAGTGATTTCATCATTGGCTGCCCGTCCGGCTGGGACATAGAGGATCGGGCGCGCTATAAAGCCGTGTTTGAGGGAGCTGGGCTAAAGTCAGTAACCATTGCGCCGGAATCGCGCGCGGCGCTTATGACCGCGCTAGAGCAGGGCTATCTCAGCCTAGAAGCGGCGCGCTCCTCCGTGCTTATCGTCGATATTGGCTCATCCACCACGGATTTCACCTATTGCCAAGATATGGGGGCGGAAGATGTTGGTCATAATGTTTTAGGCTCAGGCCTGCTCGATGGTTTGATATTTGAGCGCAATATGGCGCGGCAAAAAGACCGTAAGAAAATTGAAAAACTGATTAAGCGCTACCCCCATTATCGCCCGATTATGGAATATTGGTGCCGGCTTGCCAAAGAACAATATTTCAACGGGGATGATCTGCCCGTAGAAATGATACGCCGCCTGCCGGTGGACGGGGGCGCGCTGTTTGAAATCCGTATTGATAAGGTAGACGCGGCGGCGATACTGCGCGCGAAACTCACGGCGCTTAATGGCTATAGCTGGCCAAAAGCTTTTGACTTTGCCTTGCGTGAAACCATAGAGCAGCTTGGCGGGCGCGCGCCGCAAACCATATTGCTGACCGGCGGGGCTTCGCGCTTGCCGCTGATTGCCCCGGCCTGTGAAAAGGCTTTCCCAAGTGCGCTTGTGGTGCGCGGAGCGGAGCCGGAATTTGCCATTGCGCGCGGGCTGGCATGGCTTGGCCGTTTTGAGTATTTGCACGCCAGCTTTAAAACCGAAGTCGGCGCGCTTATCGCAGATGGCGGGACTGTGCGCGTAAAAGCGCAAAAAGCGACGGCGGATTTAGGCGACGTGCTTTCGCCCGTGCTGGTTGACGCCCTATTAGAGCGCTGCGTTATCCCTGCTTTTCGCGATTGGCGGAGCGGCAAAATTGATACGCTTGACGCGGTGGAAGAGGCAATGGAACTGCGGGTTAAAACTTGGCTTAATAGCGATGATGCGCGCGACGCTCTGCGTCCGGTTATCAGTGAATGGTTTGCGGCTTTGCAGCGCAATATTGAAAAAGATACCGATCCATTATGCCGTGAACATGGTTTGCCGGCCATGGTGCTGTCCCTCGACGATAGTGCCCATGTTGCGCGCCACTTAGAGGATATGAGCGTTAGTGCGCCAAAACTTGCAAAATTAGAGCAGGATACGGCCCTAGCCGGCACGACGATTTCTGCGATTTTAATCGGGGTTATTCTGGCGAAAATGCACTTGCTCTTGCCGCTACTAGCCAATCCCATCGGCATAGCTATTGGCGGCGCGCTTGGGGCTGGCGGCGTTATTTTTGGCCGCAAGGCGCTAGAGGGTAAAATGCGGCGCTCAAACGTGCCCGTGATTGCGCGCAAACTGATGACGGATAGGCGTCTGCGCTCCGCCGCTAGCGGGCAGAGAGCCGCCATTATTGCCAGCGTGCAAACCGCGTGGAAAGAGGCCGCGTCTGAGCGTTTTTCGCGCGAGCTTACGGATATGCTTTCTGCGGCGCTCATTGAGCGAACAGATGAGCGCGCGGTCTTGTTTTTAATCTAATAGGGCCGTATGAAAGCCTATGCCTGATCGTATTTTTTATCCCGTCATTATCGCTATTATCGCCGCTATCATTGCGGGCGCGCTGTTTGCGGGTGGCCCTTTGAAAACAGAGGCGATTAGCGCGGACGATATTCGCCGTGACGGGTTTAGCCTATCGGGTGAGCAATTGCGCCGGCTGGTCATACCTGCAGGCACCGCGATTGATTTCGCCGGAGATAGCGAGGCGGCCACGCGATACGCCGTGTTGTCAGCTTTTATGACTCGCGCCGATGCGCCTTCTTCTGCGGGCATATTTGCCGAGCTTAATTCTGATTATGAAACGGTGTTTAGCGGACAAAAACTGCGAATTACCCTGCGGGCGCGGGCGGGTCGTGAACGACCAAGCGAGCGGTTCACGGTTAATTATTACACGGTGGGGCACGGAGATAGCGGAGCGCAAGGCTTTACTCTTGGCCCAGAATTTACCGATTATAGCTTTGAATTTACGCCAAGAGAGTCGAATGCTCCCGGCGTCGATTATATCGGAATATGGCCGGATGTGTCGGGGCAAAACCTGACCATGGACGTGGAGTCCATCAGCGTCATTATCATTAGCCCTTAAGGATTCTCGCCATAATCTCCCGCGCCTCAACGCCAATTTGCGGGTGATCTACGGCATAGGCGGCGACGGCTTCAAAATACCCCGCCTTAGAGCCGCAATCATAATCTTGGCCTTCATATTCAAAGGCGTGGAAATCTTGGCTGCCCATCATGGTCGCCATAGCGTCGGTGAGCTGTATTTCCCCGCCCGCGCCGCTGGCTTGGGTGCGTAGGATTTCCATGATTTCCGGCTGGAGGATATAACGCCCGGTGATTTTGAGGTTTGACGGAGCCTCTGCGACGGGCGGCTTTTCTACCATGCCTGCCATTTTGATAAGGCGGCCATTCTTTTCCCCAGAAGGCGCAATCACGCCATAGGAGGAAACGCGCTCCATCGGCACAGCGTCCACGGCGATGATATTGCCGCCAACATCATTATAGGCGTCCATCATTTGCGCAAGGCAGCTGACTTTGGATTTCACCAATACGTCAGGCAGTAATATGGCGAATGGTTCATTGCCGATAATATCGCGGGCGCACCAAATGGCGTGGCCAAGCCCTTTGGGTCTTTGTTGGCGGGTGAAGCTGAATGTGCCAGCTTTCGGGGTCAAAGCTTGTAGCTCTTCTAGCAGGGCGTCTTTCTTCTTGGCCGCGAGCGAGGTCTCAAGCTCATAGGCGCAATCAAAATAGTCCTCAATTGTGCCCTTATTTCGGCCCGTGACAAAGACGATATGCTCAATGCCTGCGGCGAGCGCCTCATCCACTACATATTGCAGGGCAGGACGGTCAACAACGGGCAGCATTTCCTTTGGGATAGATTTTGTTGCAGGCAGGACGCGCGTGCCAAACCCGGCTACGGGGAGGACGGCTTTGGTAACTTTTTTTGGTGTTTGGGTCATGGGTCATTGCCTAACGCGATAGGGTTACTCGACCGTTACCGATTTCGCGAGATTTCTTGGCTGATCCACATCCGTGCCTAGGGCTAGGGCGGTGTGGTAGGACAGTAGCTGCACGGCGACGGAATAGACGATTGGCGCGATAAGCGGGTCACAGTCCGGACCGATAAGCACATCTGAGGTCATGCCCTGCGCAAATTTCGCGCCTTTACTATCAGTAATTAGCAAGACCTTGGCCCCGCGAGACAGCACTTCTTGCATGTTGGAAATAGTCTTTTGGAACAACTCATCAAAGGGCGCGATAACAATGACGGGGGTTCCGTTCTCAATCAGCGCAATCGGGCCGTGTTTAAGCTCGCCAGCGGCGTAGCCTTCGGCGTGGATATAAGAAATTTCTTTAAGCTTTAGCGCGCCTTCGAGGGCGAGGGGGAAATGCGGCCCGCGTCCGAGGAAAAAGGCGCTTCTGGCCGTTGACAAATCTGTCGCAAAATCGCGGATTTGCGCATCAAGGAGTAGGGCGTTTTCTACTTGGGTTGCCGCGGTCATAATTTTGAGTGTTAGGGCCGCTTCCTGCGTGGCGTCAATCGCGCCGCGTTGGCGCGCCGCAAGTACGGCGAGGGCGAGCATGGAGGATAATTGCGCGGTGAAGGCTTTAGTCGAGGCCACGCCAATTTCTGGCCCGGCAAGAATGGGCAGGGCAATATCGGCTTCGCGTGCCATGGTTGACGTCATGACATTAACAAGGGCGGCGGTTTTCATGTCGCGTTCTTTGCAATAGCGCAGGGCGGCGAGCGTGTCGGCGGTTTCGCCCGACTGAGAGATGACCATAGCCATGCCCTTTGGCGATAGGGCAGGGCGGCGATAGCGAAACTCTGAGGCAATATCAATATCGCAAGGCAGGCCGGCGATTTGCTCAAACCAGTATTTAGCCACATGGCCAGCATAGCTCGCCGTGCCGCAGGCGATGAGGCTCAGCCTATCAATGGCGCTAAAATCCAGTCCATTTGGCGCGATGATAGTGTGGCTATTACCATCGGCGTAATAGCTAAGGGCGCGGGCCACGGTCATAGGCTGTTCGTGGATTTCCTTAAGCATGAAATGGGCAAAGCTGCCCTTTTCGGCGGCGTGGGCTTCTGCGGTTGAAAATGTTACTTCGCGGGTGACGCTATTATCATTTTCATCGAAAATTTCGATGGAGGTAGATGTGACGATGGCCCAGTCACCTTCTTCAAGATAGATGATTTCATTGGTGAGGGGGGCGAGCGCTAGGGCGTCGGAGCCAATATAGTTTTCCCCGTCGCCAACACCGATGGCAAGCGGGCTGCCGCGCCGCGCGACGAAAATGTGATCCTCATGGCCTTCAACTATAACGCCGAGCGCAAAGGCCCCGGTAAGTTTTTTTAGCCCCGCCCTAAAGGCATTTTGCGGGGAAAGGCCGCGCTCTATTTCATCGTCAATGATATGGGCAATGACTTCCGTATCGGTTTCGCTAGCAAATTTCCGAGGGGTTTCAAAATTTGCGCGCAATTGTGCGTAGTTTTCAATAATGCCATTATGGACAACGCCGACGCGGCCAGAAAAATGCGGATGAGCATTAGCAAGGGTGGGTTTGCCATGGGTTGCCCAGCGTGTATGGGCAATGCCAACGGCCCCGTCTACGGGCAGTTTTTCAAGTTGGGCTTCAAGGGAAGCGATTTTTCCCTTGGCGCGGCTCCGTAAAAGCTCACGGCCATTTAAAACGGCAATGCCGGCGCTATCATAGCCGCGATATTCTAGCCGTTTAAGTCCGCCAACAAGGCGGCCTGCCACTGAGCTAGTTCCAACAATTCCAACAATTCCGCACATAGTCTATCCCTGCTTTAGTTTTGCAAAACATATACCGTTCTTTGGCAAGTCTTAGCCCCCTCGTAAAGCCTTGATGTTAAACAGTCTGTAATTTAGTTTTGATTTTCTAAGTAGTCACTGTATGTGACAAAAGACTACAGTATTTTAGATTTAACCGGTAGCGAGTATAATTATGGCGAAGCAATACTTTGGAACGGATGGCATACGCGGGCGGGCGAATGAAGGTTTGCTTACGGCGCAAAATGTTATGCGCATTGCGAGCGCGACCGGACGTTATATTAGCGCTCTGCCCGGCGGAGCGACTAAGGTGATTATCGGAACTGATACGCGCCAATCTGCGAGCATGTTTGAAGCGGCGCTCATCGCCGGTTTTACCTCGCAAGGCATTAATGTGAGTCTGCTCGGAGTGGTTCCAACGCCTGCGGTTGCTATGATGACCCGTTCTCTTGGCGCGACCCTTGGGGTCATGGTTACGGCGTCCCACAACCCTTTTTATGATAACGGCATTAAGTTCTTTGGGGCTAATGGGCGTAAACTCTCCGATGAGGCAGAGCTTGCCATTGAGGCGCTTATTGACGGAGATGACGAGCCTTATGCAGGCAATATTGGCATGGCGAGCCGCGATGATGAAAGCCCAAAGATCTATGCTCAACGCGTGCAAAAAACTCTGCCAGAAGGGGTCTCTCTGTCGGGGCTAAAGGTTGTACTCGACTGCGCTAATGGGGCCGCTTATCAGAGCGCGCCTGAGATATTTCGCGGACTTGGTATTAAAGATCTTACAATTATCGCCAATGCGCCAGATGGAAGCAATATTAACAAACAGTGCGGCTCTACCCATACGCAACATCTTAGCAAGACCGTGGTGTCCTGCGGCGCTGATATTGGCATTGCATTAGACGGGGACGCGGACCGGCTTATCGTGTGCGACGAAACAGGACATATGGTTGACGGTGACCAGCTTTTGGGTTTACTCGGCGCGGCCTGGCAAAAGGCGGGGACCCTTCGGGGCGGCGGCATTGTTGCCACGGTGATGTCAAATCTTGGTCTTGAGCGCTACCTAGAGAGCATTGGTCTTAAGCTGGAGCGTACCGATGTTGGTGACCGTTATGTGGCCGAGCGTATGCGCGTTGCTGACTTTAATATTGGCGGAGAGCAGTCTGGGCACTTATTGCTAACCGATTATGCCGCTACGGGCGATGGAACAATGGCGGCTATTCAGGTGCTAGCGGAAGTGGTTACGCAGGGGCGGCCTGCTAGTGAAGTGCTGTCAGTATTTACTGCCCTGCCGCAAAAACTAACTAATGTGCGTTATGAGGGCGAGTCCCCGCTGGGTAAATCTGCCGTGCAAGCCGCTATAGCTGTGGCGAATATCAAAATGGCCGGCTCCGGCCGCATATTGGTGCGCGCCTCAGGAACGGAGCCACTTATTCGCGTCATGGCCGAGGGGGATGATTCGGCCCTCGTCGATACGGTCACGGCGGAGCTTGCTGTGATAATTGGCAAAAACTAGCAATTCATTCAAAACGAATCAAAAGGTTAACGATGTGTTAACGAAGTCATTGATTTTATTGAGTATTTTTGCTTAATTTGCGTTAACCATACTTGTCAGAGCTTAAACTTAGTGCGACTCTTAGCCCATGATTCGACGTGCGTTTGCATGAGGTCGATTAAAAATTGGGAGAACGGGTATGGCTAAAACTAGCTTTCTAGATAAAATTATGGGCCGCGATAATGAAGACGAGATGCCGCAATCTTTGACATTTGAGCGCCGGTCGCCGGCGCTTTCAGCGGCTAGCTCTGGCTCTAAAGTGGAAGGTGGCGTTAAAGCGCCTGCCCCTGCATTAGAGACGACTACCGAGTTAGCCGGCGTTATGGGCAATCTTCCGAAAGTTGCTTCTGCCAAACTTAATGAGCTTAATCGTGTGCGGGCTGACCTCACGCAAATGGAGCAGGAACTCTCCAAGTCCCACCGTATGTTTAGCCTAGCCACGGACCGCATTTCTGAAATCGGAAGTTTCCTCAGCCATTCGGAGATTAATCTCGCAGCCCTCGAGCGGCTTGAACCTGAAAACATGCGGCTTAATGCGACGGTTTCTGAGTTGACCCGTGAAATGGCCCGCGAAAAGGCGCTTGCATCGGAGGTTGAAGCCCGCATCATCGTTGTTGAGGCAAAATATGCAGAGGCGCAAAAGGTCAATGAGACACACCGTCAAGATGCCTTGAGCCAAACCGAAGCGCTTCGCGGCCTTCGTCAGGACAATAATAGCAAGACCCGTGAGGCCCAAACGCTAACCGGCTCTATTGAAGACCTTAAAAACAAGCTTGATATGGAGCGTGATAACGCCGCCGTAACCGCTGAGAAAAATGCGCGTATTATTGGTGAAATGTCCACTATGTCGCGTAAAAATCTTGAACTGTCCAAGCGTGTGGATGAGGTTCATGCTTCTAACAAGCGCAATGCTTCTGGGCGGGAATCTGCGCAAAATGAGCTGAAATCCTTGCGCCTTGAATATGCGGCTTTGCGCGATACTAATATTGAGAAAGCCTCTCGGCTTGAAGCTTTAACCCATGAATTATCGGTGAAAGCGCGTAGTTTTGACGAAAATATTAAATACCGTGAAAATGAAGTCTTTGGCTTGCAATCAACCCTTGAGGACTTGAAGGTTCAACTGCGCATTAAAGAGGAAGTGTCCCGCCGTGCAGACCGCGAGCTTATCGATCTTAAATCTATGATGTCTGAGGAAAGCAAGCGCCGTCGTCGCCTAGAAAAAGATGCCGACGAGCAGCATAGTGAGCTTACACAGAACCGTGACGCCTTATTGATGGCCCGTAAAAACTTTGATGACCTCAATCGCCGCTTGATTGATGCTCAATCGGAGCTTCGCGCAGTTAAAGTTGTTAACCAGCAGCAGGCGACTAAGTTAGAGCAATACTCCGCTGTTGGCGGCGTGGTTGTTGACTTCCAAGAAGAGCGCAACAGGAAAGCCGACGCGGCTAAGACTGGCTAATCCACCGCTTAGGCAAATTTAAAAAGGCTCCCTGTGGGGAGCCTTTTTTATGCGCTTGGGTTTTAATTAAGCGACCACCGCTTTTGACTTGGGGGAAATAAGCGGTGATCAAGACGGGTGGCGGGCTAGCAAGCCCCACGTGGTAGGGTTAACTGCTGGTCTGGCACAATAGTGTAGGGGCGGCGAATGTTATTCGCGCCGGTTAAGTCTTCAAGCGCAACGCATTTGCGCCGCGCAATACTATAGAGCGTATCGCCGCGCCGAACGCGATATGTGCGCGTTGGCTCTTGGTATGATGGAGCCTGATACACTTGTGTATGATTTTGGGGTGTCGGCTGATAAATTTGCGTGTGCGTAATGCTACGGCTTTGGGGACGCGCTACGCCGCTTGCGTCAATTTCAAAGACTTGTGTGGAGCCGTCAACGGCGACCCGTATGGTGCGCGCCGCCA
>JAZGFA010000181.1:0-6697 GCA_036478975.1 Robiginitomaculum sp. | reverse complement strand
CCTAAATGTGAGCGATGAAAATTACACGGAGGCGCCCCTAAGTCGAGGGGTAGTTTACCCCCCGCCAATCTCTACTGACAATTGCCCGCTAAAAGCCCCCCTAAAAGAACGCCTGTATGCCGGTCTGGCTACGGCCTAAAATGAGGGCGTGAACGTCGTGCGTGCCCTCATAAGTGTTGACCGTTTCAAGGTTCATTGCGTGGCGCATGACGTGATATTCCTCGGATATGCCATTGCCGCCGTGAATGTCACGGGCGGTGCGCGCTATGTCGAGAGCCTTGCCGCAATTATTGCGCTTCATCAGCGATATGGCTTCGGGGGCATAAGCGCCGCCGTCCAAAGCGCGGCCAAGGGCAAGCGCTCCGCTAAGGCCAAGGCCAATTTCCGTCTGCATGTCGGCGAGTTTTTTCTGCACTAATTGGGTGGCGGCAATTGGCTTGCCAAACACAATGCGCTCCATGGCGTAATCGCGCGCCGCGTGCCAGCAAAACTCCGCCGCGCCCATCGCGCCCCATGCAATGCCAAAGCGCGCCTTGTTGAGACACGAAAACGGGCCGCGTAGACCCTTGGCTTTAGGCAGTAAATTTTCCTCTGGGATGAACACATCATCAAAGGCTAGCTCGCCGGTGATTGAGGCACGCAGGGACAATTTGCCTTTAATTTCCGGCGTGGTGAAGCCCTTCATGCCGCGCGTGACGATGACGCCGCGAATGACGCCGTCTAGCTTGGCCCAAACCACGGCAAGGTCAGCCACGGGGGAATTGGAAATCCACATTTTGGAGCCGGTTAGCACGTAGCCGCCATCGGCCTTAACCAATTTGCAGCGCATGGCCGACGGGTCGGAGCCGCCATCGGTTTCCGTCAGGCCAAAACAGCCAATAAGCGTGCCAGCCGTTAGGCCGGGAAGGTATTTCTCTTTTTGCTCTTGGGTGCCAAAGGCTTCAATCGGATACATGACGAGGGAGCTTTGCACGCTCATCATAGAGCGGTAGCCGCTATCAACCCGCTCTACTTCGCGGGCGATTAAGCCGTAGGCGACATGGCTCGCGCCTGCCCCGCCAAACTCCGGCGCGACCATCGGGCCAAGCAAGCCTTGCTCGCCCATTTCCGCAAATATCTCTTTGTCAAACCGCTCATCGCGGTAAGCTGAAATCACGCGCGGCATTAATTTGTCTTGGCAATAACCGCGTGAGGCGTCGCGAATTAGGCGCTCCTCATCACTCAGTTGACTATCGAGAAATAACGGGTCTTTCCAATTAAAATCGCTCTTGGCCATGTTACAACTCCGCTTTCGCAATATCTTTTCTTAGGGCTGCTAGCACGTCATCAAGCTTGCCGAGGGCAATTTTGACTTCCTCATGGGTGACGTTAAGGGCGGGCGCCATGCGCACCACATTATCGCCGGCATTACCAATCAGCAGGCCGAAATCACGCGCCTTGTTTTTCACGCTTACGGCGGTGATATGCTCTTGCATTTGGAAACCAATCAGCAAGCCCTTACCGCGAACCTGCGTAATCATGTCCGGATATTTTTGCTGCGCCATGGCCTCCAAACCCGCTTCAAATTCGGCGGAAACTTCAACCACATTTTGCATGAATTTATCATCTTCGAGGAAATCGAGAACCGCGTGACCCACCGCCATGGCGAGCGCATTGCCGCCGTAAGTCGAGCCGTGGGTTCCGGGAACCATAGTGTCAGCCACCGCCGCCGTGGCGATACAAAACGCCATGGGGAAGCCGCCGCCAACGCCCTTGGCGCAGGCCATAATATCCGGGGCAGCATTATCAAACCATTGATGGGCCCAAAGCTTGCCCGTGCGTCCGGCTCCGCATTGCACTTCATCAAAAATCAGCAATATGCCTTGCTCGTCGCACATGGCGCGCAGTTTTTGCAGATAGTCGCCGGAAATAGGACGTAGGCCGCCCTCCCCTTGCACAGGCTCTATAATAAGGGCGGCGGTTTTATCATCAATGACCGCCATAAGCGCGTCATGGTCACCAAATTCAACTTGGATATAGCCGGGCAGTTTCGGGCCAAAGCCTTCGAGGTATTTTTCATTACCGGACGCGTTAACCGCGGCGTAGGTGCGGCCATGGAAACTGCCGCTAAAACCGATAATATTGATGCGCTCCGGCGCGCCGTTTTTATAGTGGTAACGCCGCGCGGCCTTAAGGGCTAATTCCACCGCCTCGGAGCCGCTATTGCCAAAGAATATACGATCGCCAAAACACAAATCACAATGCCTATCGGCAAGTTCTCTTTGGCCCGGAACATCAAACATATTAGACAAGTGCCAAACCTTTTGCGCTTGCTCGGTTAGGGCTGATACCAGCGCCGGATGGGCGTGGCCGAGCGTGTTGACGCTAATGCCAGAGATAAAGTCGAGATAACGATCGCCCTTATCATCGGTCAGCCAAACCCCTTGGCCGTGGGAAAAATTTAGCTTTGGCGGGTTATAGGTTGGAAATAAGTGCTCACGAGTCGTCATAATGCTCTCCCTTTAAGTTTGAATCACTAGACCAAATTTACGCTCCAATTAGAAGGGCTAAATCGTGCAGATTAGTGTATATTTTTTAGCGTAACGCCCTATAAGCAGTCCACATTGCTACCATAAGGCCCCCATTATGCAAATTTCTGATAAAGACCAACAAGTATTGACGCTTTTGCGCGAAAATGCCCGTATGTCGACAACTGACCTCGCCAAAATCCTTGGCCTGTCGCGCTCCACCGTGCAAAAACGCCTAGAGCGGCTGGAGGATACGGGGGTTATCGAAGGCTATACGGTGCAGCTTTCCGCCGCCTATTTGGACAAAGAGATTAAAGCCCATGTCTCCGTCACCGCCCAGCCTAAAATGCTCGGCGAAACTATCGAGGCGATGAAGCATATCGCCGGCGTGCGCGCGGTTTATTCCGTCAGCGGCCCGTTCGATATGATTGCCGAAGTCGCTGCCATGTCCGTACGCGAGCTTGACGCGCTAATTGATTCCATCATCGAAATTGACGGGGTGGAGCGCACGGTCAGCAGCGTTATTTTATCGACGCGGCTTAAACGCTAATCTTCAACACTTCCAAAGACTAATCTTGCGTAAGCAGGCGCCGCGCGGCCAGATATTCCTCGCTACGCATTTCAATTAAGCGGCTTGCGGTGCGCTCAAATTCAAAATGCCCATCGCCGGAGATATAAAGCCCGTCGGGCTGGGCCGCCGCGCTGAGTATCAGCTTGGTGCGCGTCTCATAGAGCGCGTCAATCAGGGTGACGAAACGCTTAGCCTCATTACGCATATCCGCGCCCATGACCGGAACGTCTTCTAAAATCACCGTCTGGAAAGCCCGTGCTAGGCGCAGATAATCCGCCGCGCCCAGAAAGCTTCCGCACAGCCTATCAAAGCTAACCCGCGCAACTCCCGCCGCGGTTTGCTCTAAAATAAGCGCGCGGCCCTGCACGGTCAGCTCCGTGCGCTTTGGCATGGCCGCGCCGATAAGCCTTTGCCACGCCGCCTCAACGCCATCGCTCGCCGCCGTGCCCAGAGGGCTGTAATAGACTGGAGCCGCCGCGAGTTGGCGCAAGCGGTGGTCGACCTGTCCGGGAAATTCAAACACTTCCATATGGCTTTTCATTTCCGCGATGAAGGGCAGGAACAGGCCGCGGTTAAGGCCGTTTTTATAAAGGTCATCCGGAGCGCGGTTAGACGTGGCGAGCACCACAACCCCGCGCGCAAATAAGTGCTCAAACAAGCGGCTTAATATCATCGCGTCGGTAATGTCGGTGACGTGAAATTCGTCAAAACATAAAAGCTGCGCCTCACGGGCAATGGCTTTGGCCACCGGAGCAATTGGGTCATCGCCGGCCCCGCGCACATAATCATCACTGGATTTCTTTGCGCCGTCACCCAGCGCCCGCCATGCGCGAATACGGCTATGGACATCGAGCATAAAGGCGTGAAAATGCACGCGCGATTTGGCAGTGACCGGCGCGCCGTCGAAGAATATATCCATCAGCATGGATTTACCGCGCCCAACCCCACCCCACAAATACAGCCCGCGCGGAGGCGGGCCGGCCTTGCGAAACAATCCGGCCTTGCGGCGCGGCAAGGCAAGGCGCGTTGACAAATCGTCAAGCTTATCCGCAGCAGCCATTTGGCTATCGTCGGCGACTAATTGCCCTGCCTCTATCTGCCGCTCTAGGGCCGCGCGTACTGTCATTATTTTGCCTATTAAAATTTATCGATAGGGTATGCGCCAAATGCATTCGGGTCTAGAAAAAATGCAATCATTATGTCATTCATCTATTGTTCATCTTTGAAAATGCATTTAAACCGCACCTATCAAAACATGGCTATATGACGCCGATTAACAGCTGGGAGGCTATTCCTATGGAACAATTACAATCGCTTTTTTCATTTCTGCCCGAATGGGCCGTGGGGCCGCTCATCGCCGCCATCACTATTTTTGTCGGCTGGTTTATCGCCAGAATCGCTGCGGCGGTTATTGCGGGCGTTATCAATAAAACCGGCCTTGGCAAAAAAGCTAAGCTGTCCGGCAATAATATCGGCAAATCCCTATCTTCTGCGGTCTTCTGGGTCGTATGGCTCATCTTCATTCTAATGGGCCTCTCACAGTTTCCATTAGTCGCGGATCAGCTTGGCTTCCTCGATACAATGATGAACGACATTTTTGGATATTTGCCTAAGCTAATAACCGGCGCAGTGGTCATCGGTATTGGCGCAGTGCTTTCCAACGTCATCAAAAACGTCGTCTCTAGCACGCTAGAAGTCGCCCAGGTCGATAATCTTGCATCACGCTACAACCTCACGGGCACAAGCGATATTGATAGCGCTCCGGCCATGTCTATTGCCTCTAGTGTTGGCAAAATCATTGGCGCAGTCGTGCTAATCACCTTTGGCATTACGGCTATCGGCATTTGGGACATTCCCGGAATTTCAGGACCGGTAAGCGAAATGCTTGACCTTATCCTGTCCTATATTCCGCGCGTTATCGGCGGCGCCATCATCCTTGGCATTGCGGTCTTCATCGCAAAATTCGTCTCTAACCTCGCGCAAAGCACATTGCCAGCGCTTGGGCTTGATAATAGCTTTTCGGCTATTGACAGTCTTGACGGCGACAGCATGAGCGGTTTCAAACCGTCTAAGCTTGTCGGCACTATCGCCTTTATCGCTATCACATTGATGGGCCTAACCGCGGCTATGACGACCCTTGATATTCCGGCTTTGTCTGACGTCTTTGGCACATTGCTCGCTATCGGTAGTAAAATCATCCTCGGCGCGGTCATCATTGGCGGCGGCGTATTTATCGCGAATTTCGTGGTGAAGCTTATCACCCCGACAATGGGCACGGGCCTTGCTAATGCTATTCGCTATATCCTGATTACGCTGATTAGCTTTATGGGCCTGTCTGAAATGGGCCTTGGCGATAATATCGTTGAGACGGCGTTTAGCTACGGCCTTGGTGCCGCAGCGGTTGCCGCCGGCATTGGCGGCGCGCTAGCGTTCGGCTTTGGTGGCCGCGATTGGGCTAAGGCGAAACTCAATGAGTTTTCACCAATCAAACGTACGGCGAGAGCAACAGCTAAAAAGAAATAGGCTCGCGCTTATTAAACAACAAAAAAGGCGGCCCTCCAATCGGAGAGGCCGCCTTTTGCATGTCTAGAATACGTCTTTAAAAATACGGTTTTAAACCACGCGCTCCACAAGCATTTTCTTGGTTGCCGCAATCGCCCGCGCCGGATTTAATCCCTTAGGGCAAACATTGGCGCAGTTCATGATGGTGTGGCAGCGATAAAGCCGGAACGGGTCTTCGAGGTTGTCCAGACGCTCTCCTGTCGCCTCATCGCGGCTATCCACAAGCCAGCGGTAAGCCTGCAGCAAAACAGCAGGGCCGAGATAGCGATCCCCATTCCACCAATAGGACGGGCAAGAGGTCGAGCAGGACGCGCACAAAATACACTCATAATAACCGTCGAGCTTATTGCGGTCTTCCGGCGACTGCTTCCACTCTTTTTGCGGCTCCGGCGTGGTCGTGTGTAGCCATGGCTCGATAGAGGCGTATTGGGCGTAGAAATTGGATAGGTCCGGCACAAGGTCGCGCACAACCGGCAAATGCGGCAGGGGCGAGATTGTAATGGTTTTGCCCTTAACCTCATCAATACCCATAGTGCAGGCGAGCGTATTGCGCCCGCCAATATTCATCGCGCAAGAACCGCACACCCCTTCGCGGCACGAGCGGCGAAAGGCGAGGGTCGGGTCAATTTCGTTTTTAATCTTAAACAGGGCGTCGAGCACCATTGGGCCGCAATCATCAAGGTCGATTTGATAGGTGTCCCAGCTAGGGTTGCTGCCGCCTTCACTATCATAGCGATAGATTTTAAAGGTCTTCATCCGCGCGCCAGTAGCCGCGGCGTCCCAAGCTTTACCCTTGGAAACTTTAGAATTCTTCGGCAATGATAATGATACCATGTTTAGCGCTCCTTTGCGTTACCCCTCTATAGGCAGATGCGCCGTAAAAGGCGATAAATATTTTAGGCTTTTTCAAGTAAACCTAACAGCGCATGGGCGAGCTTATAAACATCCCCCGGCCAGCGCCCCGAAACCAAATGCCTGTCCGTGACCACGAAGCCCTTCTGAGGGGATTTTGCACTGCCATAGGCGGGCAGGCTCGGGCCAGATTGAAAATCAGAGG
>JAZGFA010000180.1:0-9734 GCA_036478975.1 Robiginitomaculum sp. | reverse complement strand
CGCAATTGCCTAAGCCGCTGGTATCAAGAGGCCGCCAATCAGCGCGGCGTCGACATGGATAAAATGGCCGCCCGCAAACATGTACACGGCATGGATTATAATGACTGGAAGGCGATAAACCAGATTGAAGCAGACGACGAAAAGCAAGCCGCCTTTAAAGTAGCGTTTGCTAGAACGCATAATAACATCGAAAAATAAGTTTCGATGCCATAAGCGCCGTCAGGAGTGATTGCTCGCAATCACTGGCATAAGCCACGTTTTATATTTATTTCATCGCGTCCCTTGGAATAGCGGCCCGTTCGCCTTATCTTGACAGTTCAATGTGAGGAGACAGCCATGGGTAATCTTAATGTAGCGACCAATAACCGCGCGCCGAAATGCACGTGGGAGCAGCTTAAGCAAGACGCGGCGGGCACGGCAGTAAAAGAGCGCGCCTTGGCGTCCATGTTGCACGCCGTAATCCTCAACCAGAAATCCTTTGCCGATGCGCTGGCCAATCATTTGGCGGAAAAGCTATCGGACGCGGATTTTAAAGCCCTGCATATTCGCGAAACCATATTAGAGGTTTACGCCGCCGATCCGGGCATTATTCAGGCGGCGAGCGATGATTTGCGCGCCGTGCGCGAACGCGATCCGGCGAGTAAATCGTGCCTGCAAGTCTTTCTCTATTTCAAAGGGTTTTTGGCCATTCAAACCCACCGCGTTGCCCATGCGCTTTATAAGTCCGGCCGCGAAATGTTTTCCTATCATCTGCAAAGCCGCTCTAGCCAATTATTCGCGGTGGATATACATCCCGCCGCGCGTATTGGCTCTGGCCTATTATTTGACCATGCCACGGGCATTGTTGTCGGCGAAACCGCTGTGATTGGTGATAATTGCTCTATCCTGCACGGGGTTACCCTTGGCGGAACGGGTAAGGATGATGAAGATCGTCACCCGAAAATTAGCGATAATGTGCTTATCGGCGCCGGCGCGAAAGTTCTGGGTAATATTAAGGTGGGCGAAGGTTCACTTGTTGCCGCGGGCTCGGTCGTGCTAGAGGACGTTAAGGCCCATTGCACTGTGGCGGGCGTGCCTGCCAAACCGATTGGCGGGGCGTGTTGCGAAAACCCGGCCAGAGAAATGAATCAAATCTTGCTCGATTTTAGCGAAGGATAAATTATGACTGCTGATCAACTTGCCGCCGTAAAGGCTTACCTCACAAAACGCCTGGGAACGGACGCCATTACTATTGTACGCCGCAAGGTCGCCGATAGCGTAGAGGTGCATCTCAACAATGAAATCCTCGGTCTTCTCTATATTGATGACGAGGACAAGGATGACATTTCCTATGATTTGAACATCTCTATCTTGCAACAAGATTTGGACGAAATGTAGCCATGACTGTCTACGCCCTTGGTGAGGTCAGCCCGACATTCCCCGATGATAACTCCCATTATATAGCGCCGAGCGCGCAGGTAATGGGCAATGTGGTTTTAGGGGCGCAAAGCTCTGTTTGGTTTGGCGCGGTAGTGCGCGGGGATAATGACCTTATCACCATTGGCGCGCGCTCTAATGTGCAGGACAATAGCGTATTGCATACGGATATTGGCTATCCGCTGACCCTCGGCGAAGGGGTGATTATCGGCCACCGCGTTATGCTACATGGCTGCACCATTGGCGATAATACGCTTATCGGCATTGGCGCGACCGTGCTGAACGGAGCTGTTATCGGCAAGAACTGTATCATCGGCGCGCACGCTTTGATTACCGAAGGTAAAACCATTCCGGACGGCTCCCTCGTGGTCGGCGCGCCGGGTAAGGTGACGCGGCAATTGACCGAGCCGCAAATTGACTTTCTTAAGCTTAACGCCGCTGTTTATGTGGAAAACGCCAAGCGCTTTAAGGCGGATTTGCGCGAGATTGAAGAATAGTGAAAGCGTAGCTTTCGCTATTGTTGGTTCATGCCAGTGATTTTTGCGAAGAGCAAAATTCACCTCTACCGGCACTTATTGCAGTGAAACTACGTTTCCCTGCTCCATAAATTACGGATGCGATTATCAAGGTCTGCGCCGATGTTAAACCAGGCGGTTTTATTGGCGGCGCTGTCGACGATGAACAGGCGGTCTTGGCGGGTTAAGGTTTGGGATAGGCCATTGCGTAGGACCTGCGTGGTTTGGCCGCTCTTTAAAACCCAGACGCTATCGCCGACGCGCTCCGCCGTGCCAAAGGTCTGAAGGGCGCGCAGAAATAATAGGGAATTATCCGAATGGATTTCTGCCATAATAATGAATTGGTGAAGCGCTTTGTCTGTCTCTTTGCCTTCGGGCTGTCTAAAGGCTGTGACATTAGAGGGGGATGGAGTGGGAGCAGATGTCTGGGCGGCAATGGGCCCCCCGCCCCCCTGAATGCTCCCCAGAGCACTCCCTTGAGCGGCGCTCATTTGGCCCGTGCCCGACCAGAGGGTGAAAATGTCATAGCCAACGGCTTGGAAAAAGCCTGTCGCGGGATTATTGCTAATCAGCGATCCGGTGGTAATGCGGCCTTCGGAAACAAAACTTTGCATTTGCCCATTTTCATAGGGACCGTAAACCTGCCCTTGTACCTGCGCAAACCATTGCATGACCGTTTCCTTAGTGTCTTTGGCCCTTTGTTTTTTTGGGCTTATGCTTTCCATTAGGCGCGTAACGCGCTTATATTCACACAAACCCTAATCTGCTTTGCCCAAATTTGGCAATGCGTTTTATAGAGAAAATGAGCACGCTATGGCCGCCAGACAGCCGATATTTAATTTTACTGAGCCGGCTCCGGTCTGGCTTGGGGCGGTTTTGATTGCCGCCCACGCCTTGATGCAATTTGCGCCGCAGGAACTGGGCAATAGTTTTTATAACCTTGCAGTGCTGGCGGCCCGCGACGGCAATGTGCTTTTAGGGCGCGGCGGGGTCGGCAGTTTTGGGTCGCTGGCCCTGCACGGCCTACTCCATGCTGATTGGGGTCATGTGCTGATAAATAGCGCGATGATAGCGGTGTTTGGCGTTTTAGTGTGCCGGGCGGCGCGGGGCAGCGGCGGCGCGACTTGGCGGGCTAATGGGCGGTTTTTAACTATATTCGTGCTTAGCATTATTGCCGGCGGCCTCGCTCAATGGCTGTGGTGGGCATTAAGCCATGGCACAGGCCAAGCCGTCGGCGCATCGGGTGGCGCATCGGGATTATTTGCCGCCGCCGCATGGGTTTTAGGAGGCAAAGAGCGCGTGCTTAAATACGGTTTGGGCTGGATTGCAGTTAATATTTTAATGGCCGCCGGAGGTTTTATGGGGTCGCAAATCGCTTGGGCTGCGCATTTGGGCGGCTATCTTGGCGGCGCTTTACTGGCCCTGGTTTTTCTTAGGCCAAATTCGACGAATTTTGTCATTACCCGCCGCTAATTAATCCCAAACCTGCTCGCCAATGGCAAAACGGCTAGGGCTTGAGCGCCCATCTTTGGAGATGGCGAGGGTAAGGCTCACTGGAAGCGCCGGGTTATTATGGGCGGCGGTGATAAAGGCGCTGGGCGGGGACAGCCTGTCAAAACTATGGGACAGGCTGAGCGTGTCCCCGTCTTGCCGCGTAATATGCGCGCGTAGCATAACCGTGTTTTTCGCCATAATATTGCGGCGGGGAATGTGGCGGCTAATGGCAAAGGGATAGGCCTGCGCTCCGCTTTGGGTCACATATAAATACGCTATGTCGCCGACGCGAAAATTATTATCACCGGACAGCTCTAATAATGACACATTATGCAGGGGCGTTTGAATGCGGGCGAGGGGGGCAAGCCGGTCATTTTGCGCGGCGATGATTTGCGCCTCAAGGGTTAGGGTTTGTCCCGTACGCAGGCGCAAGGCTTGGCTTGTCACCGCCGCTAATGGCAGGGCCGTTAGCGCAATGGCGAGCAGGGTTAGCGCGCGCGCCGGCAAGCGCGTTTCGCGTATCATGATATCGCCCTTAATGTGAAGTCATCCGGTTTATTGGCGCTCTGCTGCATTGCCGCATTGCTGGGTATGGCGTTGTCTTTGGCGCTTTTTGTAAAGCGCGCGATGGTTATGGCGCAGATAAATGTGCTGGCCACGAATAATGCGCCCGCTTCTAAGCTCGATGACAGGGCGGGCAATCCAATGAAGGTCGCGAGGGCCGTGCCAAAAATTCCAAGGGCAATCCTCGGCGCGCTGGGGCGGGAAAACCCGTCTAGGGCCATGACAATGCCGGTGGCTATTGCCGCCCCGGTTAGGGCAATGCCAATGAGGGGGGCAATGGAGATGCCATAGCGAGAAAGGGCGGTGATGATATTACCCGTATTGATAGAGGCATATGCCGCGCCAATGGCGAGGGCTCCAAGGAAAAGGCCCTTTATGAGGGCGCGTAAATTTAAGCCCGCGCGCATGAGGTGTAGCAGGGCGATAAGCGCGGCTGCGCCCATGATAGCGCCTATCCATATTAGGCTCGCGGCGGGGTGTGATTGCACCATGTGCCACGGCGTGGTGGAAACGGGATTTTGCGCGGTTAGCCAAAAGTCTTGGCTCGCGATGAGACCGGCGAGCATGGCAATCCATCCTGCATTGGCATGGATCGTAGCGCCAAAATAGCCCAGCCCCTTTAAAAGCGCGCCAAGACGGCTATGGGCTAATCCTATCGTGAAGAGGCTGGCCGTGGCCATGACGGCGCTAATCATCCCGCTTGATACCAAGCCCATAAGCGCTCCAAATACTGCGACATAAACGGCGGCTACGCTAACGGTTAAGGCGGCCATATCCCTGCGCTTGGCGCTAATATAGGAGAGGGCGGCAATTAAGGCGAGAAACGTCAAAGCGCTGAGGGCGTAGTTCGCGCCTAGGGCGCTATGAAGCGTCACGCTTTGTATCGCTATGGCTAGGGCGAGCATAGCGCCAATGCGCAGGCCCAAGCGCGAACCTGTAATGGCGCCGTATGCGGCGCAGGCAAAGGCGATAATCGCGGCAGCGGCCAGGGGCGGCGTGGCGATGCCAAAGCGCAGACTGGTGACGTAAAGGGCAAGGGCGAAGCTGGTAAGCGCCGCTAGGCCTGCCATTTCTGCCAAGGTGTTTTGGCTCCGGCTTTGGGCAATATAGACCATGGCGAGGGAAGTCCAAATGGCGCTGATAATGATAAGTAAATGAACGCTATTACTGGGGGCAAAAATCAGGGCCGCTGCATTGGCAATAATAGAGCTGACCCACGCCAAAGCGGCTATCAGATAGGCTTTGCTTGAGAGGGGGGAGGGCGATGCTTGGGCGCTCTGCGCATTTGCGGGTTTCCAGACCGGGGAGTAATCTGCGCTTGAGACTGGGCGTGATAGCACCATGCTCGGGCGCTCGGTTAGGCGGGCATGGCGCGCAAATTCACGGCAGCGGGCGGGCTTTGGGGCTTTAAAGTCCATACCCGCCCCCAAATTCGTATTGACTATGGTTAAAGGGTAGAGGCCTTCGGGGCTATTATCATTGGCTGTAATCGGCAATTTTGCCATATTGTCTTCGCCCTCTCCCCCACAGAAAGGCCTCCCCTATTATAATTTTTAGACAGCTGTACTGTTTTGACGCGGTCGCCGCGCCATTAAAGCCTATAATAGCAATTGGCGGGCCAAGGGGCATAAGATTCCCCGCAGAGGGGAAGTCGACTTGTGGGTAAGTTACGTTAGCTGACCGTGGTCGATGCGGGCAGGGTGGATAGCACTTCTATGACCGAACGAATAAGCGGGATTTCGTGCTGCATGGCGCGGTAGCCGCGCTCGATAAGCTCATCGGCCTTGGTAAATTCCATCATCCCGATATGGCCAACGCGCGGGGCGACGAACACGTCCGGCGGGTCCCCCGCAAGCCGCGAGCGCGAGATCCGGTCCATGACAATATTAAGCGACCCCATCATAACAGAGCCAAGCTTTGGCCCGCCCTTACGGTCCGTGCCGCCCATCATGGACTTGAGCAATAGGCGATCGGGGCGCAATTTGTTGATTGAGCGGGCCGCCAGTTCAAAAGGCTCTGCAGTGTCGTCCTCGCCCTCTTCCTCAAAGGACACGTCATGGGTAGTTCCCATCGGGCCAAAGGCATCCCCGTTCAGCGATACCGCAATAACGATATGAGCGCCAAGCGCGCGGCAGGCGGATACGGGGACCGGGTTAACTAGCGCCCCGTCAATCATATAGCGCCCGTCAATTTTAACCGGCTCAAAGGCTCCGGGCAGGGCATAACTGGCGCG
Organism: Robiginitomaculum sp.; assembly: GCA_036478975.1. Lineage (GTDB taxonomy): Bacteria > Pseudomonadota > Alphaproteobacteria > Caulobacterales > Maricaulaceae > Robiginitomaculum. Next base: position 3,512 of record JAZGFA010000180.1, on the reverse strand, counting down.
CAGGGCCGGCACGATAGGGCCGTTCTGCATCCAAACTTCATAGCCTGTGCGCAAATCGCACGCGACGGCGGCAAATTTGCGGTCAAGATCTTCAATGCGTACATCGCCCATATAATGGTTGAGCACGCGGGCGAGTCGTTCGCCGCGCAAAAAGCCGGCCCCGCCCCAGCGTATGTCCATATAGCTCATCAGGCGGCGTTTATTGAGCGAACGCGCCCATTTCTCTAGCGTATCGAGATTGCCCGATAAATATGCCCCGCCAACCAGAGCGCCAATAGATGTGCCCGTAACAATGTCAGGGCGAATGCCGGCTTCGCTCAAAGCGCGCAGGGCGCCAATATGGGCCCAGCCGCGCGCAACCCCGCCGCCAAGCGCAATGCCGAGCGGCGGATGGGTGCGCCCCTCGCGTGTATAGTCGTCGTGGACGCTCGTTTTCGTGCCTAATCTCATTTTATGCCTAATCTTTTATCTAGTGCGTACTATTACCGCGCTCGCGCCAAAGCGCAAGATTGTAGGGCGCAACAAATTGCCGCCTTGCTATTTCGGCGATTAGGGGCAGGGTGGGGGAAGTGTTAAATATGGAGAATTTTATGACAAAAACTTTTAGAACTGGCGTGCTGCTAAGCGCCCTATTGGTTTTAACCGGCTGTGGCGAGGCCGCCCATGACGGTAAAATGCACGATCACGCGGAGGTTGAAATGACGCCTATTAGCGCTTCGGCTCCCGCGCAAAGCGCAGACCGTCTCGATGATCGTGAAGTTTTGCCGTTTAACGCAGAGCAGCGCCAGCATGTGCTCGTGGAAATGCGCGAATTGCTTGGGGCGACCCAGGGCGTAATGGAGGGAATCGCCACTGGCGATATGGAACTTGTCGCCTCCGCCGCCTCCGCTGTTGGTATGAAGGCCCTGCATACGATTGAAAACAAGGCTAATATGCAGCGTTTGGGCATGCGCAAGACCGCTCCGCCTGAGTTTATGAAGCTGGGTATGGGCGTGCATAAGGCGTTTGATGAAATTGCTGGCATGGCTAAGGCGGGGCAAGACCCTAAAGATATTCAAATCCTGCTTGTGCGCACCATGGATAATTGCATTGCCTGCCATGCAAGTTACCAAATTCCCAGCCCGAAATAGCCCAATCTGAACGCAATATAACTAAGCCGCTCAGCTTACGGTCAGCCGGTTTGTAATAGACCCCTATATAGTGGCGTAATATAGTAAGATATAAGAGGGACTATTATGACGGTTTTTAAAAATATAATCAGGGCCACGGCGCTCGGCGTAGCGCTCAGCGGCGCGGCGATGACAATGACGGGCTGCGCAACCATATCCGAAGGCGAATGCCAAGCGGGTAATTGGAGCGATATGGGCTATCGCGACGGCGAAAACGGCGCAAAGCGTGGCCGGCTCGCCGATTATGCTAATACTTGTAGCGAATATGGCGTCAGCATTAACCGTGACGCCTATCTGACGAGCTATGAATCTGGGCTGGCGCAATATTGCGTGGCGGATAATGGCTTTGATATTGGCCGAAAGGGGCGCTCCTATAATAACGTTTGCGGCGCGCCGCAATATGGCGCGTTTCGTGACGCTTATGCGCAGGGGCGCTCTATATATGATGTGGAGCGGGAGCATGAGCGCCTGATAGGGGCGCTTGATGATGTTGAAGATGAGGTTGATGATGTGCGCCGCCGGCTTATCGAGGATGAGTTGTCCGATGATGAGCGCAAGCGTTTGCGCCGCAAGCGCGACCGACTCGAAGATGAGCGCCAAGATTTACGCTATCAACTGCGCGATTTTGAACGCGCCAACGGATTATAAAGCGATGGGCGTTGAAATCCGTGAGGCCTTTACGGGAGATGCGCCCGCGATTCTCGCTATCCATAATCAGGTCATCGCGAATTCTACCGCCATATATCTGGAAGACCCGGTCGATCTCCCGGTGATTGAGCAGTGGATGGCGCAGCGAATCGGCGATGGCTATCCGGTATTGGTGGCGTTAATTGATGATAAATTGATCGGCTATGGCAGTTTCGGGGTGTTTCGTGCGCGGCCGGGCTATCGTTTTACGGTTGAGCATAGCGTGCATGTGGGAGCGAAGTGTCGCGGCAAGGGTGTCGGTGGCGCGTTAATGGCGGCTTTAATTGCCCGTGCAAAGGCTGATGGCTATCACGTAATGATTGGCGCGGTGGATGCGAGTAATGAAAAGTCGCTCAATTTTCATGCGCGACTCGGTTTCAAAATCCATGCGCCTTTGCGCGAAATCGGCCTAAAGCGCGGGCAATGGCTGGATATGAGCTTTATAACCCTTCGCCTTGACGATGGCGACGCTTAGCATAATGGAGTCAAAGGGCTTCGTAATGGCATTAGCTGCGCGTAAGGGTGTGGCTAAACGCGCAAATGGGGCGCAACTGGCGCAAAACCGCATAAAGCGCGAAAAGAGTCACATTACGGTTGAATTTTTAGATTCATTTCTGTATAAGATGCCCAACACCGAGTCGCCTAGCGGTATGACACGGTTACCTAGTTAAATGACACGCTCACCGGCTGGAACATGTTTCCAGACAGAGGGTGTCTTTCGCTTAAAATCAGTGGTTTTTATGGCCTTAAATACGGCGCTGAAAATAAACTGAATTAAAGTGAAAAAAGTCTTTGACAGGTTGGGGTCTCGGCCCTAAACACCGCGCTCCTTACTGGAAACGGCTAAGGGAGTTTAGAGGTCTAAAGGCCGCAGTGATGCGGAATTTGATTTCACGAGATTAAAGAATTTTCTACCTTATTTGAGGCACTGAAAATAAACTGAATTAAAGTGAAAAAAGACTTTGACAGGTGAAGGGCCTCGCCCTATACACCGCGCTCCTTACCGAAAAAGGTTAAGGGCTGCTCTTCGGGGCAAAAGACTGGGCCTCTCGGGGCCCTAAAAATTGAGAGCTGTAGTAATATAACTCTCCGCTGTTTGACATTGTGAGATTGGAAAGAGAAACGCAGGCGGCGGTTAGCTGTGAGCATCTTCGGATGCAAAAACTGTTAACTGACTGTATGACGTTTCTAAAAATACAAGAGATATCGCTTAATGTGGTGTCCAGCTTGCTGGATATTACTTAAGGATTCTCGTCAATTGTAAATTTGAACGCAAAATTGCAAGCTGTGACTTCGGTCATGGCTATGCCAGATACAGTCAGAACAAACCTCAACCTGAGAGTTTGATTCTGGCTCAGAACGAACGCTGGCGGCAGGCTTAACACATGCAAGTCGAACGATAACTTAGAGCTTGCTCTAAGGGACAGTGGCAGACGGGTGAGTAACGCGTAGCAACCTACCTATTTCTACGGAATAACGTCGAGAAATTGACGCTAATACCGTATACGCCCTTCGGGGGAAAGATTTATCGGTGATAGATGGGGCTGCGTTAGATTAGCTAGTTGGTAAGGTAATGGCTTACCAAGGCGACGATCCGTAGCTGGTCTGAGAGGATGATCAGCCACACTGGGACTGAGACACGGCCCAGACTCCTAC
>JAZGFA010000179.1:0-12278 GCA_036478975.1 Robiginitomaculum sp. | reverse complement strand
GAAAGTTACCTGACATGAGTTTTAAAATAGTTGCCATAACGTGTGCGATTCCTGTGCAGTGCCAGAGTGAACTACAGGGAATTAGCGGGATATACCGGGATATTCCGAGTGCACACGGCGGGTTTATGTCTTTGTATTATAAAGAAAAACTATGATAAATCAAGGGTTTACATTCGCCGTTGCACCCATGATGGACTGGACGGATCGGTATTGCCGAGTGTTCCATCGGGCGCTGTCAAAGCGGGCATTGCTCTATACTGAAATGGTGGTGAGCGACGCGGTTATTCATGGGAATTTGGACTATTTGATTGGCTTTGATGATGTCGAGCACCCCATCGCTTTGCAAATTGGTGGCTCGGATCCGGTTAAGCTGGCTAAGGCGAGCAAGATTGGCGAGGCTCGCGGCTATGATGAAATCAACATCAATATTGGCTGCCCGTCTGATCGGGTGCAATCGGGCAGTTTTGGCGCGTGCCTTATGGCCGAGCCAGAGCTTGTGGCGGACTGTTTTAAGGCGATGCAGGCGGCGGTTGATATTCCGGTTACGGTGAAATGCCGGCTGGGCATTGATGACCAAGACATAGAAAAAACCTTGCCGAATTTTATCGAAACCACCGCGCGCGCGGGCTGCACCCATTTTATTATTCACGCGCGCAAGGCGTGGCTCCAAGGGCTGTCACCTAAGGATAACCGCACCGTGCCTCCGCTTAATTACGAAATTGTGCGCCGAATGAAACGGCAGTTTCCGGAGCTGGAAATTGTGTTGAACGGCGGGCTGACGGATTTGGATTTAGCCTTACCGGAAAGTAAAGATTTGGACGGGGTGATGTTTGGCCGCGCCGCCTACCATAATCCATGGCTACTGCATGAGGTTGATAGCAAAGTCTTTGGCGATGCGGCGCGGGATATTACCCGCGAAGACGTAGCGCGCGAAATGATTATTGCCGCGCGCGATATGGAAGGGCGCGGCCTGCGCACCCGCGCGCTGACCCGCCATATGAACGGCCTATTTCACCAAACGCCGGGGGCGCGGCTTTGGCGGCGCAGCCTGTCTGAAGGGGCCGCGAGCGGGGCGGTAGGGTCAGAGGTTATCGCGCGGGCATTAGGCGCCATGTTAGAGCGCCGCGCCAAAGCCAAAGACAACGCCAAAGGTGCGGCTTAATGGACGCCGCGACGCTCACCTTAATTATGTGGCTTATAGCCGGCGGAGCGCTGGCCGGTTTTGCGGCGGGCATGTTTGGCATAGGCGGCGGCGCGGTAATGGTTCCCCTGCTCTCCTTTGTTCTGCGCTCCATGGGGTATCCTGACGCGGTAATTATGCACTGCGCGGTAGCGACAAGTTCGGCGGTAATTATCGTTAGCGCCCTACGCTCGGTCGCTAGCCACCATAAACACGGCGCGGTGGATTGGGATATTTTATGGCCCAAACAATTTTGGAAAAGCTGGGGCCTGTGGATTGGCGCGGGGGCGCTGCTTGGCTCCGGCGTCTTGGCGCGCCACATAAGCGGCAATCAGCTTGAAATGATATTTGGCGTAATCATGTGCCTAATCGCCGCGCAATTTATTATCGGCAGGCCGGATTGGAAGCTGCGCGATGATTTGCCGGGCGGGCTGGCTTTGCCGGGCTTTGGCGGCGCGATTGGCGCGCTATCGGCGCTTATGGGCATTGGCGGCGGCGCGATTAGCGTGTCGCTTATGGCCCTGTGCGGAAAACCTATTCACCGGGCCATCGGCACGGCTTCGGGGGTTGGCGTCTTTATTGCTATTCCGGCGACCCTAGGGTTTATTTTAAGCGGGCAAGGCATTATTGGCCGGCCGCCATTCTCCCTAGGCTATGTCAGTCTGCTGGGCTTTGCGATACTCGCCGCCACCTCAATAGTATTTGTGCCGCTCGGGGCGAGGCTCGCCCATAATACGGATCAAAAGCCGCTTAAGATTATTTTCGGGATTTTCCTACTCGCCGTGTCCATCAAAATGATTGCCGGAGCGATAGGCGGTTAGCGGCGCAAAACCATAGCGTCTCGGTTGACTTCAACCTTGCGCAAGCGGCCCAGAAAGCTCATACCCAGTAAGGAAGTGCTGAGCCCATCGGGCACGATTAGGGCTTCGACATTTTCCATACGCACGCCGCCAATGGCCACCATATCTAATTGAACGCGCGCGGCCATGGTTTTGCCATTCGCCGTCATAACTTCACTATTATAATCAAGCGCGCTTAGGTCAAACCCTGCGCGCTTTGCATCTTTGCCGGTAAGGGCAATGGTGGTTGCGCCGGTATCGACAAGGAATTTCACATAGGATTTATTGACAAGGCCTGCGCTCCAGAAATGCCCGTCCGGGGATTTTTGGATAGAGGTGACACCCGCTCTTCCTGGCTGAGTTTGCGCTATAGCGAGACGTGGCGCTTGCGCAGGTTCGACCTGCTCTAAGGGCACGACCTTAAGGCCGACAAATTGGTAAATTTCTGTACGGTTAACCCAGCCATAAATCATGGCTGCGCCGCAAAGAATGAGAATAAAACTATCGCGTATAACTTGTCCAAACATCACTACTTGTAGCACCCAAAGCGTTAGCGCCTTATGAATAAATCGCCGATTTTAGTTTTATTGACCGCGAATAGGTGTAGGCTTTGAAGAGTTACTACGGAGTCCCAAGTGAACACCCCAACCGCATCCCCCTTTACCGATATTCGCGCGCTGATTTCCGGCATGCCGGAAAGTGATACCGAATCCGTGGCAGAGCTTGCTACGCTTTTGCAATCCACTGCCCATTTGCATCCAATAGGACAGTGCGACGCGCCGGCGCTCTGGCTCGCGGGCTGGCAAGGGCGCTCGCAAATTGCCATAGAGCGCCCGCTCGCCGCTATCTTTATCGCTAGTCACGGGGTCGCCCAAAGCGTGCGCGGGATTGACCCCATCATCGGCGCGCAGGAGCGCACAGAGCTGATGACCAAAGGCCCGGCGGGCGTGCGCGCCATGGCAGGTAGTTACGGCGCGGCGTTTAAAGTGTTTGAACTTGGCATTGAATATCCAAGCGCCGACATGCAAATAGCGCCGTCCCTATCAGAACGTGACTGCGCCGCCGCCATTGCCTTTGGCATGGAAGTGGTAGCGGAGGGCGCGGACATTTTAATGCTGGGGAGCGCCGGTTTTGGCGCGGTGAGCGCAGCGGCGGCCATCACCCTCGCGCTTTATGGCGGAGAGGCTGAATATTGGGCGAGCGGCCAGGGGCCATATGCTAGCGCCCGTGTGGAGGCAATTTCCGCCGCCGTGAAACATCATGCGGGCCAGCTTGGCGACCCCCTCGAAGTGCTACGCAGGTTTGGCGGGCGCGACATTGCCGGCATGGTCGGAGCTATACTAGCGGCGCGCCATCAACGTATTCCTGTCCTGCTCGACGGCTTTGTCACCTGCGCCGCAGCCGCAATTTTACATGAAATTGACCCAAGCGCGCTCCACCATTGCACCGCCGCCCATTTATCATCAGAGCCAGCCCACGGCGCCCTACTCGACCGCATAGGGAAAACGCCTTTGCTTGATATGGGCATAGGCGTTGGTGATGGCACGGGAGCTATCCTCGCCATGGGCGTGTTAAAAGCCGCCGCCAGCGCGGTCGGGATTATGGAAACAGCGCTTTAAAGCCAAATTCAACAACTGGCTTTCGGCTTGTAATTGGATGTTACGGGATATAGAAAATAATGGGAGCCGAGGCGCCGCCGATAACGGCTAGTGCAGAGCATAACAACATACGCCACAACGGGAATAAAATGGTAGCATTCACAGAAATCATTGGGCCTTTGGACGAAAGCATTAGGGACCCGCTTTACAAGCAATTGCAGCGCAAATTGCGCAGCGCCATTGAAAACAACCATTTACAGCCCGAAGAATTGCTGCCCGCCGAACGCGACATGGCCCACGCTTTCAAGGTTTCCCGTATCACCGTGCGCAAGGCTCTAGAGGGGCTTGTCAGTGAAGGCTTGCTGACCCGCCGTCAAGGCTCTGGGACATTTGTCGCCGCAAGGGTTGAAAAAAGCTTCTCCCAGCTCACATCCTTTTCCGAAGACATGGTGTCGCGCGGGCTTGAGCCAAGCTCCAAATGGATTGAGAAAAGCAAAAGCGAAGTGACGCCAGAAGAAGTGATGAATTACGGCCTCGCCCCCGGCTTGCAAGTCTATAGGCTGCGCCGGCTGCGCTACGCGGACAAGGTGCCCATGTCGATTGAATCCACTATCATTCCCGCCTTTTGCTTACCCTCTATAGAGGCGATTGAAAGCTCGCTTTACGAGGCTTTATCTAAAAGCGAATATCGCCCCGTACGCGCCCTGCAGCGCCTGCGCGGGGTTCTGCTTTCCGAAGAGCAGGCCAAGCTGCTCGAGGCTAGCCCAAATGATGCGGGCCTATTGGTTGAGCGCCGAGGCTTTTTAGCCGATGGCCGCATTGTTGAAATCGCTCATTCCTATTATCGCGGCGACACCTATGATTTTGTCGCAGAACTAAGCGGCTAAAACAAAAGCCTGACCACTGCAGAGCGGTCAGGCTTTTTTTCATAACCATCAAAGCGGTTTATGCCAGAGCGCTAAGCTTCGCCTCTAGGGCCTGCGCGCCGGGGCCGATGACCAAATGGGTTAAGCCGCCGCGAAGGCGCGCTACGGCGCGCACGCCGGCCTGTGTCAGCGCGGCCTCATCAAGAGCCTCGGCGTCATTAAGCGTAATCACCAAGCGGGTTGAAGCGGATTTAAGCGCGTTGATATTCCCCGCCCCGCCAAGCGCCGTCAATATTGCCATCGCGTCAAGATTTGCGCCAGCCTCAAGACTAGCTGCCATGATAGAGGGCTTAGCCACATTTGCTGGCCTCGCCAAACCCGCGCCAATCGGGCCGCTATACGCCAAAACAGCTTTAATTTCATCCGCCATTAATTCAGCGCTTGGGCCAATGACCACTTGCAAAGCGCCCTCGGACGGGCGGATAACCCCGCGCGCCCCAAGCCGTTTAAGCGCCGCTTCGTCAATGGCTTTATTGTCCTTCACTTCAAGGCGAAGCCGGGTTGTGCACGCGGATACTGTATTGAGATTATCACTGCCGCCGAGCGCGCGGATATAGCCATGCGCCTTACTATCCTCGTCGCCAGAGAGAGCCGCAATATCATCACCTCCCTCTGCGTCCACGGCCTCGCGGCCCGGGACCTTCAAATCAAACTTTTTAATGAAAAAGCGAAAGACGAAATAATAAATCAGCGCATAAGCCAAGCCGACCGGAAACAGCATCCACGGGTTTGTGCCCAGTTTAAAGCTCAGCACATAATCAAATAGGCCGGCAGAAAAACCAAAGCCAAGTTTGACATTAAGGAAATCCATCAGCGCCATAGAGATGCCCGTCAACACCGCATGCACCGCATAAAGAAGCGGGGCTAAAAACATGAAGGTAAATTCAATCGGCTCGGTTACGCCGGTTAAAAGCGAGGTCAAACCCAGCGACACATACATGCCGCCGACTTCCTTGCGCCGCTCTGGCAGAGCCGAGCGGTACATAGCGTAACAAGCCGCCGGAAGGCCGAACATCATCACCGGGAAAAAGCCGGTCATAAAGGCGCCGGCGGTTTTATCTCCGGCAAAGAAACGGCCCAAATCACCGGTGGCGCCATTATAATCGCCCATGACAAACCACGCCACATTATTAAGAATATGGTGCAAGCCCGTGACAATCAAAAGGCGATTAAGCACGCCAAAAACAAACAGGCCAAAGCCGCCCGCATTCACCACCCCTTGGCTAAAGCTATCAATCCCAGAGGAAATGGACGGAAAGGCATAGCCAAAAATGCCCGCGATAAACAGGCCGCAAACCCCCGCTGCGATGGGCACAAAACGGCGCCCGCCGAAAAAGGCTAAAAACTCTGGAAGGCGAATATTGTAATAGCGGTTATAAAGAATGCCCGCGACTAGCCCTGATATGATGCCTATGGGAACCCGCAGTTTTTTAATTTCTCCGACTTTTTTTGCGCTCTCGACAATGCCCTTATGCGCCTCGCTCACCCCTTCTAGGGCCTCGGGCGAAACTTGCACTAAAATTTGCGCTCCGTTTACGGCAACCAAATAAGCCACAAGCCCGGCCAGTCCCGCCGCGCCGTGATTGCCCTTGGCAAAGCCTACGGCAATGCCGACCGCAAACAACATGCCGAGATTAGCGAAAATAGCGTCACCCGCCGCCGCGATGAAAGCGATATTGAGCAGGTCCGGTTGACCAATGCGCAAGAGTATCGCCGCCACGGGAAGCACCGCGATGGGCAGCATGAGCGAGCGCCCTAAATGCTGAACATTTGCCATAAATTTAGCCATAATATTTCCCCTAGGTCCAATCGGCCAGATGCGGCCATTTCTGTCTTACATATTCACGAATGTCTTTAGCATTAGTCAGTGTCAACGCATGGCTGGCCGCCGCTTCGCAATCTTTCATCGTCACCGTGCGCAAAAACGCCTTAAGCTCCGGCAAACGCGCAATGGTTGATGACAGCTCTGTCACCCCAAGGCCGATGAGAATAGGCGCGGCCACAAGATCGGACGCCGCTCCGCCGCACACGCCCATCCATATTTTATTATCGCGCGCCGCTTTTGACGCCATGGAAATCATCCGCAAAACCGCCGGATGCAGGGCGTCAATACTCGCCGCTAGCCCGCTATTGCCCCTGTCAATTGCCAGCACATATTGGCTTAAATCATTAGTGCCAACCGAGAAGAAATCGACGTCCTTTGCTAGCTGGTCAGCGAGAACGGCGGAGGCGGGGGTTTCAATCATAATGCCCAAAGAGCGTTTCCCCTTAAGCCCGAGCTGCTTGCTGGCCTTTTCAACCATTTTGCGCGCCGCCATAAATTCATCGCGCTCCACCACCATGGGCAACATGATATGGACGGGGCCGGAAGATTTAACCCGCAATATGGCGCGAAGCTGGGCTAAAAATAAATCCTCACGGCGCAGGGAAATACGAATGCCGCGCAGACCAAGCGCCGGATTATCTTCATCGGGTATATGCACGAATGGCACGGGCTTATCCCCGCCAATATCCATTGTGCGAATGACCAGAGGGCGGCCATCTAGGGCGTCTGCAATGGTTTGATACATTGACAACTGCTCGTCTTCACTTGGCGGGGTCGCGCGGCCTAAAAACAGAAACTCACTGCGCAAGAGGCCGCAGCCCTGCGCGCCGTTAGCCACCGCATTAGCCGCATCGCCGCTCGCGCCCAGATTGGCAAAGACTTCAATCGCCACGCCATCTTTTGTCACGCAATCAAGATGAGCATTTTTCTTGGCTAGCGTTTGGTTTTTTTGGCGCTTTTTAATCGCCGCTTTAATCTGCGTGATTTTTCCCGCGCTCGGCGCCACATGTAAAAGCCCGCGATCCGCCTCTAAAATAACATTAGTGCCATTGGGAATGGCGCTAATATCTTGGCCCAACGCCACCAAGGCCGGCACGCCTTTATCGGCGGCTAGAATGGACACATGGGAGGTAGGCCCGCCCTGTATCAGGCACAGACCGCCAAGGCCTTCACTGGCCAAATTAACAAATTGAGAGGGCAGTAATTCATCGGCGATAACAATCGTGCCCGCGCCCAAATCCGGCGCGGCTCCAGCGTTTTCCCCGGAAAGACTGGCTAAAACTTGCAATTCAATATCCAGCAAATCGTCGGCCCGCTCTGCCATGCGGGCATCGCCAAGCGATTTCAAAATTTCAATATTGCGCCGCGTCGCCTTATGCCAAGCATGGGATGCGCTTTTATTTTTGTCGATAAGCAGGCGCGCTTCTTCGAGCAGACCGGGGTCATCGAGCAAGCCAATATGGGCCATAAGCACGTCCGCTTGCGCCCCTGCGCCCTTTTCTGCGCCCCCTTTCGCTCCCCTTTTTACTCCCTGGGCCGCTAGGGCCTCAAGCTTGCCGCGCACTTCGCTAACCGCCTTGATAAGACAGTTAAGCTCGGCCTGCGCGCCCTGCCCGTTTTCCGCATAGTTAAAATCTTGGGTTTTCCACTGGAATACCGTGCCAATGACAAGCCCCGGCGCGCCCATTGTGCCGCCTAACACGGCGCTACCGTCAAGGGCCACGCTCGGCTTCGGGCTGGCAATTGCGCCAATGTTTGCATTTGCGCCAACCGGCGTAAGAGGCATGGGGGTCTCCCCCAAGCCTTCGCTAATCAGCTTAATCGCCATGTCTGCGGCGCGCTGCGCATCTGGCCCGCTAGCGCGCACAATAATATTATCGCCGTGTTTCGTGCCAAGCCCCATCAGGCCAACCGTGCTTTTAGCATCGCATATCTTATCACCATGGATAATCTGCACACGCGCATTAAAACCCTTAAGCCCCGCGGCAAGTCGAGCGGCAGGGCGGGCGTGCAGGCCGTGCTCTAGCGGTAGGTCTATGGGGTTTTCCATGGCTGGTCCGTCCATATCAACGCTTATGGCCGCCCCGTTATTTGTCTTTGCCCGCACATCAAATATAACGTCGCCCTGGGTTTTATATCCTTCAGAAATAGCGAAGATTTCATAGTCGTCACTATTGCTAATCACCACGGGGGTTAAAACGCTTTTGGCGTTATCGGCCAAAAAGCTAAGATCAAAATCAACCAGCATATCCCCGGCTTTGACGCGCTCGCCAACGCGCACGCGCATATCAAATCCTGCCCCGTCAAGGGCCACGGTTTCAAGGCCAATATGCATGAGAATTTCTGCGCCATTATCTGCCCGCACGGTCACCGCATGGTTAGTGCGGGCAATCGCGATAATTTCGCCGTCACACGGGGAGCAGAGGGTGCCGGAAACCGGATCGAGCAAAACCCCATCCCCCATCATTTTTTCAGAGAAAACCGGATCCGGAGCTTCAGATAAGGGACCAACCCAGCCCGTAGCGGGTGATATAAATGAACAAATTTTCAAAACACGCTCCATGGCCCTAAGTCAGCTTGACTTGCACAAAAACAAGCCTGATTGACCTATCTGGCTAACATTTTGACTAAAATCTAGCAAGTCTTAATCAGTACCAATTATAATACCTCTTACGCATTTTTTGCTTTATTTTGCCCCATTGGTACTATAGTTGTCACAGGGCTACTCGGAAATATTGAAATGGGGGTTTGAAATGAGCACGGTCAACACGCAGCAGACGCTCATGTATAATGAGGCCGCCTATTCTGGCGAGGCTGCGCGTCAACAAATTACGCAAAACCGTGATGCATTTGCTAAAATCGGCGAGCAATTACGGCAAAGCCCGCCGCGTTTCGCCGTGACTATCGGTCGGGGCAGCTCTGATCATGCCGCCGTTTACGGGCGCTATTTGATTGAAACCCAAATGGGCATCATCACAAGCCCGTCCGCCCTCTCCGTTAACTCCGTCTATAACACGCCCATGAAAATGGAAGACGCACTGTGCCTCGCCATCTCCCAATCTGGCCAAAGCCCTGACCTTGTAGCCACCGTAAAAAGCCTGCGCGCAAGCGGCGCCTTTGCCCTCGCATTTGTCAATGCGCCGGACTCCCCGCTGGCAGGTAATGCGGACCACACCGTGCGCCTTTGCGCCGGACCTGAAAAAAGCGTTGCCGCGACCAAATCCTTCATTACGTCTATGGCCGCCATGCTTCAGCTCGTTGCCCACTGGAAACAAGACGCGGAGCTGCTCGCGCAAATCGAGCGCCTGCCCGATTTACTTGAGGCGGCATGGGAACTTGACTGGAGCGCCGCGCTACCAACATTAGAGCAAGCCTCTAGCCTTTTTGTGCTGGGGCGTGGCCTCGGCTACGGCCTCTCGCGCGAAGCGGCGCTTAAATTTAAAGAAACCTGTTGCCTACACGCGGAGAGCTATAGCGCCGCAGAAGTGCTGCACGGCCCTGCCGCCTTAATAAAAGACGACTACCCAATATTGGCCTTTGTGCAAAATGACGAAACCCGCCCCGGTTTTGAGAAAATTCTTAAAACCATTAAGGGCAATGGCGGCGCTGTATTTGTAGCGGGGCTTTCAAACTCCGAATTTACGGATTTGCCAAGCCTTGACGCTCACCCCGTATTGCAGCCAATTTTAATGGCGCAAAGTTTTTACAAATTGGTCAACGCCACCTCTGTTGCGCGCGGTTACAACCCGGACACGCCGCCAAATCTGTCTAAAGTCACGGAAACAATTTAATGGAATTTGCGCTTATAAATGGCCGCATTCTGACAGAAGCTGGCATTGTTGAAGGCAATGGCGTGCTTGTCGAAGATGGCCGTGTGCGCGCAATTATCCCGCAAGACCAACTGCCCGTCCATATTGCTAAAACCGACCTTAAGGGCGCCCTGCTCGCCCCCGGCTTTATTGACATTCAAGTCAATGGCGGCGGCGGAGTTTTGTTTAATGACGCCCCGACCGTAGACACCATTGCCCGCATTGGCCGCGCCCATCGGCAATTTGGCACAACCGGTTTTTTTCCGACCCTGATAAGTGATGATTTAGACAATATTGAAAACGCTATCAAGGCCGTCGATGACGCCATTGCCAAAGGCGTGCCGGGGGTTTTAGGTATTCACCTTGAAGGCCCGTTTTTAAATGCCGCTAAAAAAGGCATTCACGATTCGGAAAAATTTCTAACCCTAAGCCCTAAACACATAAAACTGCTCACGAGCCTTAAGCGCGGCAAAACCCTCATCACCCTTGCCCCTGAAAATACTACGCCAGAAATTTTGGGCGCCTTAGTCGAGGCGGGCGCAATTATTTCTGCCGGTCACACCAATGCTACTTATACGCAAATGCATGATGCCCTCGCCAATGGCGTCACGGGCTTTACCCATTTATTTAACGCCATGACCCCGATGGAAAGCCGCGAGCCGGGCGTTGTCGGCGCGGCGCTTGAGGATCAAAAATCATGGTGCGGCATCATCGTCGATGGTCGCCATGTTAGCCCGATCACCCTAAAAATCGCCCTACGCTGCAAGCCGCTATCCCAGTTCATATTGGTAACAGATGCCATGCCCACGGTGGGCCATCACGAAGATTTCTTTATGCTTCAGGGCAAAAAAATTACCGTGAAAGATGGGGTCTGCCAATCCGCCGACGGTACCCTTGCCGGCTCACATCTCAACATGGCGCAAGCGGTTAGTAACACAATTTCTTTGCTTAACATTGCCCCCGAAGACGCGCTGAATATGGCCTCTCGCAACGCCGCAAACTTCATGGGACTAGGCGTAACACTTGGCACAATAAAGCCCGGTCAAGTGGCCAGTTTTGTTGCGCTTAATGGGCAATTTGAGGTGGAACGCGTCTGGATAAACGGCGAAATATCATGAACGTTTTAACCGGAGACAATACCCGATTCCAAGAATTTTCCTCAATTCAGGAAATGATAAAATTCATATCCGCGCAAACTGCGAGCATACTGTCCGCCGCTATAAAGGCGCGCGGGTCAGCTAGCTATGTCGCGGCGGGCGGCTCCACCGTCCCGCCCTTATTTGAAGCGCTTTCAAATTCTGATATTGACTGGGAGAAAGTTAACATCACCCTCTCTGATGATCGCTGGGTTAAGCCTAGCGATCCAACCAGTAATCATTTTCTCGTCACCAATACGCTTTTACAAAACAAAGCTTCCCGCGCCAATTTCGCGCCGCTCCTGCGCCATTGCGAAATGCCAGAGCAAGCCATTACCCTATCGGACGCCGCCATACACGCCATTGCAAAACCTTTTGACGTTACCTTGCTAGGCATGGGCGCGGACATGCATGTTGCCTCCCTCATTCCCAATGCGCCAGGCACAGGCCGAGCCCTAGACACATCGCGCCCGGCCATGGTTTGCAAAATCGGCCCGGTCGATGGCCCAAACGGCGCGGAAATACGCCTATCCTTAACCCTGCGCGCGATTTTAGAATCCAAAGTTATTTTTATCATGATTACCGGTGATGAAAAGCTCAAAAGTTTAAAAAAAGCCAGCCTTTTAAAAGACCCAACATCGTCGCCGGTTAGCGCCATTTTGCATCAAACAAAATGCCCCGTATATGTCTACTGGGCGCCCAAACCATAGGCTTGTGACATATCGGCTTATCGCGCCTAATTCAGTAGCAATAAAGTCATAGCCCTGTTATTTATTATGGGCAACGGGATCATCAAGCCGCTTAATCAGGTCAGCTATATGCAAAGTGAAAATGCAAATACAGCGGTAAAATCTGTCATTGTAATTGGCGGCGGCACGGCGGGTTGGATGAGCGCGATTGCTATGGCGTCGGTCCTACCGCAAGAAGATCTTTCGATTACGCTTATCGAATCCAGTGCGATTGGC
>JAZGFA010000178.1:0-3038 GCA_036478975.1 Robiginitomaculum sp. | reverse complement strand
GCTTTGGCCGCTCCACCCCTTCCCATTCATACCAACCGGTAAACGGGATAAGCGCGCGGCGGCGACGCCAAGGCGTGCGAAAGGACGGTTTATCCGCCGCCGTTTCTAGCCGCGCATTAAACATAGGCCGCCCCTCCGGCATGGCTTTGCTCCAATGGGGATGCAGGCCCCAGCGCATCGGCACAATCGTGCGCGCGCCGCGCCCATTAAGCGCAATAACGGGCACAACAGCCCCCGGCGCAATGTTATAGCTCGCCTGCCAAGGCCACGCCCCCCCATTGGTGTCACGCGCGCCGAAATACTCCGCAACGGCGTCAAGGTTTTCGGCCATAGGGCCAGCAAGGGAATATCGTCCGCACATAAAGCACCTCTAGCACGGGATTGCGCGGTGATAAAGACGCGTGACGCGCCCATATGATTAGGCTACACAGCGCCTATGAAACGCATTTTACTCATATCTATTTGCCTTGTTGCAAGCCTCCCTAGCGCGGCGCAAACCGCGTTGACGGCGGAAAACACCGTGAGCAATCCCGCGCAGGCCACGCCGGCGCCAAGCGTTGAAGACCGTCTTGAGCAGGATATGATTTCCATGCCCAATATGGCGCAGGCCCTGTCTAAGAATTTGGGCCAGCTGCATTATTTGCGCCAGCTTTGCTTTGGTAAATCCGACCAGACATGGCGCGATTACGCCAGCAATATGATGAATATCGAAGCGCCTGATGAGGGCGATCGCCGCAAGGCTTTGGTCAAAGCCTTCAATGCGGGATTTTATGATCAAAAGGCTTTATTTGCCACATGTAGCGAAGACGTGTCCACGGACGCCGCCGCGGTAGCCGAAAATGCCCGTCACCTTGCAACCATGCTCGGCGACCCATATCGCGAATAATTCGGGTCGCGAGTAAGTTGGGCCGCGTATAACTACGTTAATTCGGCATAAAAAAAGCGGGGCCAAAGCCCCGCTCTCTCTAAAATTTATTATACGGCTTAGTTACAACCATACATGTAATTACCGCATGTCTTCATGAAATGCACCACGGAGCCATTCGCGCCTTGAATGCGAAACGCCTCTAGGTCAGCGCCGGATGTGTTGAGCGCGGAGTAAGCATAGCCGTGGAAATTACCAAAGCCTAAAATCCCGCGCGTACCGCTTGCAAGCGTATCGTCGGAAATCATGCTGGCCTTCGCGTCACTAAAGCCATTTACGTAGCCCATAGAACGGAACAGATAATCCAGATAGGAACGGTCCATTGCCGAGTTATTATATTGGCCTGATAGCTTATCAAAGAACTGGGATGGGGTTAGACCATGGGAATTACCAAACTCAGGGTAAGTTCCCAGTTTATCAACATCACGCGGAGTAGCGCCGTAAGGCGTGCTAAAAATTGCGATATTAGAAGAGCCGCAATTATTCAAACCCGTTGAAATTGGCGCCGCAACGGGCTCCGCTGCAATAGGTTCTGGCGCAACCGGCTCCGGTACTATTTCAGGCACAACAGGCTCTGGGACCACAGGCTTAGCAACGACAGGCGCAATTTTAACAGGAGCGACAACGGGCACTTTAGCCTTACCCATACACTTAGTTAGGCCGAATAATACCGCCGCAATTAGCAATAGGGGCAAGAGCCATTTAAGCCAGCCCAAGCCGCCTTTTGCCGCAATTGCAGGCGCAGCAACAGCCGCAGCCGCCACAGGGGCCACAACAGGTTTAGGTGCTGGCGCCGGCGCAACCACAGGCGCTTTGGTGCGCAAACAGCTACGGCCCACTTCACGGCCCGTTTCGTCATAGAGAACGTCCATATAACGATCGCCTTTTTCAAGACGCTTATAATATTTCGGATTGTCCTTGAGACGCAAAGCGCCGGAGAGCTCTTCGTCGCGTTGCGCCGCTGTGCGGAAACCTTCAGAGCGAAGGCGCACATCACCATCATCGTCATACATGGCGAAATAGAACTGGCCGTCAGAGTGTTTAAAGAAGGCTACATTATTGACCTTATCATTGACCGTGTGGCCATGATATTCACGGCACGGCAAATAATCATCATCCTTATCGCGCGGGGCTGCTGCAACCGCCGCCGTGGCCACAGCCGCCGCAACAATTGGAGCCGCTTTTACTTTTGGCTTCGTTTTAACTTTTGGCTTTACCGCAGCCCGCTTACGCGTGCCGAGCAGATAAGCCGCGCCGGTTGTCGCCGCAGCCGCCGAAGCAAACCAAGGAGAGCGGGCAATCTCTTGATGATTACCGGCCTTAAGACGGAATTCATGCTTGCCGTTTTTCATTTTAACGTAGGAATAACGGTCTTTGTTTTTTAGGTTCTTCTTGACAGATTCCGCGCCATTATCACGCGCCGCCGCAGTTGGATAACCTTCGGAAATAAGCGCAACTTTACCATTCTCATTATAAACGAAATAAAATTCGCCGTCATCACCTTTGAATTTCTCAATACCCTTTTTCGGGGAGCCTTTAGTCTGCTTTTTATAAAAAGCCAATGGACGGTAATCGTCCTCGACATTCTTAGACTTCGCCTTGACCGCAGCAGCCTTTGGCTTAGAAACAGGACGCTTACGCGCGCCCATCAAATAGGCCGCGCCGGTTTTGGCAGAACTTGCCGCGCCAAACCAAGGAGAGCGGGCAATCTCTTGATTATTGCCCGCGCGAAGACGGAATTCATGCTGGCCATTTTTCAGGGTCGCATAAACATAGCGGTCTTTGTTTTTGATGTTCTTTTTAACCGATGCGGCGCCATTATCGCGCGCGGCTTCCGTCGGGTAGCCTTCGGAGATCAGAGCGATTTTCTTATTTTCGTTAAACACGAAATAAAACTCGCCATCATCACCGGTAAATTTTTGAATGCCGGCAGATTTACTGCTCACATGCTTTTCAAAAAAAGCTAACGGTTTATAATTGTCTTCATTTCTACTCATATTGTCCCCCAAGAACAAATTGCTACATATCGTAACGGTTAAACTTACAGGGTTTTAACGAAAATTTGACGCGAATGTAAGGGGGTATTCTAATTTTTATCACGTATAGAGCGCCA
>JAZGFA010000177.1:0-5558 GCA_036478975.1 Robiginitomaculum sp. | reverse complement strand
TTTTTATTCCAAATAGTTACGTCAAAATCCTCGACAAAGGATTTTAAGGTTTGCGCCAAGGAGCCATCCGCTTGCAGGCAGAAGCTTGAGCCGTCAAACACAAGCTCGTCTTGCCCGCCCACTTGGTTGACATAGACCAGCGGCAAGCCCGCCGCATGGACGCGCCCGCCGACCTGCTCAAGGCGTTCGGTCAAGGCCGTGCGCCGCCACGGGGAGCCATTGGGGGAAATAAGAATCTCTGCCCCCTCGCGGGCCAGATTGCGCGCAACCCCCTCTTGCCAAAGGTCTTCGCAAATCGGCAAGCCAATGGACACGCCTTTAAACATTACCGGCTTTGGCAGCGGGCCGGACTTAAAAACTCGCGCTTCATCAAACACGCCGTAATTAGGCAGATGATGCTTAAAGCGAATATCGCGAATCTCTCCGCCTTGCATAAATAGCGCCGCCGAATAAAGCCGCTCGCCTTCGCTCCACGGGGTAGAGAACACCACGGCGGGGCCGTCTTTGGTCAGGGCGGCAAATGCTTGCGCGGCGAGGCGGCAATCCTCAATGGCGGCGGGTTTTAGCACCAAGTCTTCGGGCGGATAGCCAATGACGAAAAGCTCTGGCAGGACTAAAATATCCGCGCCGCACTTTTTCGCCCTTTTATAGGCCGTGCGGGCTTTTTCCATATTGCCCGCAATATCCCCGACGGTGGAATTAAGCTGGGCCGAAGCAATTTTAAGGCTAGTGGTCATGACTCTGTTTACGCCCAATTTAATCGTCACTCAAGCTAAGTTCGGCCTTCACGCGCTGGGCCAGTTGCAACAGGGTGAATGGCTTGGGCAGGAAGGTAATATCCGGCTCTTCCGATAAGATGTCGCTAAATTCCTCTTGGGCGTAGCCAGAGATAAACACAATGCGCGCATCGCCGAGCAGAGGTCGGCCCTTGCGCAACAGGGTTGGCCCGTCCATGCCCGGCATCATCACGTCAGACACCATCAGATCAAACTTATGCTCACCGGATTCGAGTATTTCATAAGCCTCTTCCCCGTCCTCGGCCTCAATCACCGTATAGCCGCGCTTACGCAGGGTCTTGGCGGCAATGTCGCGCACGTTTTCCTCGTCCTCGACAAACAAGATTGTGCCCGTTCCCGCCAAATCTGAGGGCTTGGCCGCGACAGCCCTAGCCTTAATAGCGTCCGGGGCCAGCGCGTCGGGAATCCCGTCAAAGGCGGGGAGGTAGAGGTTAAATGTCGTGCCTTTGCCAAGGGCGCTCTCCACGGTCAAATGGCCGGAAGATTGCTGCATAATGCCGTAAACCGTGGCGAGGCCAAGCCCTGTGCCCTTGCCCACATCTTTGGTGGTGAAGAACGGCTCAAAGATTTTAGCCAGTGTTGCCTCGTCCATGCCCGTGCCCGTATCGGTCACGTCAATGCGGATAAAGCGCGCCGTCTTATCAACGTCAATCGCTTTAGCGATAAGCGCGTCACCGCTGACCACATGGCTTGAAATGGTGATTTGACCACCGCCCTGCTCTGCCATGGCGTCGCGCGCATTGACGCACAGATTTATCATCGCCGTTTCAATCTGGCTTTTATCCGCGCGAATAGACGGCAAATCGCGCCCATGTATCACGTCCAATTTCACCCGGTCACTGAGCACTTGTTTAAGCAAAACCGTTAAATCCGAGAGGGTATCGGTAACCCCTAGCACCTGAGTGCGCTGGGTTTGTTTACGCGAGAACTGGAGTAGTTGTTTGACCAAGGCGGCGGAGCGGGTCACGGTCATATTGATTTTTTGCAGCTCAGGATAGGACGGGTCCCCGACAGGGTGGCGGCCTAAAAGTTCATCCGTATTGAGGCGAATAGCGGTCAGAAGATTATTAAAATCATGGGCTACCCCGCCGGCGAATTGGCCGATAGCTTGCATTTTTTGCGATTGGAACAATTGGTTTTCCAAATCCTTGCGCATGCTAACGTCAACGATATAGGCAACGGCGCCCTCTCCGGCACCGTCATCAGATATATAGACATTAACCGGCGCGCCCTTATCCCCTGCAAAGCGCACCTCAAACGGCGCGCCGCTTTGATGTGCCCCGCGCGCGAGCAAAGCCTTTGACTCCTCGCCATCAGCAAAGAGGGTGGAAAATTTATCGCCAATTTGCGCATGGCCGCCGCTTAGGCCAACAAGAGCGGCATTAACCTCCACTATCACGGCCTTTTTCAAATCTAGCCTATCCAGCCGCGCAATGCCGAACGGGGCCGCGCTATCCGTATCGCCAGTTACAGGGGCGGCAGGCTTTGCAATGGCACTCTCGTCCGCGTTCATATCCGCCGCGACCCGCGCCATAGCCGCGCTACCCGAATGGCCATACAGCGCGACACTGGCATACACTTGACCGTTATCAAGCTCTTGCCATGTGCCGGTCATTACGGCGGGGGTGACAATGCCCTTTTGCGTTATTAGTCGCGCATCATTACGCACAATGCGTCCAAGGGTTTGCGGGCTAGCGAGCAAGCTTTCCGGCGTCTCAATAAATTCGGACATTTTTTCAACCGCGTCCTTATCGCCAAGCCCAATCCAGCGCCGCATAACCCCGTTCATCGCCAGAACGTCCCCCTCTGGCGTGACGGAAAAAAGGCCTACCGGCGCATTGACTAAAACATCAATCCCGCCGCGGCCCTCATCGCTCATATCTTTAATTTGCCATACAAGGCCATGATCGGTTCCGCTGACCCGCACATGAAAACGGCGCAAGACCCCATCGGGGCCAAAGGTTTCAACAAAATCCTCCGCTCGCTCCCCCGCATGGCGTATATGGTGCAGGCGAAAAATAACCGCAGAGGCGGATTTGACCTTTGTGCCAAACAGGCGATCCACGCTAGGCGGGCTATCGGAGAGTGTTTGCACACCAAGTTTACGTGCTAAATCGCTATAGGCTTGATTGGCATAAACCGGCTTGCCATCTTGGGTAATAAGCGTCGGCTCCGGCAATTGATCAAAGGCTGCGCTTATCATAGTGCGGCTTGACCCTGTTTCATCGCCTAAAGCCGAGCCAACGGGGCGGCTTATAACCAGAACAAATATTGTCATCAGCGCTATGGCGGCAATGCCGATAAGCAATAGGAAAGCCATCCAGCCTAATGTTTGCGCATTAAGGGCCGCTGCAACGCCTGCCCCAATAGCAATAATCGCCGCTATCCATAAGAATACGGAGCTACGCCCTGCCCCAGCGGGCATGCGCTCATTGTCATCAATATCGCGAATCAAATCAGCCATATTTGATACCTAGCACCAATGCAGCTGCGAGCGCCGCTTTTATTATTAATTATGCACCTCAATTAAGTAAAACTTTACATTGCTGTTTTACAAACGCTCACAGTTAAATAAGGGCTGCGCATTGGCGCGGGTGGGAACGATTATGACGATTAAGAAAACTACAAAACTTTATGCACTTGGCGGCGCGACAATTTTAGCCGCTATCGCTTTGCCCGTAATGGCCAATCAAAACGCTTTGCCGCTTCGCGGTGCTTGGAACGCCATGCAGTACGCGGCCCCTAGCGCGGCCACCGTACCAACCCGTCAACATTATATGCAACAACAGCAAGCACAATCCCCTTGCCTAGGCCAGCAATGGGTACAACCCGCTTGCGCCAAATTGCAGCAGCCGCAAATGCAACATCAACCGCAATATCAGCATCAAACGCAATATGCGCCGCAGCAAGGCGACGCCCAAAATCAAGCCTATGCGCCAAACCCGCATAATGCTTATGAAATGCGCCCCGTTGCCAATATGGCGCAGGCTCCGCGCAAGCCGTTCTCTTTCTTTGGCCTGCGTGGCCGCTCTGATGCGCGCGCCCAAATGCCCGTGCAATATGCGAGCCGCACCGCCCCTGTGCAGGGACAAAGCCGCTATAATATGGGTAGCCTCGCCGTACGCACCAGCGCTGCCCATTCAAACCGCATGCTAGACTGGCAAGAAAACACGACCGGTAAGGCCATCACCCTCTTGCAGCATCGCCGCAATGGTATCCTTGCTCCAAATTCTCTCTATCTTGGTGGTGGTATGAAAGGCGGCCTGATGTGGCAGCGCACGGACGAGCCGGGTAAATTCCCGATTTTGTCGCGCTTCCCCTTCTTCTCTAACCGCACCGATGATCAGACCGGCGTTTTCGCCATCAACAATGCCGCCCTCGCTATTACGGGTACATTTGGTGACTGGACGACTATCTATTTACAGCCTGAATATTCCGAAACGGATTTCCCGCGCGCCCAGGACGAAATGCAATTACGTAAAGCCTTCGTAACCTTCGGCAACCTTGATAAAAGTCCATTTTACGCCGCCTTTGGTCGTAAAACCATCGATTTTGGTAATTTCAACGGCTACAACCCCTTCACGCAAACGGAATCCCAGCACTATTTCTGGGCCCAAAGCGATCAGCCTGTCCTAGAGCTTGGCTATTACAAAAACGGTTTAAAAATGAGCGCAACCGCGTTTAGTGCTGGCCGTCAATTGCGCACGGCTTACGCCGGCGAAGAAAACAATATCGGCAATTACGCCGCGAGTATTGAAAAAGAATTCCTGCTTGGTAATTCTGGCGCCCTGACCTTCGGTACAAGTTATTTGCACGACACTATCTATCGCAATAACTGGACAGCCCATACCTTTAACGCCATTATGACAGGCACGCCGCCGGCTAACTTTATCGAGTACCGCAATAGCGCCGTAAGCGCCTTTGCCGAATATAATAGCGACGTGCTTGACCTGATGCTTGAGTACACAACCACGCTAGAGCCATGGGCTGCTGCTATCCCGCAAGCGGCTGACGGCACGATTGCTCCGGCCTATATTGACGCCAATGGCAATATTGATTTTGACGAAAACCTGTCCGTTACGGTTGCTCAAGCGCGCTATAAACCGCGTTTTCTTGGCGGCAATACCGCATTTTCTGCGGTCGGCACATGGGGTAATGTCAGCGATGAAGATTACCGCGGCGTTGGCATTGGCGGAGCTACAACAAGCTTTGGTAAAAACCAGCAGCACGTGCTTGGCGTCGAGCATAGCCTTGGCCCATATCTCGATTTCGGCGCAGAATATGTCTACAATAAAGGCTTCATCCCCTTCGTAGCGCCGCAACTCGTATCAGACCAAAGCGTTGATGCCCATGCTATCAATGTTGGCTTTAAGGCGCGTTTCTAAAGTAAAAACCTTATTTCAAATAATAAGACGGCTATTCATTGATTTGAGTGGCCGTTTTTTTATTACCAAAATACACCCGTTACGCCTTGGCAAGGCCCTCCCCCTATCCTACGACTAGGTCAAGTCAACTTAGTCACGATAGGATATTCCATGCGTAAATTTTTGCTCCTTGGCGCTAGCGCCCTAATGCTCGCCGCCTGCCAGCCCTCAGATGGCCCCGTTAAGGCTGCGCCCGCCATTAGCGCAGAGCAAATCGCGACTAATAATACCGCTATCAATGACTGGTTTGAAAAGGGCTTTAACGAAGACATCATGCGTTCCCCTATGGCCCAGACCTATATGGGCATTAAGACAGAGGATTACGGCAAATGGGATG
>JAZGFA010000176.1:0-5369 GCA_036478975.1 Robiginitomaculum sp. | reverse complement strand
GCGGCCCAATTTATGGGTCGCCATATGCTCTGGCGTGACTCCTAAAAGCGTTGCCAATATGGTGTTATTATCGGTCAATTTGGTGTGTCCGCCAATCAACAGGCCTATTCAACAGGGCAAGTGCGCATGCCGAAAATGCGATATAGCGGGCAGAATTTAATCGCGCTTGTGCCAATCATGATGACGCCAACAAGGCCAAGGGCAATACGTTCCCAGCCTGCGCCGGCAAAGGGGCCAATAAATACGCCCGCAAGGGCGATGACGCCAATCACAAGGCGGATGATACGATCGATATTTCCAACATTAGCAGCCATAGTTTTTCTCCAATTAGTGTTATTTAGACTGTGAGTTTAGCCCGTCCGTCCTGTCAAATATTGTGACTTGGTCACATAGGGCTTAGGGTTTGAACTTGCGGATTAAAAGCGTAATGGCGAGGCCGGCAATGAGGGCAGATGTCAAGCCGACACTGCTCCATTTCAAACTGGAAAACAGGCTGGCTATTTGGGCCGCGCCGTCCATGCGCTCCGGATAGGCGCGCAGCATTGCCACGATGGCGCTATTCTCGCCAATATCAAATAGGAGCGGGAAAACCGGCACAAGCGCAAGCCGGTGCATTTTACCCCGTGCGGGCCACAGCTTTTTTGCAAGTATCATTATCAGCACCATAAACCCGGCCGTATAGACGAGCATATAAGGCCCGTCGGAGAAGATGGCGGCGCGCTGATAACTTGCGCGCCCCGCCTCTCCGTAACTGTCAAAATGGCTATAAACTTGCTCGGGAGAGTAGGAAAATAGCAGGTCTAGTGGGCCTAAATTTTCTGGACCGATTGCGCTCATACCCTTCATGATGAATACTACGAAAAACACATAAAGGGCGAGCAGGACGAAATAGGTTTTCCATGTGGAAATTTTGCGTAAAAATTTCATGATTATTGCCCCGCTTGCGCTATGGCGTCGATTTCAATCAGCACATCATCGCGGCCCCAGTCCACGCCGGGAACCGTTGTGCGCGCAGGTTTGTAGCCGGGGAAATACTCCGCGTAGACTTTGCTCATTGCGCCCATATCGCTGGGATTTTTTAGAAATATTGTAATTTTCACCACATGATTTAAATCAGAGCCAGACGCGGCGAGGACGGTTTTTAAATTCTCAAAAGCGAGGCGGGTTTGGGCGTCAATATTGGGCGGGCCGAAAGTCTTGGCCTGATAATCATAGGCAATCACGCCGGAGGCATAGACCATGCCCCCCGCCTTAATCGCCGGAGAATAGGGGCCAAGCGCGGGCATGGCTTCGACGGTGATGACTTCGCGGGTTTGCGGCGGCGCGTCTTGCACTTGGCATGCGCTAAGGCCAAAACCAATAATCAGGGCGACGGCGGTAATTTTAGTAATCATGGCTACGCCCTCATTTCAAAAATTGCGTCAATTTCTACGGCGACATTAAACGGCAAAGTGTTGACGCCGACAGCAAAACGGGCGGGCAGGCCTTTGTCCCCAAATATATCGCGCAGCAAGTTTGTGGCGCCGTTGAGGACTTGGGGCTGGTGCGTAAAATCGTCGGCGCTATTAATAAAGCCGCCCATTTTTACCCATTGGACAATGCGGTCAAGGTCGCCGGCGCAGGCTTTTTTGGCTTGGGCAATCAGGTTAAGGCAGGCCAGATGCGCCGCATGCGCGCCTTGCTCTATGGTCATATCTTTGCCCAGCGTGCCTTGTACTTTGGCGCCGCTATCAAGGGCAGGGCCTTGGCCGGCTATGTAAACCGTTTGGCCGATAATGCGGTAAGGCACATAGGTAGCGACAGGAGCGGGGGCTTTTGGCAGGGTTATTCCAAGCGTTTTAAGGCGCGCCTCAATAATGCCGGCGCTCCCCGTCGCGCGCGCGGCAGGTTTGGGGCTACAGCCCGTAAGGCCCAATGTCAGGGCGCATGCGGGCGCGACCATCAGCATATGCCGGCGTGATAAGGCGTGTTGGTTTTTCATAATTATCTTCCCGCTGCGTTTTATTAAGAATAGGTGACAAGGGACCTCGCTGTCTAGTAGGCTAAGAAAAAGGGAGACTATTATGGGCTTATCACGGCGCAAAGTAATGCTTGGCGGATTGGGCGCTCTGGGGCTTATCGGGGCGGGGGGCTATTTAAAGCTTAAACCCAAGCCGATTGTTTTAGGCTTTGTGGCTGACCCCGATGTGGTTATCCGCGCTAAGGCGCTTATCGCCAAAGTGCAAAGCTTTGACCTCCACGCCCATCCGGGGCGCACATTTGCTACGGGGGCGAGCGACCTTAAGGGGATTATAAAGCTCTATACGCTTATGGGCAGTTTTGAAGATAAGGCGGTTGCCGATATGCGCGCCGGCGGCATGAATTGCGTGACGTTTTGCACCGTGGCCGATTTGCAAATTTTAGAGGTGGTAAAAGGCAAAGGCCTTTCCACATGGCGTGAATTTGAGCCGGGGGAAGCGTGGGAGAGCCATAAGCGGCAAATGGGTAATTTGAAGGCGCTGGCCCAAAGCGGACTTGTCACGGCGGTGTTTAATACCTCCGATATCACCAAGGCGCGCGCGGCGGGCGAAATCGCCTGCCTTTACGGGGCTGAGGGCGGAGATTTTCTTGGCGGCAGCGTAGAGCGTCTGCGCGAAACCTACGAGGACGGCCTGCGCGTTATCAACCCCATCCATTATCACCATAATGAACTGGGCGATATGATGACCGCCGCGCCAAAACATGGCGGGCTGACCGATGCGGGCATTGCCATTATCAAAGAGATGAACCGGCTTGGCATGGTGATTGACGGGGCGCACGCTTCGCTCGATAGCCTATCTGGAATGCTTGATATTTCTGACAAGCCGATTATCTGCTCCCACACCCATATCCTGTCCGATAAAATGCCTAACATGCCGCGTTTTATTACCAAGGATTTGGCCAAACGTATCGCAGAGGGCGGCGGCATTATTGGCGGCTGGCCAGCGGGGCTGGGCATTAATACGATGGACGGTTTTATCAGCCGTATATTAGAACTGGTGGATAGTGTTGGCATTGACCATGTGGGCTTTGGCACGGATATGGACGCTAATTACAAACCGGTTTGGGATGATTACGCCGATTTCCCGCTTGTGGTTACGGCGCTTATGCAGCGCGGAATGCACGATGATGAAATTGCCAAAATTATCGGTGGTAATGCCATGCGCGTTATGGCGGCGGTTACCGGCTAGCAGTTAGAATTATTCTAAATTGATTGACGCGGTGGTTGTCTTGACGTATCACTAGCCTATCAAAATATTTTAAGGAGACGATGATGGGACTAGCAAATTCAAAAACTTTGGACAATTTAAAAGACGCCTTTGCGGGCGAGAGCCAAGCTAATCGCCGTTATCTTTACTTCGCGCAAAAGGCAGACATTGAAGGCTATAATGATGTTGCCTCTGTTTTCCGCTCCACCGCAGAGGGCGAAACCGGCCATGCGCATGGCCATCTTGAATTTATGGAAGAGGTCGGCGATCCGGCGACCGGCCTTCCGATTGGCGGCACGTCCGACAATTTAAAATCCGCAATTGAAGGCGAGACCCATGAATATACGGATATGTATCCGGGCATGGCGCGCACGGCCCGCGAAGAAGGTTTTGAAGAAATCGCCGATTGGTTTGAAACCCTAGCCAAGGCGGAAAAATCCCATGCGGGGCGCTTCACAAAAGCCCTAGCCAGCATGGATGATTAAACCCTTTAATTGACCGGCTCTCTATTAGGAGGCCGGTCATTTTCATTTAAGGATATGCTATGTCGAAACCTCCAAAAGAGGGCAGCCTTTCTGCGCCTACACGTCACGCCCTAGATTGGCAGTCGGACGATTTTTACAATGAAGGTTTTATCACCGAGGAATTGGAGCGGGTATTTGATATCTGCCATGGGTGTCGCCGCTGTTTTAACCTGTGTGAAAGCTTCCCAATCCTATTTGACATGATTGATGATAGTGAAAGCGGCGAGCTTGATACGGTTGATAAGGCTGATTTTGGCAAGGTCGTGGATGCTTGCACGCTGTGTGACATGTGTTTCATGGTTAAATGTCCCTATGTGCCGCCTCATGAATTTGACCTTGATTTCCCGCATTTAATGCTGCGCGCTCGCGCCGCTGAATTTAAGGAAAAGGGCGCTTCATTTGCTGACAAACAGCTCGTGAAAATGGACCGTAACGGCAAAATGATGAAGCCCGTATCCGGCCTAGCCAATTGGGGTTCTAAGACGGGTAATAAGATTACGCGCCCCGCCATAGAAAAATTAACCGGCATAGATCGCAAGGCTGATTTGCCAAAATTTCATTCTAAAACTTTCGAAGATTTATCGGCGAAAAACCCGCCTGTTCGCAATATGGACGCGCCGGCTAGCACCCGCAAAGTGGTGATTTATGCCACCTGTTATGTGGACTTTAACAAACCGGAAAGCGGCGTTGCGGCCCATGCGGTGCTGGCTAAAAACGGGGTGGAAACCGAGGTAGTTTATCCGGCCTGTTGCGGCATGCCCTATTTAGAGCAGGGCAATATCGCGCAAGTGGCCGAGCAAGCGCAAAAGGTCAAAGCCGAGCTGCTGCCATGGGTAGAGAAGGGCTATGACGTCATCGCCTTAACCGCCTCTTGCGGCTTGATGATGAAAATGGAATGGCCATTAATCTTACCCGATGATGAGGGGATTAAACGCCTATCGGCGGCGACCTATGATGTTTGCGAATACATGGTCGACATCGCCAAGAAAGAAGGGTTAGCCGAGGGGCTGTCTCCAATTGAAGGCGGCATTACCGTGCATAGCGCTTGCCATGCGCGGGCGCAAAATATGGGCGCGAAGTCAGCGGAAATGCTGCGCCGAATACCTGATACAAAAGTTGACATTGTTGAGCGCTGCTCTGGCCATGGCGGCACGTTCGGGATTATGAAAAAAACGCGGGCTATGGCGCTAAAAGTTGCGCGCCCCGCCGTGCGCCAAATTAAGGGCAAGAAGAACGATAATCTGTGCTCCGACTGCCCGCTTGCCTGTAAACATTTGGTCAATGTGATGGGCGCTAATGAAGACGGAAGCACGATTGCTCCTGACCACCCAATGGAATTAATGGCCAAATCATACGGCCTTATTTAAGAGAGATTTATGCCCAAAGACACGCGCCAAATTACGGCTAATGACATTGTAAGTAACGTTGATTTTGCGCCCGTGCGTAAGACGCGCCGCGCCGCGCTAAAGCCGGCTAAGGCTTTACGCCGCATTGACCTTGGGCGCGATTGCACATTTTATTTTGAGAGTTATGAGACCATGCTGTTCCAAGTGCAAGAAATGCTCTACATCGAAAAGGGCGGGGATGAGCAGCTCGTCGATGAGCTCGCGGCCTATAA
>JAZGFA010000175.1:0-5402 GCA_036478975.1 Robiginitomaculum sp. | reverse complement strand
GACATAGGCTAGATTTACGCGCCGTAATGGGCGCGCTTGATGACGCCATGAGCGGCAAGGCCATGCCCCAGCGCGTGCGGCTTAGCCTTGGCGTAGCCGGAGACATTAGCGTCACCCGCGCGGCGCTAGGGCCAACGCGCAATCCCCTGCGCCTGCGCCTGTCTAAGCATACCGCCAATTCCCAAGATAAAACCCTGCGCCATAAAACTAGCCCCTTGCCATTTTATGACCGCGAGCGGGCGCGGCTGAAAACTTTAGAAAATTGCGATGAGCTGATTTTCATTAATGAGCGCGGCGAGCTGACCGAAGGCAGTTATACCAATATTTTCTTAAGCCTTGACGGGCAGCTCTATAGCCCGCCTATGTCTAGCGGTTTGCTTGCGGGGGTTTTGCGCGCGGAGCTTGTTGCGCGCGGAGAGGTTAAAATCAAAACCTTATACCCGCGTGACATTAAGCGCGCGAATGCGGTATATGTAGGGAACTCAGTGCGCGGGCTTTGCCCAGCAAAGCTTAAAAAATTCGATAAAATTTAAGGATAAACCCCATGAAAAACTCTCTAAAAATCTTAAGCTTTTGCGCCGTTTCCGCTTTGGTTTTAACCGCCTGTAGCGCCAATTCTGCCCCCGCAGAAATGATTGAAGTAAAACCCAAAGCCAAGAATGTCATTCTATTTATTGGCGATGGCATGGGCATTTCTACCATCACCGCAACGCGAATATTTGACGGTCAATCCAAGGGAATGGACGGGGAGGAAAATGTTTTATCCTTTGAAACCTTCCCCAATGTCGCCTTGGTAAAAACCTATAATTTTGACGCCCAAGTCGCCGATAGCGCCGGCACGGCAAGCGCGATGAATACGGGAATTAAAACCGAAATCGGCAAAATCAACGTGCGCCCGAATGAAAACGACGCCCATTGCAAAAGCGATAACCATCAACCGCCGACCACCATGGCCGATATGGCAAAGTCTGCCGGCATGAGCGTAGGCCTTGTCACTACAACCCGCCTAACCCACGCCACCCCCGCCGCCGTTTATGGCCATTCTTCCAGCCGCTATTTTGAGCGCGACAGCGATTTAAGTGTTGACGCTTTCGAGAAAGGTTGCACAGATCTCGCTAGCCAACTCATCGCCTCCAACCTTGATTATGTACTTGGCGGAGGCTTGCGTAATTTTACGCGGGACAAGCGCAACGACATGCGCGACCTCATGGGCGAATGGGCGGAAAAGTCCGATAACCATATCACGGTCAGCAATGCCCAAGAGCTGCGCGCCCTACCCAAATCCGGCCCCAAGGTTTTAGGGGTTATGAGCGCCTCCCACCTCTCCTTTGAAGTCGACCGCGACGACAGCAAACAGCCGTCAATTTCTGAGATGACCACGCGGGCAATTGAAAGCCTTTCGGCCAGCGGCAATGGCTATTATCTGATGGTAGAAGGCGGGCGCATTGACCACGCCCACCACGACACCAATGCTTACCGTGCCCTTACCGACGCGCAGGCTTTTGCAAATGCCGTGCAGGCGGCCATGGACGTAACCGACCCGGCGGAAACGCTTATCCTCGTCACCGCTGACCATTCGCATGTGTTTACAATCTCCGGCTATCCGGGGCGCGGAAATCCGATATTAGGGCTTGTGCGCTGGGACGAAGAGGATTCCTACGCCTTGGCAGAAGATGGTAATCCCTACACTACGCTCGGTTATTATAACGGGGCCAATGTGCGCGGCAGCCTGAATAAGCCCTTAACCAATGCCATTACCCAGGCGCCAGATTACCACCAAGAAGTCGCTATTAAAATGGATAGCGAGGCCCATGCGGGCGAAGACGTGGCCCTCTTTGCGCGCGGCCCCGGAGCGGATGGCGCACGCGGCGTCATCGACCAAAAGGAAATCTACAACATTATGGTTGACGCTTTAGGGCTTGGGACAGAGGACGAGTAAACCTATTTGGCCGCCCTACTCCTCACGTAATGCATGGGAGAGTTGGTCCGTTGCCGGCTTGATAAGATAGTTCCAAATGCTGCGTTTTTCCGTCTGCATATAACCTTCGGCGGGCATTCCGGGAATGAGTTTAAGGCCGTTTAAACGCGCCAGCTCCTCGCTGGGTATGTGTATCTTCACCGTATAAAAGGCAAACCCCGTAACGCTATCGATCACCGTATTGGCCGATGTGGATATGACCCTGCCCGTAAGCTCCGGCGTAGTGCGCGTATTAAAAGCGGATAGCCGCACATTGGTTTCCTGGCCCACATAGATTTGATCAATGTCGGAGGGCGCGACCTGCGCCTCAACGATTAAGGCCGTGTCGCTAGGGATGATTTCCATAATCGGATTGGCCGGCGTAATCACCCCGCCCACCGTGGTCACGGTCATATTGTGAACAATGCCGTCAACAGGGCTTTTAATATCAATGCGGGCGGTTTGATCATTGGCGGTGATAAGCTGCTCTTTCAAATCTGAAATTTGGCTCTCCGTGGAGCGCAGCTCGGTCAGCACTTTTTCTTGAAAATTGCGCTCGGCTTGGGCAATTTCAATTTGCGTCTCGCTAATGGCATTGCGGGTGCGGGCTATTTCAGAATTATAATTAGCGATGTCACCATTCAGTGAAGCCTGTTCGCGCTCCAAAGTAATAATCGACGAATACACATCTTTAATCACATTACGTTCCACAAGAATTCTCTGGCCCGCAAGCTGTTTATGGGTGAGGGCGAGCTGCTCTTGTTTTGACGCAATCAGAGCCTTTAAGCCTTTGATTTGATCTTGCCTCTGGAAAATTCGGCTGCGCAATTGCGATGCCATGCCATTGCGCGCCTTGCGGCGGGTCAAAAACAAGCCGTCTTGGTCATTCATGCGCTGTTGCAATTTCGGGGTGATTTCATCCGCTTTAAAAAGGCTGTCCCAATTAATTGCCTGCGCGTTATCGCGCTCGGCTAGCAGTCGCCCGCGTAAGGTTTGCGATTCCAGCAAACGGTTGCTGATAAGGTCACGATTGGCGGAAAGCGCCGTTGTATCAAGGCGCATCATAATGTCTCCGGCTTTCACCACATCGCCGTCAGCCACAAATATTTCCCCGACAATGCCCCCGTCCAAATGCTGCAAGACCTTAGGCCGTCCCTCGACAACGATTGTTCCCGCAGCGACAACAGCCCCTTGAATGGGCATAAACATCGCGACAAGTAAAAACGCAAATAGGCCAGTAATTGCAAATCCGCCTATTTTTAAATAGCGGTCATAACTGCGCTTTGGCGCGGCGAGTGTTTGGGCCGTATTGGGGGTCATGACGCGCCTTTACCTTTAAGGGTATTGGGCGAGGCAAGAGAAAAATTGCTGGAGCGCCTTACCGTAGTGTTTTGGGCCATAGTGTTTTGGGTTTTGCGCGTCGTAGATTGCCCGCCCGCCCCCTTATCGCTATGCATCTTCATAGCTTTAAGCACCTCATCTTTAGGGCCAAATTCTACCTGCGCGCCTTGGGTTAGCACAAGCAAATGGTCCACCGCCGCGATGGCGCTTGGCCTATGGGTCATGACAATCACCACGGCGCCGCGTCTGCGAGCCTGAGAAATAGCATGCGTTAAAGCCGCGTCGCCTTCCCTATCCAAATGGGCGGTTGGCTCATCAAGCACGATAAGTTTTGGCTCGCCAAACAGGGCCCGCGCCAGCGCTATGCGTTGCACCTGCCCGCCCGATAGCACCATAGTCCCAGCGCCGCTTTGCGGGCCGATTTGCGCCTTATAGCCATTTTCGAAATTGAGAATCATCTCGTGAACTCCGGCGCTTTTGGCCGCCGTGATTATCGCTTCATCACTGGCGTCGGGCATAAACCGCGCAATATTTTCTCCGATAGTCCCGTCAAACAGCTCCACATCTTGGGGCAGATAGCCAATATGGGGGCCAAGCACATCCCGGTCCCATTGGTCATAGGTCGCCCCGTCAAGACGCACGTCCCCGCGCGCGGCGGGCCATATGCCGACAAGCATGCGGGCGAGGGTCGATTTACCCGATGCGCTAGGGCCGAGCACCCCAACCGCTTGGCCCGGTTTCACCTCAAAATTGATATTTTTTAGCATGGCCGATGGGCTGCCAGGGGCCGCGCCAAATAAATTGCTCACCTTGATATGCCCGCTTGGCTCCGGAAGCTGTAACACTTTCCCCGCCTGCGGAATGGCATCATAAAAAACATTAAGCCGGTCATAGGCGCCGCGCGCATTAACAAAGCCGCGCCATTGGCCAATTGCCATTTGGATGGGCGCCAGCGCCCGTCCCATAATGATAGAGCCGGCAATCATCGCGCCGGGGGAGATTTCACCGACCACGGCCAGCGCGCAACCTAGGCCCAAAATTGCCGATTGCACGAACATGCGAAACGCCTTGGTAACCGCGCTATAACCGCCGGCCTTATCGCTGCCCCTTGTGTGCAAGCTCGCCCCTTGGCTATGGCTGGCATTCCAGCGCGCCGCCATATTCGCCCCCATGCCCATAGCAAGAACGCTGTCGGATTGACGGTGACTTTGCTCTGCAACCGAGCGGCTTTGCATTAAATGTTGGCGCGACTTTAATAAAGTGTCGCGGGTGGAGTATTCATTCATCACCGCAATAATCGCAATAATAATCGCGCCGATAAGCGCCGCGACGCCTAACACCCAATGCAAGTACCAGATTACGGCAATGAAAAACGGTGCCCAAGGCATATCAAATAACGCCCCCGGAGCCGGGCCAGAGAGGAAGGTCTTGACGCTAGTTAAATCATCAAGCGGGCGATTACGGCTACCGATTTTTCCGTATAGGCCTTGGGTCATCCAAACCCCGAAAGTGCGCCCCGAAAGGTCGCTCTCAATTTCATTACCAATGCGCACAAGCACGCGCGAGCGTATCCACTCCAAAAACCCCATGAAAATATACAGCGCGCCCATAACGATAGACAGCACCACAAGGGTAGACATGGAATGGGAAATCAGCACCCGGTCATAAACCTGCAACATGTAAAGCGGGCCGGTGAGCATGAGCAGGTTGATAAAGGCGCTAAACAGCCCCACGCCGATAAAGGCGCGGCGACTTTTGCCAAGGGCCGTCCCGACTTCCGTAGGGCTATTATCTTTGCGTTTTGCCACTTTAACTGCCTATCTTTTCTCAATCCCCTTCTCTTAAAGTAAAAAAATAGGAATAACACGGGTAAAACTGTAATTTTTATGGCCGAGGACATCTAGGAAATCCCTGCTTTTTTTATCCGTATTTACCCCCTATAAGCCCCCCATGAGTCCCCTTGCCCCATCACCATTTTCCAAAGCCGTGCAAATCAAAGATTACGCCGTGCTTGGCTTTTGCTTTGCTATCTTCTTTATCGGTAATCACGGCGGCGCTCAAATCGCGGCCAGCGCAGCGGCCATTGGCGGCTTAGCCGGAGTTT
>JAZGFA010000174.1:0-9260 GCA_036478975.1 Robiginitomaculum sp. | reverse complement strand
GCCGTCAGATGTAACCTCGGCGATACGCGCCTTGATATATTTGACTTTAAATTCTTCTTGGGATTTCCAGTACACTTCTTCGTAAAGGCCGAATGTGCGAATGTCCATATAGTAGATATAGACATGGCAATCGGGTAATTCTTCGCGAATTTCCATGCCCATTTTAGCCGATACGGAACAGCAAATTTTAGAGCACCATTCGCGGCCAATTTGGCGGTCACGCGAACCAACGCACAGCAAGATAGCGACGCGCTTCGGCTTTTCGCCATTACTTGGTCGGCGTACGCCCTGCCCTGAGGATATCATTTGTTCGACCTGGGTTGTGGTCACAACATCCGGATAAGTGCCAAAGCCCCATTCGGGTTTATTGACACTATCAAAATGGGTGAAGCCGGTACACAAAACCGTGGCGCTAGCGGAGACGGATTTACCGCCCGATAGCTCGGCTTTGAAATTACCGGGCTTGCCGGTAAACGCTTTGACGGTTTGCCCTTTATGCACGGTGATGAGTTTATGACCGACTACGCGGTCAACCATGGAGCCGATAGCGTCCTTAGCCCACTCGCCGCTTGGCACGAGTTTGGAATAACCAGATAGGATTGGCGCGCCGCCGAGACGGTCTTCTTTTTCCACCAAAACAACCTTTTGGCCAACGCTTGCGAGCGCATGGGCTGCGGCAAGGCCAGACGGGCCAGCGCCGACGATAAGTACAGGTTTAGACATATTATTGCATTCCTAATTTGACGCGATCCGCCGGTTTAATAAAGCCCGGCCCGCCAGTAATACGGCGGCGCGGATCATAAAGGTTTTCTTGCTGGCCTTTTTCGACAAGTTTGAGGTAATCCTCAAATTCTGCCTTGGCCTTGCGCCAATCAATGCCCATTTTGTCAAATAGGTTTTCCATCGGCGAAGCGTGCCAATGGGACTGGATGATTTTATAAGGATGGGCGCCGCAGGCGAGGGCCGCGAGCTGAATATCGGCAATCACTGGCAATTCGTAGTTTTTGCCCTCATTGCGCGGGTCAGCCTTAGCAATCCATTGGTTCTTATCAAGCGTGGTAATACAGCCCGTATCATGGCCAATCATCACGTCCGATTGCGCCTCGTCAATCACCACTTTAATCTTGCGATCAATGGCGAAAGAGCGGGTGAACTCACGCTCGGAAATAATGTGCCTAAAGCCAAAACCGCAGCAATCATACCATGTGGAATAATCGATAACTTGCGCGCCCAATGACTGAACAATGCCCGTAGACACCGCGACGCGATTGCCGTCCAAAACGTCATCATCATAGATAACGTCCTGCGGAACCATTTTATAAACATGGCAAGCGGGGTGAATAGTGGCGCGCACATTTGACAAATCAATCGTCTGGCGATTGGCAATATCCTTGCGCATCACATGCACCCATTCAGAATAATGCACGACTTCTTCAGGGATAAGCAATTTGCCGTCAACAAGACGGTCTAGCTTGCCCAAAATTTTCTTTACCCGCTCACGCAAAGGCGCGGAGAGCAGCAAATATTCACGCACTTCTTTGTAATTACCAAAGCTCGTGCCGCAATGGACAAGCGGATAATAATAGCCGTCCGGCTTACCTTCAGCGCGGGCGCTGACGTAGGCTTGGTGGAAATTGCGCAGGAATACGGCGGCGAGGCTTTCAATATTGCCAATGCCAGAGCCGTGATAATTCCACGCCGTACACGACGTTTGGTCGGTCTCGTCGAGATAGGGAATATCCATCTCGTTCATCATCCATAAAAGCGATGTCGGATAGCCGGGGATATTGCCGCACTGGCCGCAGGATTTATGATGCCAAAGTTGGCGAGTTGGGATTTTTTTATCCCAGCCATAAAGCGTCTTAGCAATGCGTGGGCCATGCTCGTCGCTGACCCGGTGAACCGCAATTTCGCCCTCTTTTTCAAGCTGCCACATAACGTCGCGAATATCATGCACGCGGTCTTTATTGGTGAGCATGGAGCGCTTGTCGATTTTGGCCTCAACCCAGCTCGTCGCCTTTAGTGCGTCCGCTTCGGACAGGTTAGAATCGCGCCATTCACTGCCGTGGCCGGTGAAGCGCCCATCATCATTGGGAGTGCCATCATTTGGTGTATTGCTCATAATATTTTCCTACTCGTCATCTTCTTCGTCGAGATAATCATCCCAATCGTCACGTTTTTCATCCATAATATCGACAATTACGTCGAACAAATTCTCGTCAATGGTTTCCAGCTGGTCTAAAACGCCGGTCATTTCCCAAATCGTGTAAAGCTCGATTGAGGTTTTTAGGTTGGTTTCCCACGCGGTCTTAATCGTATTCAGGGTCGGCATAGGGATAGCCTGACGCAGCAGCTTAAGCGGCGCGTCAATCTTGGAGATATTCGGGCCCCAATCGGCGAAATGGTCCGGGTTAATCATATCGGGCGATAATTGGTTACCCGTAGAAATCAATTTCAGCATTACGCGAGAGAAAGGCCGCAGCACGGACTTCGCGCTTTCCATACCGTGCTTAATCGCAGTTTCGCGCATCAGCATGATAAGGCCGCCGGGCGAATTGCCAAATGGGCAACGGGCCGCGCAGGTATAGCACTGGGCGCAGGACCAGATTTTTTCCTGCATGGCATCATGAATGCCTTCTAGGTTTTCCGTCCAGAGAAGCTGCACAATTTCGCGCGGGCTAAAGTCGTAATAATGGGCCGCAGGGCATGTGGCCGTGCAAATGCCGCAATTAAGACAGCCATTAAGCTCATGGTCAAAACGCAAATCACCCTGAATATCTTGGAAGATTTCCTCTAGGGTTTCGCGGCTGACCTCCTCGGTGCCCTCATAGGGGTCACCGATATGCTTTTGAATACGGCTAGTGGTTGAATGATGTCCCATAGAAGTTTCCTAACTCTAATATGCCATCACGCGAACTTCGTCATTTTCCATAATCTCTTCGATGAGATAGGCGCCGCCAACAATGTCAGTGCATTCCGGAATAAGCTCTTCCTTGGTCATGTCGAACAGGTCAAGATTAGGCGAGCAGCACATGAATTTCACGCCGGCTTCGTGGGCGTCTTTGATAAAATCATAAACCGTCTTCGGAGAACCCTCTTTAACCACAAGGCCTTCAGCAAAGCCTTGCTTCATCAAAATGCCAGACGTTGCGGTGCAGATGACCTCAACTTCGTAATCCATAACGGCGGCAACCGTAGCCTGAAACAAAGGCGCGCCAAGCTCCTCGCCATTGCGCGGGTCCGTATTTGCCATAACGATAATGAGTTTTTCAGCCATGAGTACTTCCTTTATGATGATATCACGGCGCGATTTGGTGCGCCTCTAAGTCCCTGCGCTTATTGTGCGCTCTTACCCCTATGCATATTAGCTTTTCCTAATCTAAGCAAATGGTTTTCAGTCTTCAAAGGTCATTAAAGAGGTCATTTGCACGATACCAGTCATAATAGGCACAAGCGCGTCAGAAATGGCGTGTTTTTGCAGACCTAATTGGTCGAGCATTGTCCCCGGAGAGGCGGGGACTTCCTCAAATTCCATGATGAGATCTTCGGCCATAGCCCGCTTAAAGCCGGGATGACCGACAAAGCCGAACACATTGTCGCCTATTTGGAAGGCAGCCGGGCGACCCTCCTCGTCCTCGGACAGAATTTTAGCATAGCTTGGCGGCACGGGGCGGTCGCGCATGTAAACGGCGTGCGGGTAGCTCTCTGGCATATAGCCATTTAGCGCGCCGTCATCGACGCGCCTCGCCGTGCCAACCGTGAAAGTCAGCGGAGCCGGCTCGACGCTGCCATCGGTGGCGAGCGCCAAAATCTGTGCCCCAAGCCCAATGCCAATTATCGGCAGGCCGTGCATGAAGGCGGAGCGCGCTAGCGCCACTTCAGCTTCAAGGCTTGGAACGTCGCGCGCCCCCGCGCTGCCCCAAGGCCCGCCGCCGAGCAGAACAAGCCCGTCGCCGATTTCGCTAAAGGGCGGAATGCGGCCATCTTCGGTAAACGGGCGATGGTAATTAAACCGGATACGGCGGCCCTCTAAATGGTCTTCGATAAGGCCAAGATAATCGGCGCTTGTGTGCTGGATAACGGTGAGGAATTTCATGTTAATTTTTCCTATTGGACGCGGCGCTTAAAACCGCATCTGAAAACTCAGACGGCTTAAGACTAATCATGCCAATGCTCGCCGCGCTAAAAAATTCTTGCGTTTTTTGCGTGACGTCCTTTAAGAAATTTCCGCGTAAATGCGATTCCAAATCCATCAGGGCGCGCGGCGGGGTGACGAACACGTCGCCGGTGAAAACCACTTCGCGCACGCGGTTATTTTGCGGCCCCTCAAGGCGCAAGTGAGCCTTTAAATTCCCGCCCTCATTACTGCCGACAAGCACGCCAGCCTCGCGCGCAGGCGCGTCAATCTCGGCGACAAATGCGTCCGTGCCGATTTCTTCATCATGGCATTTTTTCGCCATATCTTCCACCGCCTGCGGCAAGTCTCCGGCAAGCATTTCAAAACCTAAATGCCGCTCAAACCCCTTGGCGATAGCCGCCTGAACATCGGCCATTTTTGGCGCGTATCCGAGCAAAGCTTTAAGGCTTGTCACCCGCTGGGCCGCGCTCTTTAAATCACGTTTTTCTAATTTATGTGCTGGAACATTTAGCACAGACATCATCACTTTAGGACTTAAGTCTACCAGCACAGTGCCTTGAAACATAAGAATATTTCCGTCAAAAAAGCCGCCCGTGCCGGAAATTTTTTGTCCGTCAACTTCGATGTCATTACGCGGGCGAAACTGGGCGTCAACGCCCAATGTGGACAGGCCGAGCGCCGCCGCCTCGCAAATCTTTTTTGTAATTTCCGTGAGGTTATGTGTGCCCAAAATTTTCTTATCACAGATAAGCGCCCAGCCCAGTTGGCCTTCGTCAAAATAGATGGCCCCGCCGCCGGTCATGCGCCGCACAGTTTGCACATTTTGCGCTTTGCAGGCGTCGAGTTTTAGTTCTTGGGACAAGGCCTGATGGCGGCCAATAAGGGCGCAAGGCTTGAAGTGAATAAATTTGAAACTGTCGCCAATGACGCCGCTAAGACGCGCCTCAACCATCGCCTGATCATGGGCGATATTTTCACGCCCCGTACGCAGGCCCGTATCAATAACCGTAATTTTTGTCATAGGTTACGCCCCGCTAAAGGTCGTCAAATTCTTCGCCCTGCTCATAGGACTCGCCCGGCTTTTCCATATCAAGTTGCTGGCGAATTTTGCGCATATGCGCGCCTTCGGGCTTGAACGGATAAGAGGCAATATCAGAGACTGGGCTGTCGCCATAAGGGCGGTCGCAGGCGGAGATATCTTCGGCAAATTTACCCGGACAGCCGGACGTTTGAAACGCAAGGCCCGTGTCGATAAGCATTTCAAGCTCGGCCTTTGGCATGCCGAAATCTTTAACCCGGCCATGCTCGTCAAATTTCATATGCTCAACGCGCACGCCCGCATAATCGAGCAGGTAGCGGCCAAGCTGCACCCGGCGCCATTGGTCGCGCGGGGTGGCCGGCAAATGATCCATCAACGAGCCCTTCTCCGGGAAGAAGCAGAACATATGGCTATGGCCGCCCATATCGACGATTTTTTGCACAAGGCTCAACGCCTCATATTCGGTCTCGCCCATGCCGATAATGATATGCGCGCCAAATTTTTCCTTGCCGTAAATATCGCGGGCCTCTTCTAGGGTCTGCCAATATTTCTTCCATGTGTGCGGCGACTGCACGCCCTTGCCGCGCGTGCGGTCAAATAGGTCCGGCGTCGCCGCGTCCATGGAAACGGTGAAAATATCCGTGCCCATATCCTTAAGGCGCACCAAGTCATCACGCACCATAGTAGTCGGGTTAGACAGGATAGAAATCATCACATCATCGGGGCTAACGTGGTCTGTCCACGTTTTCAGCACGGCGAATGTGTCCTTATCCGACCTTGGATGGGTAATCATAGAAATGCACATGCGGTGAAACGGCGTCTCGCCGTCCTCGCGGATTTGTTTAGCCACAATCTCAGCGACCTGGGTCATCGGCACGGCGGGCCAGTCAACGCGGATGAAATTACGGTCGGCGTAATCACGCTCGGCTTCGCGGTGACGGGCAAGGCCGCAATAGGCGCAATTCGCGCGGCAGCCTTCAGGATAGGTCAGCAAAATATTTAAGCAGCGCGTACACGAGCAATTATACATGCTGCCGGGCATTAGGCCCAATGTCAGCGCGGCGGCGGTGGAAAGTTGCACATATTCTGGAGACGTCATATTCGGCGTCTGAATATTATTATTGGGCAGGTAAACCCCCGTTGGCGCCACCGCATTGGACTTAACCCGCCCGCCATTGCGCAGGTCTTTGGGCGCATTTACAGGCTTGCGCGGGGTCATTATCTCGGCGGAATTAAAATCCATGCCCATTGGGTTTTTATCGGTTTGCACACCATCGGTTTTTACGCAGCTCATAAACTTCTCCAGTCTTTCTAATATTAGGCGGCTTTTTCGGCGCGCCAGTAATTTTCATAGGCAATCCATGCCCCGCGCATATCGGATTTGCTTAATTTTCCGTCTTGCGCGCCAAGCTCAAACAGCTCTTTGCGGCGGGTTACAGCCCGGCGCAAGCTCGCGCCAAATAAATCTTCTAGGTCTTCGGCGTATATTTCTAGCGCCTCAGGCTCGCCGGATAAATGCGCGGCTATCGCTTCCCCCGCAAGCCGGCCTGACATGACGCCGGCGGCAATGCCCGCGCCGGTCACCGGATTGGTCAGCCCCGCCGCGTCCCCGGCCAGCAATACCACGCTATCGCCCAGCGCGCCAACCGGCTCTATCATGCCGCCAACAGGAATAGCCCCGCCCGTATAGCCTAAAACCTCCGTGCCCACCTGCCCCGTATCGGCGATGCGTGCGTGCAGATCCTCAAGCGCGCTTTTAAGTATAGTTTTTTCGCTAGCATAAACCCCAAGCCCAATATTGGCGACGTCGCCCTTTGGAAACATCCAACCATATCCGCCAGGGATTGCATTGGACAGATAAATATCAGTCGCCATATGCGGCTTTAAAAGCTTCACGCTAAGCTGGCGCGTCTCAACAATGTCGGCGTTAATACTGCCTATGGCCGCGCCGACCATAGAGCGCGGGCCGTCCGCGCCAATAATGGCTTTGCCCCGCACAATCGTGCCATCTGAAAACGTCAACAGCCCGTCATCGCTAATGGATTTCAGCTTAGCGCCAAACACGCATTTAACCCCCGCCGCCTTGGCCTTTTCCGCCAGTGACACGTCAAAAGCCTGCCTATCAATCATATGGCCAGAGAAGTTTTTAGTCAGGTCCGGCGTGTCCCCTTCGACAAAGGTAATCATCTCAGAGATTTTCTGCACGCTCGTCTCAGAGATAACCAATTCACCCGCGTCGAGCATGGCCGGCACAAATTCGGCGCATTGCACCGGATATCCGGCCACGGCTTTTTTCTCAAAGGCGACCACGGACAGCCCCGCGCGCGCGGCTTCTATCGCGGCGCTAGAGCCGGCGGGGCCTAGCCCGATTATGACCACATCATATTCCATTAAGCGGCGCAGGTCGCGCTTGTGGTCGCCGCCTTGTCCGCGCCAAGTTTAATCGAGCAGCAGGCATGTTCTTGGTAATGCTTACGGCCAATGGTTTTACACGCGGCCAGCGCCCCGTCAGCGGGAAAGGCAATGCCGTCAAGTCCGGCCATTACGGCGTAGGCATCGGTCATGCGCTTATGCATGCCAGGCGGACGTGCGCAGCCAAGCAAGACTTGCTTATTGGGGAGACGCGTGCGCGCTTCTAAAAATATTTTACCAACATCTGATGTGGTCGGCACGGTGAAGGTTCCCGGCTTGGCGTAAAACGGCATGATGACCACAAGCACAAGGGCTTTAATGTCATAGCGGCTAACAATATCGAGGGCGTTAGCCTCTCCCAAAAGCTTGCCGTAATGCAGGCCGACAACGATATGCGGAGAAATATCCATGCTGGTTGACGTCAGCGCCGCAAGGGTCGCCTCAAAATCATCAACGGAGCGGTCAAGCTTATAGACTTGATTGATGGTTTCCTGCGCCCCAATAACGTCCATCATCGCCGTATCGACGCCGGCGGATTCCATCGACTTGGCCGCGGCCTCATCACAAAGCGCCGTATGGATAGCAATTTTTAGATGCGGGAAATCGCGCTTAAGCTGCTCTATCACCGGATAATAGCGCTCATATTTAATCTCATTGCGCTTGTTTGATCCGCCGGAGAGCAAAAAACCCTGCAGGT
This sequence comes from Robiginitomaculum sp., assembly GCA_036478975.1. Lineage (GTDB taxonomy): Bacteria > Pseudomonadota > Alphaproteobacteria > Caulobacterales > Maricaulaceae > Robiginitomaculum. Next base: position 974 of record JAZGFA010000174.1, on the reverse strand, counting down.
CTTGCATCATAATCAGATCGCGTACTTTTTGATCGAGGATGGCGGGCTTCACCGCGGCAATCATCGGCTCTAGAATTTTCTTTTGGCAATGGTCGCAATTAAGCGCGCAGCCGCCGCCGGTAATGGAAAATGCGGGGAAAGAGTTTTTACCGCAGCCCTTCATTTCCGCGCTTTCAAACTCTTTGAAAGTCGGGGTGGAAAAGCGGATTTCCCGGCCTAAAATATCGGGCGCGCGCGCCTGCATTTGCGCCACTAAGCCCGCGTCAAATTCCGCGTCTTCGAGCGCTTCAATGCGTGATAAACCGTCGATCCAATCCACTGGGCCATTCTCCCTAATTATTGCACTGCCACTTTAACATTAGCATTTGCTAATACATCTATGACAGCCGCCCTGTCATTACGCAAGGCCTAGCCAGCAATATGGCGCTGATAGAGGACGCGAGTCAAAGCTATTACGGATTCTCTTATCGGGCCATTATTGGGCTTATCTTGCAGCGCGGTGAGCCAGAGCCGGTCGCGGTCTTCTTCGTCTATGAGGTCGCTGTCAAATTTCGCCAAAATCGCCTGCGCCTCTAGCGGCAGGGTTTGCGGCATATCCCGCCCAGATAAACGCCCCCACAGCCCCGCCCAGCAGCGCACGGTCGTCCACGGATTATAGCCGCCCCCGCCAAGCACGACGCAGGTCGGGATAACCTCGCGCACGGCCTCAACCGCGTCCCAAAGCGCGCCATTGCTGAGGCCCATTTTAGACAGCGGGTCAGCGGCGAGCGCATCCGCCCCGCAGGTAATCACCACGGCTTGCGGGCTCCACCTCTCGCAATAGGGCAAAACTAGCGCCTCGATAATATGGGCAAATTCCCTATCATTAAGGCCGGTGGGCACGCTTGCATTAATGCGCCCGCCCCCTTGGTCATCCGCGCTGCCGCTATAGGGCCAGCGCTTTTCCTCGTGGATGGATAGGGTTGTGACGCGGC
>JAZGFA010000173.1:0-13056 GCA_036478975.1 Robiginitomaculum sp. | reverse complement strand
TGGACATGTCTCCCTAATGGGCCAGATAGGACTGGCATGGCGATTAAAAGGGCCCGGGGAGCATATATGGCTGGAGCGAGTAAGGAGCGTCAGAAACGATCACGCTCCAGCCATTTAAACTTTTAGGGCTAGATTTTTAGAAATTATCGCGGCGTATTTTCCGCGGTAAATTTAACAGTGTCACTGGACGCTAGCTGGGCTAGCTTCACATTTGACGTTCGGCGCAGTTGCGCGACTTTCGCGCCGGGACGCTCGCTGCGCGCTTGCCAAAGCACCTGAAGTGAGCTGGCAATATCAGCGATAGATTCGCGGCCCGTAATATCCGCGGCGTAAGGGTCATAGCCCATGGCCGTATAGATTTTTGCCGCAGCCTCTTGCATTTCCGCGTGAATAGAGTCGCGGCGCGCTTCGGAAATAATCGTGTTCATTTGCTCGCGCACAAGGGTCTGCTTACTAATGGCAGAGGTCTGACGCTGGGCGTTGACCTGCGCCATAATATCGGACTGCACCATTGTGCCTTCACTGGCCGTATCATATTCGCCTTGCAGAAAACTATAGCGGGCGCGGGCGACATTAACTTGCGTCATTACCGCCATGGCCGTAGCGAGCGCCTTCTCACGCTCAAGCGCGGTTTGGCCCGATGCGCGCGCTTTGCGGGCCGGGGTTGCAAACACTTTCATTAGGTTCCAGCTCGCCTTAGCGCCTAGTCCGGCCCAATCATTATTATAAAGAAAATCATTGGAATTGGTGTTGGCGCCGGCAAATAGATTAAGACCCGGCAGAGCCTCAAGCATCGCCTTTTTCATTTCCTGTTCGCCAATTTCAATTAAATAGGCGGACTCGCGCACTTCTGGGCGATTTTGCAGGGCCGCGCTAATCATCTCGTCAAGCGACATAGCGAGGGACGCGGGGCGGCTCGTATGGCTAGGTAATTGCAGTGAAAAAATCTCTCCGGCGGGAACGTTCATCAAGGCAGCTAACTCCATTTTAGCAAGGGTCAACTCACGCTGCATTTTCTGCGCTTGAGCTTTGATGTCATTTAACTCACGTTGGTAGGAAAGCGCCGGCATCGGGGCCGTGCGCCGCTGGCTATAAAGCGAACGGGAGCTTTCAAAGGCCGTGCGAACGTCACCCTCTAGGGCGCCAAGGCGGCGGGTTAGACGCTGGGCAGACGCGGCGCGCCAGTAAGCGCGGTGCACATCTTCCATAATACCAATAATGGCCTTGCGGCGGCGCTCTTCTACGATGAGCGCTTCATTGCCAAGCTGCTGGGCGCGAATATAGGAAAGGCCAAAATCTAGCACGTTCCAGCTAATCCCAAGGTCAGCGTCTAAAACGTCGCGCTCGGTTGATGTGGACGGCTCTAGGGACTCACGGCCCGACAAAAGCGAGCGGCTAGAGCTGCCGTTTTCATTATTACGGCTATAATAGCCAGCATTGGCCACAATTTGCGGCAATTGATCATAGCGGGACAAATCAAAATCGTTCTGAGCAAGATCGGATTCCATCATGGCAACGCGGTGTTCAAGATTATATTTCAACGAGCGCGCCATCGCTTCATAAAGCGAGATAGGGCCGGCAATCGGCTCCTGGCCAACCGCAACATTGCCGCCGACAGTGGCGGCGTGCGCACCCATTTCCGAATGTGTCATGGGCGTTGGCGTTGCCGCGCATCCCGCTAACGCAAGCGCAGTGACGCCCACTAGTAATAAATTTCGCATTGTTTTACCTCTCAACACTTTTAACTAAACAGATAGCATATCTGCAACCTGTACTGGTATTAGACGTAAAAGCATGAAGACTCTCTTAACTAGAAGTTGTATTTATAAATATAACACAATTACATAGTTTCCCCTTTACTAATCTTTGAGCAAAATGTCCCATTGCTTAGGCCGCAAGTCTAGGCCTAGACTGGGCCATAGATTACACCGAGAGTACACATTATGAGCGCACCAGTTTTTCCGGATATTTTAATCTACGCCATTCCGTTTTTTGTCGCCGCATTGCTGATTGAATATGTTTTCATTGCGCGGCGCCGCAAAGATATCGGCTATAATGGGCGCGACGGCCTCGCCTCCGTCGCCATGGGATTAGGCATGACGGCCAGTGATTTGCTGATGGGGTTTGTCTCCCTCGGCCTGTTGATGTTTTTCTGGCAATTTCGCTTTTTTGATTTAGGCCATGGCCTACCCGTCATCGTCGCCGCCTTTATCATTGGCGATTTTAAATATTACTGGAAGCACCGTTTTTTCCATACCGTGCGCTATTGGTGGATGTCCCATAATGTCCATCATTCCTCTGAGCATTACAATCTTTCCACCGCCCTGCGCCAACCTTGGACTAACCATATTGGCCTGCATGTGATTATGGGCGTCCCCATGGTATTGCTTGGATTTCATCCATTAATTGTCGCCTTCTCCGGGGCGCTCAACCTGTTATATCAGTTTTGGATTCACACGGAAGTCATCGACAAAATGCCAAAATGGTTTGAAGCGGTCATGAATACGCCCAGCCATCACCGCGTCCACCATGGCCGCAATCTTGATTATCTCGATATGAATTACGCGGGGACATTTATTATCTGGGATAAAATGTTTGGCACATTTACCCCGGAAGTCGAGCGCCCAGATTACGGCATTGTCCACCCGCTTAAAACCTATAACCCCATCACCATTGCCTTTCACGAATTGGTTTCAATTGTTAAGGACGCCGCCGGCTCTGGGCTGACATTGGGCCAGCGCTTTAAATATATTTTCGGCCCGCCCGGTTATAGCCATGACGGCTCGCGTCAAACGGTCACCCAAATGCGCGCGGCGCAAAAGCCGGAGGCCTAATGGAGCCAGAGGCGCTAGAGGGTTTTGTAATAGAGCTAGGCGCGGCGGGTGAAATCGGCATGGCTATCTCACTAGCCATGATGATGTTTGCGGTTGCCCTTGGCCTGCGCGCGGAGCATTTCGCGTTTTTTAAAACCCAGCCCCGCCATTATCTTGCCGGCCTTACGGCGCAAATTCTTGCCCTGCCACTTTTAACATTAGCCCTCGTGCATCTTTTAAATCCCGCGCCGAGCCTTGCCCTTGGCATGATACTCGTCGCCTGCTGCCCCGGCGGAAATGTCTCTAACCTGCTCGCCCTATTTGGCCGCGCCAATACGGCTCTGTCCGTGTCGATGACCGCCAGCTCTAGCCTAATGGCCGCGTTCATCACGCCGGTTTCGATTGTGTTTTGGTCAAGCCTTTACGGCCCGACCCGCGACCTGCTGGGCCAGATTGATTTCAATATAGTTTCATTCCTTTTGCAAACCCTGCTTATCCTCGGCCTGCCCATAGCGCTGGGTATGCTCGTTGTGCGCTTTGCCCCCAAATTGGCGGCCCGCCTGCAAAAACCCCTCGCCCTAATAAGCGGCGGCGCACTGCTGCTTATCATTGCAGGCGGGGTTTATACCTATCATGATTTACTGCTGAGCGCCGGCGCGCTTATCATCCCGCTAGTGATTATCCATAATGGCTGCGCCCTCGCGCTCGGATATGGTACGGGGCTTTTGACCCGCGCGGATATTGCGACGCGCCGCGCCCTCACCTTTGAAGTGGGCATTCAAAACTCTGGCCTAGGCCTGATGATACTTCTAACCCAAATGCAAGGCTTTGGCGGAGCTTTCGCCATTATCGGCGCATGGGGAATTTGGCATATTATAGCCGGCACGGCTATGGTGGCCGCATTTAGGCTAGCGGACAAAAAAACAAAAAGGGCGACACATGTTTGATATTAAAATCATTAACGGGCTTATTATTGACGGCAATGGCGGGGCGGCGGTTAAAGCCAATGTCGCCATTAAAGATGGCCTTATCGCGCAAATTGGCGCGTGCGACGGCGAGGCGCGCGAAACTATTGACGCGAGCGGCCATATCATCACCCCCGGTTTTATAGATTTACACACCCATTATGACGGCCAGATAAGCTGGGATGAACAGCTTGCTCCCTCGGTCAATCACGGTGTCACGACCATTGTCACCGGCAATTGCGGCGTAGGGTTTGCCCCGTGCCGGCCCGCGGACCAAAATAAATTAATTCGCCTTATGGAAGGGGTTGAAGACATTCCCGGCACGGCGCTCCACGAAGGCATTACGTGGGATTGGGAAAGCTTCCCCGAGTATATGGACGCCCTCGACGCCATGCCCCACACGATAGATTTTGCACTCATGCTCCCCCACGATCCGCTGCGGGTTTATGTGATGGGCGAGCGCGCCATCTGCGAGGAAGTCGCGACGCAGGCCGACATTGACGCCATGGCCGATTTAACCCGGCAGGCATTAGCGGCGGGCGCGGTAGGGTTTTCCACGGGCCGCTCTGACTTTCACCGCTCCATGGACGGGGACTGGACGCCGGCCAGCGAAGCCGCGCCGGGCGAGCTTGCCGGCATTGCCAGCGCGTTTAACGGTTTTGATTACGGGGTTTTGCACGCGGTCAATGATTTCAACCAAGAGCGAGAGGGCGATCAATTTGACCAAGAATTTGATATATTAGAAGCCTATTTCAAAGCCGCGCCAAACCACAAAGCCTCGATGACATTAATGCAGCGCGACATGGTTCCTGACCATTGGCAACGCATTATAAAGCGCGCCGAGGATTTACAAAAGCAAGGTTTTGATTTGCGCCTGCAATGCGCCCCGCGCGGCATTGGCGTGTTTTTAGGCCTGCAATCCACTTTCCATCCGCTGATGGCGTTTCCAAGTTATATAGAGATAGCCGATAAGCCCCACGCCGAGCGCATCGCCCTATTGCGCGACCCTGCCTTAAAAGAAAAAATGCTCGCCGAGACGCCAGTAAAGCTCGCCGGCCCCGGAACCTCTATCCCGCCCATGACCGATAGTATGATTGCCATGACCGAAATGCTGTCGGCAAAAATGTTCCGCCTCTCCCCCAATAATGACGGCAAGCTTGACTATGAGCAAAGCTATCAAGGCTCCGCCCACGCCCTAGCGCAGGCCAAAGGCGAGAGCGTTTGGTCCGTGCTGTATGACTGGCTACTGGAAGATGACGGCACGGCGATGATTTATTTCCCCGCCTATAATTATACAGATATGAATTATGACGCCGTGCATACTATGATGACCCATAGTCTCGCCCTGCCCGGCCTGTCCGATGGCGGCGCCCATGTCGGGTTTATCTGTGATGCCAGCTTCCCGACCTATTTGCTCTCTTACTGGGCCCGCGACCGCCCTAGCAAAAAAATAGCCTTAGGGCGCGTCGTGCAAATGCTCACCGCCGACGGCGCCGACTATCTCGGCCTAAGCGACCGCGGGCGTATTGCGGTCGGGCTTAAGGCTGACATCAACATTATCGACCATGACACTCTAACGCTCGCCACCCCCGAAATGGTCTATGACCTGCCCGCAGGCAGTGGCCGGCTTTTGCAGCCTGTCACCGGATATATGGCCACATTCGTCGCGGGACAGCGCGTGATTAAGGACGATAAAATCACCACAGCAAGGCCCGGCAAGCTGGTACGTATGGGCTAAAACCCTACGGAAAAGCAAAACATGAAGTAAGTTTCATATTGTTTTTCGATAAGGGTCATTGCTTTTTTATACGAAATACCCTATATAAATGCTAACAGAAAAGGAGCCTTCATGTCCCGTTTGCCACTTCGCCTTCTTAGCGTAGCCCTATTATCGAGCGCGATTTTGATACCCCTAGCCAGCGCAACGCCGATTTCAGCGCGCGCCACGTCAACCATTACGGCTAGCTCCGCCCCCCTAAGTCAATTTACCCCGCGACCAGGCCGTCAAGACGCGACGCTTGATTACGCGATCTATGACGAGCTTCTCTCTACGATTGTGATTGATACGGGCCCGTCCCTTCGCCGAAAAGCGCGTGCGCCCCAACGGCGCGTCGGTACAAAAATTGCATTCCAGCACACATCGGCTTACCGGTTAGAAGGCAATAAAATTCCCTTTTCTACCCTAACTAAAAAACATAAACGCTATTTGCAGACCTTCAAAAAAGCCATGGTCAGAACGGCCAATAAAACGGATATTACGAGCCTTTCAAAAGATGAACAGCTCGCCTATTGGATTAACCTTCATAACGTTGTTATGCTTGATACGCTCGCCGATAATTACCCTGTGCGGCGTCCCTACGCGCTTAAAATTAAAGGCGTAGCGCTTAACGACGCAAAGCTTATTAAGATCAATGGTACACCTTTGTCCTTACGCGATATTCGCGAAAAAATCGTCTATGCTAATTGGAGCAATCCAGATGTGATTTACGGATTCTGGCAAGGCGATATTGGCGGCGTATCCTTACGTTCAAGCGCCTACACTTCAAACGGAATCACGGCAGAGCTCGCCCAAAACGCTTCACGTTATGCAAACTCTATTCGCGGATTCCAAAGAACGGATAACAACCTGCTTATCTCCACACTTTATCATGATGTGCAACCGATTTTTTTCCCCAATTTTAAAGCCGATCTTTTGGCCCATTTAAAGCCGCATATGCGCGATGAAGTGCGGGGCACCATTGATAGCGGCTTGCCCCTTAAATTAATTGTCAATGAGACGGTTATTGCTGATTTAACCGCTGGCTATGGGGAGCACCGAAGCGTTTCTCCCATGTATTCCGCAGGCAAAGGCTCCCTTCCTGGACGGGACACGGGCAGCAATATTTCTGCCATGACCCGCGAGCTGACGGCTAAAAAAGTAGAGCTTAGAGCGCAAGGCTTAATCGGCCCGGGTTCCGAAGTAATTATTAGCGACCAAAATTAAGCTAGGGCGCGCCTTGCGCTAAAACATGCGTTATCAGCGCATTCGCCTCATCGCTTTGCCAATCGGCTTCGCCGGCAAGGCGGGCTATCTCCCGGCCAGATGCGCCGTAGAATACGGATATCGGCACGCCGGTGGCTTTCATGCCGGTCTTGCCAACAATCGCAAATGTAGCGTCGAGATAGAGCGGCAAATTGCCCGCGCCAAGCTCTTGTAAAAACTGCGCGGCGTCTTCGTAATTACGGTCAACGCTAATTGTAATTACCCTGATATTAGGATTGGCCTTCGCCAGAGCGCTTAGGCTTGGCAGCTCGGCCACGCACGGCGCGCACCACGTTGCCCAGACATTAACCAGAGTCAGTTTACTCTCTTGCGCAAACACAGCGCGCAAATCCGTAAGTTCTCCATCCGCCCCCGTAATCGGCGTAGAGGGCATGGCCGGCGGGCTTTCGATGGTCACAAGGCGGTGGACGCCGCCCTTAGCAAAACGAGCGAGCGAAATTTTCGCCCCAGAATTAGCGTTAGAATTAGATATGGAACAAGAGCGCAAAATAACATATGCCAACGCCACTGCGCCTATCAAAAGCATTAACCTGATAAGTGTAGAGAGAATGTTTCTATCACGGGTTTGAGCAGAATGGGTCATAATATGTCTTCAGATAAATCGCCGCAAAATAAACAGGGCCAAAAAATGTGGGGTGGGCGTTTCACTGACACTCCGTCGGGCATTATGCAAGCCATCAATGTGTCCATCGACTTTGACCGCCGCCTTGCCGCCCAAGATATTGAAGGCAGTCAGGCCCATGCCGCCATGCTTGCCGCTAAGGGGATTATCACGCCCGAAGACCATAGCGCTATCGCCGAGGGGCTTATCGAAATCAAAGCCGAAATCGACAATGGCACATTTAAGTTTAGCCATGAGCTAGAAGACATTCACCTTAATATTGAAGGCCGTTTGCGCGAGAAAATCGGCGACGCGGCGGGGCGCCTGCATACGGGACGCTCGCGTAATGACCAAGTGGCGACGGATTTTCGCCTTTGGGTGCGCGGGAATTTAGACCATTTCGATGGCCGCCTAGACGGTTTAATGCGCGCGCTTTTAGCGCAGGCCGAAGCCAATACGGACACAATCATGCCCGGCTTCACCCATTTGCAAAGCGCCCAGCCCGTGACCTTTGGCCACCACATGCTCGCCTATCTTGAGATGTTTGCCCGCGACCGTAGCCGGTTTAAAAATTGCCGAGAGCGGATGAATGAAAGCCCGCTTGGCGCGGCGGCGCTGGCCGGAACCCCCTATCCTATTGACCGCGATATGACCGCAAGTGCGCTCGGTTTTGACCGCCCTATGGCCAATTCCCTCGACGCCGTATCCGCGCGTGATTTCGCCCTAGAAGCCCTCGCCGCCGCCAGTATTTGCGCCACCCATCTCTCGCGCCTCGCGGAAGAAATCGTCATTTGGACGTCGGCGCAATTTGCCTTTATCAGCCTGTCCGACAAATACACCACCGGCAGCTCTATCATGCCGCAAAAGCGTAACCCTGACGCCGCCGAGCTTGTGCGCGCCAAGGTGGGCCGCATTGTTGGCTCGCTAACGGGCCTTATGATTGTGATGAAGGGTCTGCCGCTCGCCTATTCCAAGGACATGCAAGAAGATAAAGAGCCGGTGTTTGACGCCTTTGAAGCGCTCGACCTTGCCCTTGCGGCCATGACCGGCATGATTGGCGATATGACGCCCAATAAAGCACGCCTAGCGGACGCGGCGGGGGCGGCCTATTCCACGGCGACTGATCTGGCGGACTGGCTGGTGCGCAGCCTCGACATGCCATTTCGCAATGCTCACCATGTTACTGGCACCATTGTCGCCCTAGCGGAAAAGCAAGGCAAGACCCTCGACGGCCTGTCCCTCTCCGACATGCAAAGCGTCGAGCCAAAAATCACCGATGACGTTTATAGCGTGCTATCCCCCCTTGCCTCGGCCTCAAGCCGGGTCAGCTATGGCGGCACGGCGCCAAGCGAAGTGGCCAAGCAAGTGGCCCGATGGAAAGCTAAATTGAATAGTGAGGGCTAGGCCGGATTAATCTAGCAATAGCGCTTTAATCGCAACACCTTTAGCGCCAAGTGGGCCGGTGTTTTCCCCGCCGCGATAGAGCTCAAGCGCGCCGCCATCACGGACGCTAATCGTGACATTAGACCCGATATGGGTTTCAAACATCTCACCGGCTACAAATATGCGCGAGGTCATAACATCGCCATTGGCGTCAAGCACTTCTACCCAGCTTGGGTGAACAGCCATCAGGGAAATCACAGCCGGGTCACCAAGGGTTGGAGACGGAGCTGCTAGGCCCATATCCGTTGTCACCTCAGCCATCGCGTTAACTGGCGCGGCGGTTTGCGCCGTAGAGGTCATGGAATACCATGCGGTAAAAACCCCAAATAGGCTAATGATGGCGCCGGCGGCAATGGAGCCTTTAGGCAGGCGCAGTTTCCGGCGGGCGACGAAATGGGGCGCATCACGCATGCCTAAATCAAGGGGGATTTCGCTATCTTGTTTATAGCGCGCCACGGCGTCGACTACGTCAAGGCCAAGAAATTTAGCATAGGAGCGCATGAAGCCAAGAACGTAGCCAAGACTTGGCAGAGCCTGCGTATCGAGGCGTTCAATTGCGCCTAAATAGGCGGCGCTAATATGCAGGTTCGCGGATATGTCTTGAAGCGATAGGCCAGCCTGTTCACGCGCATGGCGAAGGTCTTGCCCAATATGGCGAGTATTATCGGTCGCTACAGACGGCTCTGCAGCGTTAGGAACGTCGCTTTCTGTGACAATGGCCAGTGCCATAATCAATTCCTCTAGGATTCTGTGGTAGGTTTTCATGTCCCTAACATGAAAACGTTAATAAGTGTTAAGCACAAACTTATCCAAATAGAAAGGTGACGTAGGCATTATTTGGGCTTATTTGGCACATTCATACAGTTAATGAGCAAAAATTATGCCAATTTGTCACTGTGACAAGCGCAATGGCTCTGGTAGAAAGTAATATGACCACAAAATCATCACTCCTGCAAAACAGCCTCAGCCCCGCGCGCTGGCCGATTCTTGCCTTTTTGCTTTCCGCTTCAATGCTCCTAGGGGCCTACGGCTTTGAGCATATTGGCGGGCTGGCCCCGTGCCAAATGTGTTATTGGCAACGCCATGCCCATAAATTGGTTATGGTGGTAAGCCTACTGGCGATAGCGCAGGCTTATTTCATCAAAAACCCCATGTTACGTCACGTAGCAAAGCGCATTTTCCTTTGGTTTATTGCCCTCGCATTCCTTGTCAGCTTTGCTTATGGCTTTGCCCATATGGGCGTGGAATATGGTTGGTGGGAAGGCCCGAAAAGCTGCATGGCGGACCCGTCCGCGGCCTTCACCATTGAAGACCTCGCGCAAAGCCTAAAGCAAAAAATTGATGCGCCGGCTTGCTCGGATGTGAAATGGTCATTTCTCAGCCTGTCCATGGCCGTTTGGAATGCCCTTATTTCCCTGCTCGGCGCGCTAATGTCCTTGCGCTTTGCCTTTAAGGGCCCAGCCAGATGACCCCCCCACCCCGCCCCCGCGCGCGCCCAAAGCAGAGCGCCGCTCCGCGCCTCGCGCAAATCCTGCGCGTTGACCACGCCGGAGAATACGCCGCGGTTGCCATTTATAAAGGCCAGTCCAAAGTTTTCTCACGCCACGCAAAGACCCGCAAACTCGGCCTGAAAATGCATCACATGCAAGAAGAAGAGCAAGAGCATCTCGACGCCTTTGACGCCCTGCTAAATGAGCATAATGTCCGCCCCACCGCCATGACCCCAATTTGGAACGTCGCGGCCTATGGCCTTGGCGTGGCGACGGCTTTGATGGGAGAAAAGGCGGCCCATGCTTGCACCGAAGCGGTGGAAACCGTGATTGAGCAACATTACGCGGCCCAGGCTAAAGAGCTAGAACATAGCGATCCGGAAATGTCCGCCGTGTTCACCCAATTTCGCGAAGACGAACTCGCCCATCGCGATTTTGCTGTTAGTGAAGGGGCTAAAGATGCGCTCGGTTATCCCGTATTATCGCGCGTAATTACCGCAGGCTGTAAGGCCGCCATCAAAATTTCAGAAAAAATATAAAGAGTTAGGCTCTCTTATTTACGCCGCGCCGTTTTAATCGAAACGGGCTTTTCTAAATATTGCCCCTTAGTGACCTCGTCTTCGCTCGGCCCGGTGCTATCGAGCGCTTGAATGGCTTTAACCACATCCATGCCAGCAACCACTTGGCCAAAAGCGGCATATCCCTGACCATCACTATTGCGCTTCCCGCCATGGTCTAAAAAGCTATTATCACCAACAGTGATAAAAAAATAAGCGGCGCTACCTGTGCCAACCCCGTCGCGGGCAATTGAAATTACGCCGTCCTGATGGGACAGGCCTGTCACCGAAGTTGGCTCATGTTCAATCGCTTGGGTCACGGGGACGAGGGATAACAGTCCGCCCTGAATAAGCGCCATGCCCATTTTACGCGGATCATTATCGGGGCGCACTACGCGGTAAAAACCTTGGCCCGTGTAAAGGCCTTGATCAACATGGTAGAGAAAATCACCCGCAGAGAGCGGCGCTTTATCCTCAAATATTTCAAGCTCTATTGGGCCTAAATCCGTCTCAAGAATAACGTGCGGATTCCCGCCGCAAGCGGTGAGCACTAACGTAGATATCAGCGCTACGCTCTTTAAAGCCCTCATGGGCCAAAGTTTCACGGAAGATCGCGATCTTGGCCAAGCTTAATCACCAAGTCGGAAATTAAGACGCCGCAAAACGCCGCAAATAAAGCAAAAAGAGGATGGCGCAGAGTTAAAAGCACCACAATACCAAGGGCCATGCCGATGATAAGTGCGTAGGGATGGATTCGATTATACATAGGCTAAATATAGGGAATATGAGCCGCATTTCAAGGGGCTTGCAGGGCGCTTACCCAAGTGATTTTCATAAAGAATGAAATTCACTCCTTATGGCACTTATTGCAGGGAAAGCTGCGCTTACCCTGTTGTTAAGGTTAATTCTTAGCGATGGGTAAATCCTATCTCTCAGCCCTTTATTCATACTTTGGCAGTAATATCTTGTTAATTAAATTTGTGTGGGATCTATTATGTTTAAACGATTTATCAAAAATACGTCTGGCAACATGACCATCATGATGGCCGGCGCACTTGTGCTGCTATTGCTCGTGATTGGCGTGGCTATAGACTACAGTTCTATGACATCAAAAAAAGTAAGCTACCAAGCCTATGCGGACGCGGCCGTGCTTGGGGCGGCGCGATCTAACGAAACCGATATAGCCATTATCGAGAGCGCCGCATCGGCCCATGTTAATGCGCTAAACACGTCTAGTGACAGCTTATCCATCACCGCGAATCTGTCTAATGCGGGCAAGGTGCAAATCAACGTAGACGGAACCTATAATCCAACATTTTTGTCCATATTTGGATATTCCTCCATTCCAATTTCGGCGACCGCAGAATCTGCCCTTGCCAATAGTCAGCCGGTCGATGTGGTCTTGGTGCTCGACACCACATATTCCATGACCGGTGCTAAAATTGCGTCACTAAAAACCGCCGCCACGGAGCTTGTCAATAATTTGGAACGTAATAGTAGTGGGAATTTGAAAATTTCCGTTATCCCTTTCGCCCAATATATCAATGTCGGCCTCTCTCGCAGAAGCTCGCCATGGCTGGAAAACACTACCGACTATAGCGATAGCAATAATGTTTGCCGTGACCGCGCCGATGTCATTGGCCAAAATAATTGCCGTATGGAACGCTATAGCGCCATACCTGCGCGGCCAGCGACAGCGGCTAGCACCTGTTATAATGACGGCGTTCCCTATGCATGCGGCGGCAGTGCGGCGCGCCCTGCGCAGCCCGCAGGAACGCGGAGGGTTTGCGATAACATTTACGGCCCGACCTATCAGCAGTGTAATATGCAAACCACGAATTATGTGTGGGATGGCTGCGTCGGTTCGCGTCTGGCCCCATGGAACCAGCGCGCCCAATATGGCGGCAATAGAATTTCTGGTATTATGAACATCCCTCACCTTTGCGGCACGGAAATCCTGCCCCTGACTACGGATTTTACCAGCGTAAAGAGCAAAATAAATTCCCTTACTCCCGTTGGTGAAACCTATTTGCCATCTGGAATTCTTTGGGGCTGGCGTGCGCTCATGCCGTCTACGCCCCTAACTGAAACTAGCGGTGCGGCTGACCGTAAAAGCATCATGATTTTCATGACCGAAGGCTCTA
>JAZGFA010000172.1:0-16527 GCA_036478975.1 Robiginitomaculum sp. | reverse complement strand
TGCGCGCGGCGATATTTCTCACACGGCCATGTTGACCATTCACAATATGGCGACATGGATGGTGGACACATATGGCAGCGACGATTTGCGCGCGCGCTTTGTCCCGCGCCTGACGGGCGGAGAGCTTATCGCTAGCTATTGCCTAACCGAGCCGGGGGCAGGCTCTGACGCCGCGAGCCTTAAAACCAAGGCCGTGCGCGACGGGGATGATTATATATTAAATGGCACAAAGGCTTTCATTAGCGGGGCGGGGTGGTCTGATATCTATATCGTCATGGCCCGCACGGGGGAAAAATCCATCAGCGCCTTTGTCGTCGAAAAGGACGCGCGGGGCCTAAGCTTTGGCGCTAATGAGCGCAAAATGGGCTGGAACGCCCAGCCCACGGCGCAAGTGATATTTGACGATTGCCGTATTCCGGCAGCAAATCGTATTGGCGATGAGGGTGAAGGCTTTCGGTTCGCCATGAGCGGCCTTGACGGCGGGCGGGTCAATATTGGCGCGTGCAGTCTTGGCGGGGCGGGTAAGGCGCTTGACGCGGCGATGAAGTATAGCGGCGAGCGGGAGCAATTTGGCAAACCAATTGCCCGCTTCCAAAACACCCAGTTTAAACTCGCCGATATGGCGACGGAGCTTGAGGCCTCGCGCATGATGATTTACCGCGCCGCCCATGCCATTGACGTTAAAGCCGATGATGTTGGCACGCTCTGCGCCATGGCCAAGCGCTATGCCAGTGATGCCTGCTCAAAGATTGCCAATGACGCTTTGCAAATCCACGGCGGCTATGGCTATTTAAAGGATTACGGGATTGAGCAAATCGTCCGCGATTTGCGCGTGCACCAAATCCTAGAGGGCACAAATGAAATCATGCGCATGATTATCGCGCGCAATATATTGAGGTAAGCCCCGTCCTTCGACGGGGTGAGCGGGCATGAAGTATAACAAGAGGCGAGTGTCAGCGAAGCTGACTCGGGAGACAAAATGACCATTGAAATCATTAGCCGCGTAACCGGCAATCTGGGCCATATCACCCTTAACAGGCCCAAGGCGCTTAATGCGCTGTCACAGGCCATGGTCGATGAAATATCGCGGCTTTTGCAAATATGGGAGCGCGACCCCAATATTGGCGCGGTCTTGCTTGACGGGGCGGGGGAACGCGCATTTTGCGCCGGCGGCGACGTGGTTATGCTCCATGATAGCGGCAAGGCGGGGGATAAGCGCGCCGAGACTTTCTGGCGCGAGGAATATGCCCTTAACGAGCTGATTTACCGCTATAGCAAGCCCTATATCTGTCTCATTGACGGGGTGGTGATGGGCGGCGGAGTCGGCCTCTCCGTCCACGGACAGCACCGCATTGCCGGAGACACCACATTTTTTGCCATGCCAGAAACGGGCATTGGCTATTTCCCAGACGTGGGCGGGACATATTTTCTGCCGCGCCTAAGCTGGGGGCCATGGGGCATTGAAATCGGCCAATGGCTCGGCCTGACCGGCGCGCGGCTTAAGACGGCGGACACATGCGCGCTCGGCATTGCCAATGGCTATGTGCCCAGCGCGCAGCACGGGGCGTTAACCGATGCGCTCGGCGCGGCGCGCCTTGACGGGAGCGCGGAACGGGTTCTTGACGTGCTGGAGCGCTTTGTAAAACGCCCGCCGCAAAGCGCAGGGTTTTCGCCGTCCCTTAAGGCGTTCGGAGAAAATAGCGTGCCGGAAATTCTGAGGGCGCTGGATAATGATGGCAGTGAATGGGCGCAAAAACAGGCGGCGAGCATTCGCGCTAAATCGCCCTTTGCCATGGCCGCAAGTTTTGAAGCCGTGCGCCAAGGGGCCAAGCTTGATTTTAAATCGGCGATGAACCAAGAACTTTTCCTGTCCATGGGTTTCGCCAAAACCCAAGATTTTTACGAGGGGATTCGCGCCCAATTAATCGACAAAGACCGCAGTCCAAAATGGCAACATGATGATGTGAGCGCTGTAACGGCGAGCCAAGTTGCGCGTGTTTTTCGCCCCGCCGGCAAACCCTTAAAGTTTCTCCCATGATGCAAAATATCGGCTTTATCGGCATCGGCAATATGGGTATTGGCATGGCGGCTAATCTTGCAAAATTTGGCCACAGGGTTCGGGTTTTTGATCTGTCAAAAGACGCGATTGCGCGCGCCGTAGAGCAGGGATGCACCGCAAGTGACAGTGTGAAATCCGCCGTAGAAAATGCCGATATTGTGATAACAATGCTGCCGGCGGGGGCGCATGTTTTAGCGGTTTACGGCGACGAAGGCGGCGTTTTTAACCACGCAAAATCCGGCGCGCTGCTGATTGACTGCTCAACCATTGACGTGGAAACCGCGCGTAAAGTTAGTAAGCTCGCGAGCGATAAAAGTTTTGAAATGCTCGACGCGCCTGTCTCCGGCGGAACAATTGGCGCGGCGCAAGGCACGCTTACCTTTATGTGCGGCGGCAGTGATAATACCTTTAACCGCTCTAAGCAAGTTCTTGAAATAATAGGTGAAAATATATTCCACGCAGGGGCTAGCGGTAATGGTCAGGCGGCAAAAATTTGTAATAATATGCTGCTGGGTATTTGCATGATTGGCACGAGCGAGGCGTTTAATTTGGCCGAAAAACTTGGCCTAGACGCGCAGGTGTTTTTTGATATTTCCAAAACCGCATCAGGACAAAATTGGTCAATGACCAGCTATTGCCCCGCCCCCGGCCCGGTGCCAAAGGCTCCGTCTAATAAGGATTACGCCGCCGGATTTAGCGCGGCTATGATGCTTAAAGATTTACGCCTGTCTCAAGAGGCCTCTATCCAAACCGGCGCGTCAACCCCGCTCGGCGCGCGGGCAAAAGCGCTCTATGAATTGATGGGAGAACAGGGCCATAGCGATCTTGATTTTTCCGCCGTGATAAAATTGCTAGCGGACAGCCTATAATATTGTGGACAAGTTTTGACTCTTGATTTTTTTCATTGAGAGCCGCGCGAATCCCCCTAACCTTAATGTGTTAATCGCTATGGGGACTCTACTAATATCTAATACTGAAATCACGTTATCGCAAGCGGCTGGGAAGTTTGCTTTTTTAATCGATCGTCCGTGCGACCGTTCGCAAATATTGGTGACGGTTAAACGTAACGGCAATCAGTGGCTTTCGCCGATTGGTTGGGTCGATCAAGAAAAAGGAACATTGCTTGAATGCCAGCCAAGCGGAGGTAACACCCAAATAGATATGCTTGAAGACTAT
Source organism: Robiginitomaculum sp. (assembly GCA_036478975.1). GTDB lineage: Bacteria > Pseudomonadota > Alphaproteobacteria > Caulobacterales > Maricaulaceae > Robiginitomaculum. Next base: position 13,292 of record JAZGFA010000172.1, on the reverse strand, counting down.
GGCCGCGAGCTAGAGGACGGTGATAGCTTGCATGTCTCTTGTTATGAGCTTGAATTTTCCCAATCTCTGACATGGGAAAGCGATACTAGGAAATTGGGTGCTACCCTTGCTAAGGCGACGGTTCCTGCCGCTAGCGCGAGTTTACTCTCCCGTCTTCGCGGTAGACAGGCGCAAGAGCCGATTGCGGTTCAGACCGAAGCGCAGCAGCGTGCCGAGGAGGCCAAACGCGCCGCCGATGCGGCCATCGCGCAAATGGAGCAGGCTCACGCCGCCAAAGAAGCCAGCAGGTCAATGCCGACGTAATAGCCTCTGCGGCCGCTAAGGCCGAGGAGCAAAAGCTAGCAACTGAAGCGAAACTTGCGCGGGAGGCGCTTGCAGAAAAACTCGCCATTGAAACAGCCGAAGCCGAGGCGGCTGCAAAGCTTGCGGTAATTGCCACGCCACCCCTAGGGGTGGAGACCGAAGCTGGGGTCACGCAAACCGCGAGCCTCACTGCAATTGCGCCTGCGTCAGCGCCTAAAGCTCCTGACGTTGTGGTTGATGCCAAGCGCCTAAGCGCCCTTAGCGCAACCTATCCAGCTGCGCCCTTGCGCCGCGGTTTTGGTAAAACTATAACCGTTGCTATTGGTTATGATGTGGCCGCCAATGGCCGCATTATCAATGCGAGCGTACAAGATGTGTCCGGTGAAGCGGGACGTTACCGCGTCAAATTTGAAGAGGCGGCCCTGAAGGCGGTGAATGGCCAAAACTTCTCTCCGAAGACCGTGAATGACGAACCCGTGGTTTCCGAAGGTCATGTGCGTAAGATAAAGTTCCGTACGCAAAAACAGTAGGTTTTATTTTGGCGCAGGCTTTGTTGTCCTGCGGCGATTATCACGCCGGGGTTTTGTCGCGCCGCTTGACGCGCTAGAGCCGCCATCTGCCGCGGGATTATATCCGCCGCCTCCGCCCGATGATTTAGGTTTGCCGCCGCCGCTTCTGCGCTTTTGTCCGCCCTTGCCGCCGCCTGAACGGCCTCCGCCGCCGCCTCCGCCGCCTGAACGGTTACGGTTTCCGCCGCCGCCGCGCCGCCCTTGATTGTCGGGCTTGGGTTTTGGGGTAAATTTTGGTTTTTGTGTGACCCGTTCTCCGCTTGGAGTTTCAGCGGGAATGTTTTGCTTGGTCAGTTTTTCAATCGCGATGAGCAATTTAATTTCTTCCGAGCAGCACAGGGATATGGCCTGACCCGACGCGCCGGCGCGGCCCGTACGGCCAATGCGGTGAACATAGGGTTCTGGCACTTCTGGCAGTTCAAAATTAATGACAAGCTCTACGCCGCGCACGTCAATGCCGCGCGCCGCAATGTCGGTAGCGACAAGTACGGGCGAATCTCCGCTTGTGAAGGCGGCTAGAGCGCGCACGCGCTGGTTTTGCGATTTATTGCCATGGATTGCGCCCGCGCCAAGGCCGTCCTTATTGAGCCGCTTGGCCACTTTATCAGCGCCGCGTTTGGTGCGGGTAAAGATGATAATCTTCGCGGTAGGGCGTTTTGCTACAATACGCGCTGTTACGTCGAGTTTTTGCCCCTTATCGAGGTGAATGATTTTTTGCTCAATCCGGTCAGCCGTGGCCGATATCGGGGCGACGGAGACTTCAATAGGGTCGCTGAGGTGATCTTGGGAGAGCTTTTTAATCTCCTTGGGCATGGTCGCGGAAAACAGCAAGGTTTGGCGCTGGCGCGGGGTCTTGCCCAAAATACGGCGAATGGCGGGCATAAAGCCAATGTCGAGCATCTGGTCGGCCTCGTCGAGGATAACCGTTTGAATTTGATCGAGCACAACGCTTCTTTGCTGCATTAAATCCTCAAGCCGTCCGGGCGTGGCGACAAGGATATCGACGCCTTGGCGCAAGCGGTCTTGCTGACGGCGAATGGAGACGCCGCCAACCACGCAGGCCGTGCGCAGGGGCAGGCCCTTGGCATAGCTACGAATGGCGGTTTCAATCTGCGCCGCTAGCTCGCGGGTAGGGGAGAGAATAAGCACTTTAATAGGGCGAAATTTATTATGATTGCCCTTGGGGCCGTCCATGTCGTCCTTGGTCAAATTGTGCAAAATCGGCAGGGAAAACGCCGCGGTTTTACCCGTGCCCGTTTGGGCAAGGCCAATAACGTCGCGGCCGCGGATAACGGCAGGGATAGCCTTGGCCTGAATAGGCGTAGGGGTTTCATAACCCTGCGCGGTGAGGGTTGTGAGGAGCGTGTCGGACAGGCCGAGAGATTTAAAAGACAATGTACTAACTTTCACTATTTGGCCCCGAATTGACGCACATGTAAGGCCGGGGGGCCGACTGTCAAATGAATAGTGCTAAATGGGGCGTAAATTAGGCAGTAATACCTAGCCGTTGCTAATGTCGATATTAGTGGCTTTGATGTTCACTTTAATGCCGGAAACGCGATAATCAAAGCGCACAGGAACCCACAGGCCGGCCTCTTTAAACTCGGCCAGATATATGACAATCGGGGTCGCCGCTTCTTCTGCGGTCAGCAAATCTTCGGTGTCATAGCCAGAAACCGTCTCCATATAGACATGGCAGCGCACGGTTTCGCCCTTATAGCTTGATTGGCGAATGTAATTATTGCCAGCCTTTTCAAGGCGCAAATCATAGCGCTGTTTACCGTCAAAGATGGGCACACTACCAGAACAAGGCGCGTCGCTATAAGTATGGCCTGTCATCATAAGCTGCATAATGCCGGACAGGGCGTCGACCGCCTCGGCGCGCTCCGCGTCACTGGCGGCAGGCTGGCCCATAGAGCCAAAGCGCGGCGCAATGGTTGATGTAGGCGCGCCCTCCGCGTCATAATTGATTTCTACGCGGCGACCCTTTTTGTTGAGCTTTTGAATAACATGCTGGGTCGGGCGTATGTCCGCTTTATCGTAATAGCCAACCGATGTGGACCACAGCCCGCCGGATTTGGTCATTTTAGCGATGCCCGCCGTATCCATATCCGCGCGCATACTATAGCCATAGCTGTTTTTTTGACCGGCAAGGGTTAGGGTTCCCATGGGGAAAATGAACAGGGAGCCTGTGTAATCGAGCCTAAAATTGGTGATGCCGCTCGTGACAGCCGCGCTCTGCTCTGCGGCGCTGGCTAAGCCATTGGGGGCAATTGACATAGCGGAGAGCGCGAAGGCGCTTATAAGGCTGCGCGTGAATGTTTTGCGTGTGATCATGATAGATCCTTTCATTTAGGCCCATATATAGGGGGAGGCCAATAATAGCTGTATAAACTATGCAAGTTATCGCTAATATGAACAAACATACGGTTGACTGCACTATGAACAATAGTTTAAGTCCCGTCATCTTTGCTAGTATTGAGTCTCTCATAGCTATGCAGTCACGAATTTAACGTCCCTTCCATCAGGAATATAGGGAAAAAAAGAGGTTTATTATGTCCCGCACTTGCGATCTTGTTGGAACTGGCCCTATGAGCGGCAATAATGTGTCCCACTCTAATGCGAAAACGCGTCGTCGTTTCGAGCCAAATCTATGTAATGTTACGCTTCCATCCGACGCGCTAGGCCAAAAGTTTCGCATGCGCATCACGGCAGCGACCTTGCGCACGGTTGATTTTAAAGGCGGCCTTGACGGTTTCCTTATGGGCACGAAGAACGCCAAGCTGACCGATAAGGCTAAGAAAATTAAACGCGCCCTTATCAAAAAGGCCGCTGAAGCCGAGGCAGAAGCTGCATAGCTTCCCCGCCTATTGCTGAATTTTAAAGCCCGTCTCTGTTTTGTCAGAGGCGGGTTTTTTTGTGGCTATACCTACCCCTAGACAATATGGGTCAAATTGCCTATAAGCGATTATCTTTTAACTGATGGCGGGGCGCTCTCATGACATTGCCTATTAAACCTATGCTACTTTCTGGCGCAGCCATATTACTGACTATGGGGGGTATAATGGCTATCGTTTCAGGCGCCAGCGCGCCAGCTCACGCCGAGTCCGGAGAGATGATCTCCGGTCAGCGGGTGAAACTAAAAAAACTTATTCGTGATATGGACGGCGTGCGCGCGGACATCAAAACCACCGGCCCGTCCGCCTTCCAAGATCAGGCCGTGGTTGACGCTAAGAAAAACCGACTTCGGCAGTTTTTTGACGCGCTTAAACGCTATCCGCAAATTTTAGATGAAAGCAGTAAGGACGCCGACGTGCTGGCGGCGCGCGCAAGCTATAAGGCGCTTAAGGCGACGCTCGGCACGGAATACCGCCGCGCCCAAGAACAAATGGGCGGACAGGGCGGCGGCAATCCGCAGGTCTACCTTAAAGCGATTGAGACGGCTTTATTTGCCCATAAAATGCCAAATGATTTTTACCCGCCCTATGAGCAGGCAAAATTAGAAGCGTGGACGTCGGCAAGCAATGCCGCGCGCAAGGCGGCATTAGAGAGCCTGCCTAAACTTGAAAAGATTGCTAAAACCGCAAATCTTCCCGCTAATACGCCGGGCACGCCGCAATCGGGCGCGCCCTATGATAAAAGCGATATTAGCCGGCTTACCCGGTTCGCGCGCGGCCAGATTAAAAAATCCGACGAAGCTTACGCGGCTCTGGCTAAGGGCTTGTCCGATGCCATGGTCGGGCTTAATCGCGATGTGCCGCGCTATAAGGGGCAATATGCTAAGGCTAATTTTGGCAAGGCGCGCGCCATAGCGGACGCGTCTTTATTGGTTGAAAAAGCGCTGGGACGCGACGGGGCGGAGGCGCAAAAAATGCTGACGCTTATCGACTATACGCAAAATATTTTAGATGGCTCTAATAAGCACGCCCTCTCAAGCGCGCGCCTGCCCAAGCCAAAATCTAAGGATAGAAAACGCGCCAAAATCGCCAAAGAAATTATGGCCATTCCCAAATATGAATTTGGCAAGCACGGCCCAATTGTTTTGACCACCGATAAAATTGTCAGCCGCACGCGCTCGGAAAAAGAATGGAATAAGGGCAAACTTACGGTTTGGACTTACACATGGGATGAATTTATGTTCGTCACCCCGATTAAAGAAGACGGAAACGATAAATATTATATGTGGACGATTACGGCCAAGAAGTTCTCCTCCGGCGCCACCACCACGCCGATTGGGCGTTGGGTTTCTGGCAAAGCGGTTAAAGGCGATGAAATTTTAAAGGGCAGTTTCTAACAAGGCTTAGCTGGCGCGCCGCCGTTTCGCGGCTTTGCCTGGCTCGGCGAACAGCTCTGCCAGTTTCTCTGTCATCGCCCCGCCAAGTTGCTCCACGTCCATAATGGTGACGGCGCGGCTATACCAGCGGGTCACGTCATGGCCAATGCCGATGGCGACCAGTTCAACTTCCGTGCGGTTTTCGATTTTATCAATGACCATGCGCAAATGCGCTTCAAGCATGCCGGTGAGGTTCTGGCTTTGGGTGGCATCATCCACGGGGGCGCCGTCGGAGATTACCATCATAATGCGGCGCTGCTCTGGCCGCCTTTGCAGACGGGCCAGCGCCCATTCGAGCGCCTCGCCGTCAATGTTTTCCTTAAGCAGGCCCTCGCGCATCATCAGGCCGAGATTATTTTTGGCGCGCCGCCACGGCATGTCAGCGGATTTATAAATAATATGGCGCAAATCATTGAGCCGGCCCGGGTTTTTGGGCTTTCCAGCAGAGAGCCAATCTTGGAAACTGCTGCCGCCCTTCCATGCGCGGGTGGTGAAGCCTAAAATTTCTGCCTTCACTCCGCAGCGCTCTAATGTGCGCGCCATAATATCGGCGCAGACGGCGGCGACCATAATCGGGCGGCCCCGCATGGAGCCGCTATTATCAATCACGATAGAGACAATAGTATCGCGAAAATCGGTTTGCTTTTCCTGCTTAAAGGACAGGGCCGACATGGGGTCCGTGACCACGCGGGTCAGGCGCGCCGCATCGAGTATGCCTTCTTCTAAATCGAAATTCCAAGAGCGTTGCTGCTGGGCTAAAAGCCGTCTTTGCAAGCGATTGGCCAGACGGGAAATTACCGAGCTTAATCCCGCCATATGGCCGTCGAGATAACCGCGCAGGCGGGCCAGCTCTTCGCTGTCGCATAAATCCTCGGCCTTAATAATTTCATCAAATTGACGGGTGTAGACGCGGTAGGGAGCGGGGGTGTTAGGCAGGGCCGGGGCAGGGGAATTGGCCGGGGTTGCGTCCATGTCGCTATCGCTATCCCCGTCAATATTTTCCGCGTCAATTTCGTCTTGGCCTCCGTCATCCTCGCTCTCGCCGTCCGCTTCCGAGACTTGCGCCGCGCCCGGTTGGTGCTGCTCGTCGGCGCTATCGTTTTCGTCAGGCTTTTCCTGCTCATCCTCGCGCGACTCATCCTCGCTATCCTCTTGCTCCTCAGCGCCGCTAGGGCTGTCGCTCAGTTCCATATCGCGTAAAAAGGCGTGGCAGGCGCGGGCAAAGCCTGCACTGTCTGAGAGGTCACTGGAGAGGGCGCGCAGGCTATCGCCGGCCTTGCCCTCAATATAGTCGCGCCATGCCGCCATGATGCCGTCTGCGCCTTTGGGCAGGGGGCGTCTGGTAAATATTTCACGGGCAAGAAGCCCAACCGCTTCGGGCAGCGGGGCGCTGTCCTGGGTTAAGTCCATTTTATGATAGCCGCGCCGGCGCGAACGGGCATCGACGCTCGCATGAAGATTATCCGCCGTCCCCGCCATGGCCTTGGCGCCAATGGATTCGACGCGCGCTTGCTCTAGGGCCTCATAGATGGAGCGCGCAAGGCCGGCCGGCGGCGCGAGGGCACCGTATGTGTCTTCGTCATGGTGGGCGATATAAAGCGCGAGGGCATCGGCCTCTCCGCGCGCCTTGGCAATGGCCAAGGCGGTGGGTTTGCTCGGCGGGTTAGGCAATATCATCGCCCCGCGCGCCATGCCCGCTACGTCCCCGCCAAAGCTGATTTCCAGTTCTTTGTCACCGGATATAGCTTTAGTCGTAACGGCTAGCGCCCGCTTAAATGTGTCTTTGGGGGACTCGCTAATCTACGCCACCAAAATCGTGCTGCTGCTTTCTGGGAGCTCTTCTCCGAAGGCGCGTTGGTAGAATTCGGCGATGATGGGGCGCTCTAGCTCGTCACATTTATTGAGGAACGTCATGCGGAAAGCCTGCGCGATATTGCCGTCAAAAATACGGGCGTTTTCGGCCCAGTTCATCACCGTGCGCGGGCTCATCACCGTGGAAATGTCGCCGGCCATAAAGGCGTTGCGGCTCATATCGGCGACCCGCACCATGTTAGAGAGCAAGGCTTTGCCGTCGCTATTATTGTAATGGGGGGACTGCGCCAGCACGATGGCGGCTTCGCTATCATGGTCTAAATAATTGAGCGTGGTGACAATGTTCCAGCGGTCCATCTGGCCTTGGTTTATTTGCTGGGTGCCGTGGTAGAGCCCGGTCGTATCGCCAAGCCCGACCGTATTCGTGGTCGAAAATAGACGGAAATTAGCATGGGGCTTAATCACTCGGTTTTGGTCAAGCAGGGTCAAGCGGCCTTGGGCCTCAAGCACGCGCTGTATGACAAACATCACGTCAGGACGGCCCGCGTCATATTCATCGAACACAAGCGCTACGGGGTTTTGCAACGCCCATGGGAGCAGGCCTTCGCGAAACTCTGTAATCTGTTTGCCGTCTTTAAGGACAATGGCGTCCTTGCCAATCAAATCAATACGCGACACATGGCTATCGAGATTAATGCGCACGGTCGGCCAGTTAAGGCGCGCGGCGATTTGCTCGATATGGGTGGATTTACCCGTGCCGTGATAACCTTGCACCATGACCCGGCGATTATAGGTGAAACCGGCGAGAATGGCTTGGGTGGTTTCGCGGTCAAATAGGTAATTGGGGTCAATGTCGGGCACATGTTCACTGGTCTGGCTAAAGGCCGGAACCTCCATATCGAAATCGACATTAAAGGTTTTGCGGGCCGAGACTTTCGTGTCTGCCGCTTGCAGTGGAAATACGCTATCGCTCATATGCGTCGCCCCTAAGCCAGATCTGTTGTTTTAAGCACTTTATAGGCTTTGACCACGCGCTGAAAGCTTTCCACGGAGCTTTCGCTACCGCCGGCATCCGGATGGAGCTGTTTAACCAGCTGGGTATAACGCTCGCGCACCATTTTAGGGCCGGAAAATTCATCAAGGCCAAGGTCTGATAATGCTTTGAGCTGTAGTTTGGTGAGGCGGCGGCGGGGCTGTTGCGCCATTTCGCGGTCGCCATTGCCAAAGATGTTATAGCCCTCGGCGCCGGCGGCGGTCGTGCCTGCCGGGCGGTTTTTTTGTCCCTTAGCGCGCTCGCCGGTGTTTTTCTTCACGTCCCATGTCGGGCGATGACCATGACGCGCGCCCACTTGCCATTCGCTAATGTCATCATCGCTCATGCCAGAGAAGAAATTCCAGTTCTTATTATATTCGCGCGCATGTTTGGCGCAAAAATTATAGTAATCGCGCAGGCGATCAGGGGATTTCGGCGCTTTGCAGCCGCCTTTTTCCACGCAGCCCGACCAATCGCAGACTTTCTCATTGTCCTTGAGCTTTTGGCCCGTAGGTTTAATGCGAATATCAATGCCTTTTGGGCGGTAGCTAAAACTGTCTGCCATGCTTATATTGCTCTTACTTACTGTGATTCAATTGGGACTAGACAAAATGGGCATAATCGGTGCGACTATCAAGGAAAAACTGACAAATAATTTCAGTCCCTCACATTTAGAGGTGATTGATGAGAGCCATAAACATGCGGGCCATGGAGGCGTGGCCGTTCATGCGGCCGAGCACGGCGACGGCGGAGAGAGCCATTTCTTTGTCAAAATCAGCGCCTCCGCCTTTAACGATATGGGAAGATTAGCCCGCCAGCGCGCGGTTTACGCCGCCCTTGGGGATTTAATGGAAGGCCGCGTTCACGCCCTGCGCCTAGAGGTGAAGGGCACGTAATGCGCCGCGCGATTTATATATTGCCGGCCATGCTGGCCGGGTGCGCGACGCTAAATACGACATTGCCAAGCGCCCCGCCGGAGCAATTTCAGGCCGAGTCTGACATTCAACACGCGGCGGCTTACGACAAATATATGGACAGCCATGAGCGGCTTATCCGTATATCGCGCCCAATATTAGCGGCAAATGCGCCGTTATGCGACAAAACCCGCGAGGATATTGGCGCGGTGACCATGCGGTTAAAGGGCTTGCCTAAAGCCCTGCGCCCGCTCGCCAAGGCGCGCCTTGGCTTTGTGGGCAAGGAGCCGCGGGTTTTACTGGCGGGGGGAAGCGGCTTGAAAATAGGCGCGATAATAAAGGGGCCAAACGGTAAGCCAATCAGCGCCTATAGCGAGGCGCTCGATATTCCACCCTATAAGACGCAAACCGTTTGCGATTATCCGGTGCGGCTTAAATATTCAGCGGCGGTCAATGCTTACGCCGATGGCCGGCATATTACCGTGACCACGGGCTTGATGGAGTTTGCCAGCGATGAGCACATTGCCTTAATCGTCGGCCATGAACTGGCCCATAATACCCAAGGTCACATCCGCAAAATCATTCAAAACACGATATTAGCGCTGGGGCGCGGGACATTTGCGCGTCAGTTTGAAAGCGAAGCGGATTATGTAGGCCTCTATTACAGCGCCCGCGCCGGCTATGCTATAGACGGGGCAGAGCAGCTATGGCGCAAAATGGGCCTGCGCAGCGTTAAATCCATGAGCGTGGCCAAGTCCCACCCCGGAACCCCTTTGCGCTTTGTCCAGCTTAAGGCCGCTAGCGCAGAAATAGTCGCCAAACGCGCGGCGGGGGAGCCGCTTGAGCCAAATTATCGCTAATTAAGCGGTTTTTTCGACCTTCAAACGGGTGATTTGATTGCGGGTCTTACCGATTATTTCAAAACGATAACCGTGGAAGCTAAAGACGCGGCCAATGTCGGGAATGGTTTGCGCCTCGTGGATGACAAGGCCGGCAATGGTCACCGCTTCTTCATCGGGCAAATCCCAATCGCGGGCGCGGTTTAAATCGCGCAGGGTCACATCACCATTAACCAGCACGGCGCCGCCGGCTTGGGCGTTTACCCCGTCAACTTCATCGTCATATTCATCTTGGATGTCGCCGACGATTTCTTCGATGATGTCCTCCAAAGTAATCACCCCCATTAACGCGCCATACTCATCCACGGCGAGGGCAAAATGCTCGCGCTTTTGCTGAAAGGCGCGCAATTGGTGCACGGCGGTGGTGGTCTCTGGCACAAACCAAGGCTCGCGCATCAGCCTGGATATGTTGAGTTTTTTGAAATCTCCGCCCGCTTTGGACAGGCCCGCGAGCACGTCTTTGGCATGCAGAACGCCAATGACATTATCGGTATTGCCGCGCCAAATCGGCACGCGCGTATGGCCGCTTTCCATCAATTTGGAAACGGTCTGCGCGCTGGTTAATCCCGCCTGAACCATGATGAGGTTTTTGCGGTGAATCATAATATCTTCGACGGTGATGTCGCCAAGCTCCATCGCGCCAATCATCCGGTCGCGGGCCGATTTGGCAACCCCGCCCTCTTGGTGATGCAGGTCAACCGCGCCGCGAATTTCGTCCATGGCCGACCACGGGGAGCCGTCACTTTCAACCCCGAACAGTTTTAAAACCATGCTGACAATCGCTTGAATGGCCAGCACGATGGGCGCAAATATTTTGACAATAAGGCTGACCGGGCGCGCGACATTTACGGCGGCGTTATCGGGCTGGCTGATGGCATAGGTCTTAGGCAAAACCTCGGCAAATATTAAAATTAATACGGTCATCACCGCCGTAGCAATGGGCACGCCCGCCGCGCCAAATAGGGACATGAACAGGGCTGTGGTTAAGGCGGAAGCTAAAATATTGACCAGATTATTACCGAGCAATAGCGCGCCCAAAAGCCGCTCCGGCGTGGCGAGCATTTTACTGACGAGCCCCGCGCGCGTGTCTCCATCTTTTTCAAGGGCAAGCAAACGCGCCCGCGAGGCGGCGGTTAACGCGGTTTCTGATCCGGAGAAAAAAGCCGATATTAAAATCAGAAATAGCACGGATAGGGCGGTGCCTATAATGTTCCAATCCCAAGATTTAATCATGTCTAAGAGCGCGTCCATTAGCCGTTTGCCTTTTTAATTTGCGTGTTCAAAAATTCACGTAACATATTGGTATTAATAGTTTTTTCCACATAAGAATCGCCAATGGCGCGCGCTAAAATAAGCGTAATTTCGCCGCCGCTATTTTTCTTATCTTGGCCCATATTGACCATATGTGTATCCGCATCACTGCGGATATTAGCCGCAAGTTCGGCGAAGGTTTTTAGGCCGCATTGGCGTAAATGCGCGCGCACTCTCGCCGCGTCATCTTCGCTGCAAATTTTGTTTTGCGCGCAATAATCAAACGCCATGACCATGCCCGTCGCCACCGCTTCTCCGTGCAGGAGCGCGCCGCCATAGCCGGCTTGCGCCTCTAAGGAGTGGCCAAATGTGTGGCCAAGATTAAGCAGAGCGCGGCGTCCATGCTCACGCTCATCGGCGGCGACAATCGCGGCTTTGGCGCGGCACGATTTTGCAATGGCATAGCTTAGGGCCGCGCGGTCTTTATCGAGAACCTTCGCGCTATTTCCCTCAAGCCAGTTAAAAAACTCGGCGTCACCTAACAGGCCATATTTTAAAATTTCGGCGTAGCCGGCCCGCATTTGCCGCTCCGCTAGGGTGGACAAAACATCCGTGTCAACGAGGACGAGGGCGGGTTGATAAAATGCGCCGATAAGGTTTTTACCATGGCGCGTATTGATAGCAGTTTTACCGCCAACAGAGCTGTCGACTTGGGCCAGTAATGTGGTGGGAATTTGGATAAAGCCGCAGCCGCGTTTTAAAATGCTCGCAGCAAATCCGGCCAAATCTCCAATCACGCCGCCGCCCAGCGCGATGATATAATCGCCCCGTTCATAGCCCGCATCAAGCAGGTCATCTAAAAGCGATTGCAAAGCGCCATAGCTTTTGCTCGCCTCCCCTGCGGGCAGGATAAAAGCTTGGCTCCCTATGGCGCTATCTGTCAGAGCGCCAGTGAGGGTTTCTAAATGCAGGTCGGCCACGGTTTCGTCGGTGATGATAGCGACGCGCTTATTGGTCAGAAGCGGCGCGATATATTTTCCCGCATTAGTCAAAACCCCTGCGCCGATGTGAATGTCATAACTGCGCGGCCCAAGATCGACGCGCACACTCTCCATTGAAGATATAGGGGAAGATGTAGGGGAAGGGGACATTAGTTAGCCTCCAGCTTTAAATGGCTCATAATCGCTTTAATTGCATTATCCACCGTGCGGCTATGGGGGCCGACATTGGCATCAACGGTGACATTGGCTTTTTCATAAAGTGGGTAGCGGTCGGCAATTAGCGTCTTTAGCGCCGCCGCCGGATCGGGCACATCGAGCAAAGGGCGCGTGTTTTTACGCTGCACGCGAACAAATATCGTTTCAAAATCGGCCTTAAGCCACAGGGTAAGCGCGCCGTCTTGGAGGGCTCTGCGCGTGGCTTTGGGGATGAATGCGCCGCCGCCCGTGGCCAGCACAATAGGCGGGCCGCTGAGAAGGCGTCGGATAACCTTACGCTCCCCGCGCCGAAACGCCTCTTCGCCATGATCCTTAAAATAGCCCTTAACCGTGCGCCCTGACGCGCTTTCGATTTCCTCATCACTGTCGTAAAAGTCCAGTCCAAGCCGTTTGGCAAGCCGGCGACCCACGGTGGTTTTGCCAACGCCCATCATGCCGACAAGGGCGATAGACTGCCCGCATAGGGCAGGGTGAATGTCGTCCATAACCGGTTTATTCATTAGGTCTCAAACTATTGTTTTCGCTATTATTTGGCCATATTAGAGCCAAAATTACGCAGCACACTGCTGTTATTACTTTATACATCTGGATAAGGCTTTATGTTACCCCAATGCTGCTTGTCTAATATGTAATGCGGCAAAGCACATTTTGATAGGGTCAAAACGGCCCGTTGGAGAAAATTATGCGTAAACTTGTTATTATGGCCGCTGGCCTCGTTTTGCTCTTGGGCGTGGCTTTGCTCGCCTTAAACGCTGGAACCTCGCCAAATGATGCGCCGCAAGAGCCTATCACTATCGACCTACCAGACACATTTGAAAATTAGAAGAGACCCCTATGAATTATCGCTCCGCGCTTATTGCCAGTGTTTTCTGCCTTACCCCTATCTTGGGCTATATGGCGGGGCAGGGCGCAATGGCCCAATCCTACACGGAATATAACCAAGATGTGCGCGTTGAGCAGC
>JAZGFA010000171.1:0-9724 GCA_036478975.1 Robiginitomaculum sp. | reverse complement strand
TTTTCGGGAAGACCGAAATTCACCCCTAACGGTACTTATTGCAGTGAAAGCTTTGCTTTCACTGTTTCTAGTTAAAATCAAAGCCGCCTAAACCGTCGAGCTTTTCTAGCAAATAGTCACCGTCCGCATCGCTAAACTCTATCGGCAGGGTTAGGACGCGCTCTATCATCAGGCGCTGAAAATGGGGGCGGTCATAGTCGAGGCCGCTGATTTCCAAATCGCGGAATATGGCGATAGCGGCGCGGAGTATATGCATATCCAACGCGCCAATTTTAGCAGTGCGGGCGAGGGTTTTAAGGCCAAAATCCCCCGGCTCATGTATCATCAAGGCGGCTTTAGAATGGCTAATCCCCGCACGGCGCGCAAGGGCGTGTTCGCTGAAGCGTATTTGCCCGCAGGCCACGGCGCGAATAATGAGCGACGGGGTGAGCCGCCCGGCCTCATGCAGGCTTTGGGTTAAATTAGCCAGCTCGCTCGCGAGCCAGTTTTGGTCAACAAAATCAGATACGGCGCGCTCATGGGTGGAACGCGCAAGCGTCACCGCAAGCTTTGGCGCTATGTCATGGCGCTCCATCAATTTAACCGCAACGGCCTCACTGGCATGACTCATCAACGCCTCAATTATGCGCGGCGGCAAGTCGCGGCGCGCCACAAGGCTCTCTTTGATAAGGTCGTCGCTGACGGCGAGTTCTAATATTTCGGCGTAGGCCTGCTCTGATAATTGGGCGCGATCATTGGCGGCAATGCCGGCCACGGCCTCGCTATCGCCAAAGCGGATAATCGCCCGCACGATAGAGCCGCTGACCGAAGGCCGCTTGGCAATGGCCATAGCTTTCGCCGCCGCCTTGGACTTTAGCACGTCGAGCAAATCATCATCGGTCAGCACCGGAGAATTTTCTAAAATCGGCACGGCGATATTATCAATGTCGCGGATAAGCTTTATCGCCAAATCATGGGGCAATTCCGGAGAGTTTTTTAGGGTAATCGCTAGGGCGCGGCGCACCATGGCCGCAACATCTTGGGCGATATATTCAAGAACCTTATAGGCGCGGCGGCGGTCTTTATCCGTCAGTACATTGGCGCGCACATTGCGGCAAATCCGCTGGGCCGCGACGGCGCGGCGCGCGGGATCGGGATGCGCGACTAAAATGCGTACATCGTCTTCATTATGGCTAAATTCTGATATGGGCGTGCTCATAGCGCCTTGATAGGCAATTATGGTAAACAAGCGCTTTACAAGCGCCGGCTATCTAAAAATAAGTTGGGGAATATTAGGGAGAAAATGGTACCGCCTCTCAGTCTTGAACTGAGGACCTCTGGCTCCACAAGCCAGCGCTCTAACCAGCTGAGCTAAGGCGGCACATTTCACGTTGAGACTTGGGCTAGCCCTTATCTTCATGCGAGCGGGAACCTATGCCAAGCGGCCATGGGCCGCAAGCGGGAAAACCCGCGAATGTGAAAAAAAATACGCAAAAATAAAGCCCGCGACCAGAGGGCGCGGGCTTTGATGGTGAAAAGGCGATTCGGGGGGTTAGGCCCAGCCTTGCGCCTTAATATAATTGTGCAAATCGCGCGCGCGCCTGCCCGGATCCGGATGGGTGGACATCCACTCTGGCGTAGAGCTTTTACGCCCCTCGGCCATTTTTTCCCAAAGCTTGACGGACTGCATCACGTCATAGCCGGCTTTGTGCATATATTTCGCGCCAAGCAAATCCGCTTCAAGTTCATGTTTGCGAGAGAATGGCAGGATAATGCCATATGTCAGGCCTGCGCCAAGGGCAGCGCCAAGCATTTTGCTGTTACGGCGCGCGCTATTGATACATTTTTGCACTTCAATTTGCTGCGCCCGGCCATATTTACCGGAGCGGCGAAAGGCTGCGTCCATTTCCTTACAGCGGTTCATCATCTTGCTTGCGCCATAAGCGCCGCCAAGCTGAACAGCAAGGCCGCCGGCCATTTGCTGACTAACGCGCTCGGCCGCATGACGGCCGCTAACATGGCCCACTTCATGGCCAAGAACGGCGGCAAGTTGGCTATCATTATCGGCAAAGTCCATCATGCCCTTATAAAAGCCTACTCGATTGCCGGGCAAAACGAAGGCATTTTTCGTATCATCATCAAATACGGCGTAATCCCAAGCCTGATCACCCCGGCCAGCGCCCGTAGCGATACGGCTACCAATACGCTTAATACGGTCAATATAGCGTGGATCCGTAGAGACCTTTTGTTTTTGTTTGGTTTGCGCCCAAGACGCCGCCGCCATCTGATTAAGCTGAGCGGCAGATACAAGCATAAGCTGTTTTTTACCGGTTTCCGGATTGGTAGCACAGCCGCTTGCGCCGCCCGCATACACGACGACCGTGCCGGCCGCTAGGCCCTGAATAAGTTTACGCTTAGTGACAATAGCATTTAGCTCTTCGTCATTTGTTTCAATATGTTCGTGACCACAACCACACATAATTCATCTCCACTCTGTTATGTCTCGCCATTTAAGGTGGCGATTTCCACCCATAATACCTAATTTTAATGTTAAACATAGGAGAAAACCCATATAAGCCCAATTGGCAACACATATATTGGCGCGCATTGCGGAAGGGCCTTTCAATGAAAAAGTTTCTGATAGCGCTCTGCCTAATCATAGCGCTTTTGCTTGTCGCCATGGTGGCCCTGCCCTCCCTTGTGCCGGCCTCGGTCTATAAGGATAAAATCACTCAGCAGGTGAGCAGCGCTCTTGGCCGCGCGGTGACCATTGACGGCGACGTAAAGCTTTCCGTATTGCCGCGCCTTGAGGCGAAGGCAATGGCCGTAACCATCGCCAATCCCGACGGGTTTACGCAGGACGTCCCGTTCATGCAGATGCGTGAACTGAGCGCGCGCATTAAACTGCTTCCGCTATTGTCAAAACGGGTGGAGATAGTCAGCTTTAATCTTGTGGAGCCGGAAATCACGCTTATTCGTGATAAGGATGGCTACGCAAATTGGGAATTTGAGGCGGCAAAAGCGCCCAAGGGCGAATCAGAAACCAAAGCGCTTGAAACCTCAATCGGCGCGTTCAAAATTACCAATGGCAGCATTAGCTATCAAGACGCGCAGTCGGGCATGGCCCATAAGCTTCGCGCCGTAAATATGACCGTAGCCATGCCGGCGCTTGATGAAACCGTCAACGTCAATGGCGCCTTTACTTTGGACGGCATAGAAATGAACATTAAGGCGAGCCTAGATACGCCCCGATCCTTTACCCAAAAACAGGCGGCCCCCTTCACCCTCGCCCTAAGCTCACCCCTCGCTAACCTCACCCTTGACGGAACCTTGGCGGCGCGCGCAGACGGCGATAACGGACTGGCCCTAACCACACATATCGACCTGCAAATCAAGGATATGGCCTCGGCGATTGAAATCGCCAATTTCGACATTCCCTATGCGCAATTAGCCCAGAGCGGAGCTTTAAAGGGCCAGCTTACCTATGGCCCAGAGCATATTAAGCTAACCGGCGCCGCCCTATCCATGGCTGGGCTGCACCTTAGCGCGCAGTTTCACGGCAAGGCAGAGACGCGGCTTGGCGGCGCCATAAGCCCAAAGCTTGATGGGAAACTAAGCGTCGACATCACCGATGCCCGCGCCCTCATGAAAGCGATTGAGCCAAATCTAGAGGGCGATATAAAGGGAGCCACTTTGATCGAAACCGCCGAAATATTGGCTAGCATTTCAGGCTCGGTGAAAGCTTTATCCATCTCAGACGTGAAGTTAAAGGCTAGCGGAGCTGCGATTGACGCGGCCTATCAGGGCGATGTCACCCTCGGCGAGACGCCAAAGCTTGGCGGCAATTTCACCGCCGACATTACGGATATGCAGGCCATAGCCAAAGCGCTCAATATTAAACACGAGGCGATAGGGCTTATATCTCACGGGAACGCGCAGGGCGTGATTTCTGGCGCGGCCAACGCCCTGTCGATTGCTAAACTTGACGTAGATATAGGCGGCAGCGCCCTAACCGCAAAATATCAAGGCGACATAAGTCTGGGCGGCGCCCCCGCCTTGTCGGGAAATTTCACCGCAAATATTTTGGATATGACCCGCGTAAATTCCGCCCTCTCCCTTACGCATCCTGCCTTAGCCCTTATCTCGACGGGCAATGCCAAGGGCAATATTTCCGGCGCGTTTGACGCATTATCCATAACAGCGCTTGAGGCGGATATTAGCGGGAGCGTTCTCACCGCAAGCTATAGCGGCGATATTACCACGGGCACAGCCCCCTCCTTAGGCGGTGAGTTTACCGCCAATATCACAGCGCCCAAGGCTGCGCTCACCGCCCTCGGCATAGAGCATAAGGCGCTGACCGCCCTGTCAAACATACGCGCAAGCGGCAGTCTAAAGGGCCCCGTCAACGCGCTGTCCTTTTCAAATCTCGACGCCGCCCTTAGCGGCGACGGACTAAAAGCCCATTACGCCGGAGCGTTTTCCGCCGGAGCGCGGCCAAGACTAGATGGTGATTTAACGGCCCATATCGACTCCCTTAAAACCCTATCGCAATCCCTAGACACGCCCATTGCCTACGCGGATATTGCCGGCGGCTTTACCACGAAGGGTCACATTAGCGGCCCCCTATCGGCCCCCTCTATCACCGCTTTAGACGCCCAGCTTATGGGCGGGCTTTTAACGGCGCAGATTGACAATGGCGCGGCCCGTCTTGGCGAAGCCCTCACCTTGTCCGGCAAGATGGAGCTGGCTACGGCTTCCGTGCGCGCCCTCGCCGCCGCTACGGGAATTGCCCTGCCTGCGCAAAATAACGGCCAAGCTTACGGCCCGTTTTCCCTATCAGGCACGGTCAGCGGCTCGGCTAAAAATATAAAATTTGATGACGCCGCCCTAAGCTTTGACGCGATATCCGGCCAAGGCGCATTTGGCTTGAGCCTTAGCAGCGGCGCCCCTAACCTCACCGGAAACCTCGCCCTAAGCGGGTTAGATTTAACCCCCTATACGGGGCACGCCTCCCAGCAAGAGCGCACGGGGGGCATCAAGCCGTGGAGTAAAAGCCCGCTTGATTTCTCCCCGCTTCGCGCGGTTAATGCGACCCTGACTTTGACCACGCCCAATGTCATCACAAACCGCCTAACCCTAGGCGAGAGCAATATTGACACAGTGCTAGCCGATGGAAAATTAACCGCAAAAATCCCGAATGCGCAGCTTTATAGCGGCGAAGGCGATGTGACGTTCATAGTAGACGGGGCCGCCCTCCCCCCTGCCGTCAGCCTAGACATAGCGCTTAAATCCTTAAGCGCGCCTCAGCTATTTGGCGCGGCGGCAGATTTTGACAAGGTCACGGGCGATACCGATATTACGTTTTCCATAACCGGCGCCGGCCATAGCCAATCCGCCCTCATGCAAAACCTATCCGGCGGCGGAAATTTCCTACTCTCGGACGGGGAGCTATCCGGCGTTGATTTAAAAATTCTGCTAAGCGGAATTGAGGATGCGTGGAAAACTCGCACCGTGCCCGGCGGCATTGGCGCGGCGCATAAAACGCAGTTCGATAGAATCCGCGGCCTGTTTAAAATTAGCGGCGGTATTGTCAGTCTCGATGAATTTAATCTTCGCGGCAAAGGCATCGGAGCGCAGGGCGCGGGCACGCTCGATATTGGCCACCAGCACGTGGATTTCAGCCTGCGCCCCCATTTAGCCAAAGATGACGGCACGCCAAAATCAGACGGACTTGCTGGCTATGGCATTCCCCTGCGCCTATCGGGAGATTTTGGCGCTGTGCGCCCTAGCCTTGATAAGGCCGCCCTCGCCGAAATCATGGCAGAGCGCGCCCGCATTAAAGCGCAAGAGGCGCTGGGCGGTATATTAGGCGGCGGGATTACCGATATTTTCGGCGGCAATAACCCGTTTGCGCCCACGCCGATTATTGAGCCTGAACCTCAGCCAGAAGAAGAAGAAGTGCCAAATCCATGACCCCGCTTTCCATTGGCATATTTGGAGCGGGCGCGATTGGCGGCTATGTCGGCGGACGGCTTACGGATAGCGGAGTTGATGTCACCATGGTCGGACGCGAGGCCCTGGCCAGCGAAATCGCCGCCTATGGCATGACTATTAGCCATTACGACTTACCAATTCTTACCGTCCCCGCTGGGCGCATAGATTACGCCGCGGACCCGTCCGCTTTATCCCATTGCGACATTATATTCGTCACGGTGAAAAGCACAGCCAGCGCGCAGGCCGCGGCAATTCTTGCCCCGATAGCCAAGCCCGATGCCATCATTATCAGCCTGCAAAACGGCATTGGTAATCCGCAAATTATCCGCGCCGCAATGCCACGCCATATCGTCCACGGCGCGATGATACCTAATAATGTCGTGCGCGGGCCAAAGGGTCATTTCCACATGGGAACGGAGGGTGACATCATCATGCAAGACGCCCCGCATATGGATAGGCTCGCGCAAATCATGAACGGCGCGGGGCTTAGTGCGCGCCTAAGCGCCGACATGACCGGCGTGGCCTGGGGCAAGCTTTTGCTAAACCTTAACAACGCCATCAACACATTATCGGACTTAACCTTACGCGAAGAAATGAGCGGCCGTGCCTATCGTAAGGTTCTTGCCCTGTCGATTGATGAAACCCTATCCGTGCTAAAAGCCGCCAATATTACGCCCGCGCAAATCGGAAAAGCAGCGCCGGATAAACTCTCAAAACTTTTGCGCCTGCCTAATTTTCTCTATCAGCCGATAATGAACCGTATCCTAAAAATTGACGCCAAGGCGCGCTCCTCCATGTGGGAAGATTTACAGCGCGGACGGCCAACGGAAATTGACTTTATCAACGGCGCGGTCGTTAAGCTTGGCAAATCCCTTCGCCACCCCGTCCCCATAAACAGCCAAATCACCACGCTCATTCATGAGGCTTTTGAAAATGGCCGCTCCCCGCGCCTGTCGGGCAAAATATTGCTAAATTTACTAGGTAAATAATTTCATATTATCCCCGCTTTAAAGCATGTAAAGGCTCGGCAAGCCTGCTCTAATAGCGGTGATGTTCACCACGAGATAGGACTAGATAATCATGCCGCTTAACGACCCTATTATTACCGCGCAAACCCCGCGCGCGGATTTCACTATCGACCAAGTATGGAATGCTTACACGCCCGAAGAACATGATATTTGGAACACGCTTTACGCACGCCAAATAGAGGTTTTAAAAGATCGCGCCGTGCCAGAGTTTTACGCGGGGCTTGAGGCGCTTGACCTCAATAGGGGCGGTATTCCTGATTTTACAAAACTCAATAAAAAGCTTCACGCCTTAACCGGCTGGACGGTAATTGCCGTGCCTCACCTTGTGCCAGACGACGTATTTTTTGACCATCTGGCCAATCGCCGCTTTCCGGCGGGGCGGTTTATTCGCGGCCTTGACCAAATGGATTACATCCAAGAGCCTGATGTTTTCCACGACGTCTTTGGCCATGTGCCCATGCTAACCCAGCCCGTCTTTGCCGATTATATGCAGGCATATGGCCAAGGCGGTATGCGCTCTTTGGAATTTGATTGTTTGAAAAACCTCGCGCGGCTCTATTGGTACACGGTGGAGTTCGGCCTTATCAAAACCGATGACGGGCTAAAAATTTACGGAGCCGGCATAGCCTCCTCGGCGACCGAAAGCGCGTTTTCCATTGAAAGCCCCTCCCCCAACCGGATTGAATTTGATCTACGCCGCATCATGAAAACCGATTATATCATTGATGATTTTCAGCAGGTTTATTTCGCTATCGATAGCTTCGATGACCTACTCACCGCGACCCAGCAAGACTTTGCTCCGCTCTACGAAAGCCTGCAAAGCGACAGGGAAATCTACGCCGTTGAGCAAATCATCGACGCGGACAGCGTGCTATCGCGCGGCGATCAAAGCTACCCCGCTTCGCGCTGACTTAGATTGCCGTGCGCTGGCCTAGCCCGCGGCGCGCTGAAATGGATAGAAATCAGAGCCAAGGCCCAAAATTTTGGTCAAGGCGTCAAGCGCGCTAAAGCTCTCATCCATCAAGGCCGGATCACGTAAATCATCGGGGGCTAGCTTTTCGCGGTAATGGGCGCTTACCCAGCCGCATAATTGCCCATATTTAGCGTCATTCATCAGCATATCCGGATTGCACTGCGCAAGTTCATCATCGGTCAAAACCACCCGAAGGCGCAGGCAGGCAGGCCCGCCGCCATTGCGCATGGATTGGCGTACATCGACATATTTCACCGCGCCAATCGGGCCATTACTGGCGACAAGGCGCTCGCAATAGGCTTTAGTAGACGCCATTTCCTGCGTCTCTAGCGGCGCAATTAAGGTCAGGCGGCCCTCGCCCGGAACCTGCACCAGCATGGAGTTAAACAGATAGGCCGTAATCGCGTCCGCGAGCGGAACCTCGGCCTCTGGAACTTCCACAAATATTGGGTCAAACAATCCATCCGCCGCCGCGATAATATCGCACCGCATAGCGGCGTTATCGTCAAAACCGTGCTGATGGTAAAACAAGGTTTCAAGCGCCCCGACACACACCACATCATTATGAAAAGCGCCGGCGTTAATCGCCTTTGCCGACTGGCGCGCAAACACCGTGCGCCCGGGCACAACCCCGTGCAGGCGAGCAATGGCGCGGCTAGCGTCAAGGCTTTGACGGGCAGGGAAATCCGTCGCCGCATTATCGCCAATGGCGCGGCCATAGACGAATAGCTCCACCCCCTGCGCGCCGCGGCTTCTGCTTAGGCGCACATGGTTTGCCGCCCCCTCATCGCTATAGCGCGCCTGCATGGGCAGGGCGTCATGGACGCGGGCAAAGGGAAAGGCGGCCCGAAGCGCCCTGCCCGTTTGCTCATGCTCAATGGAGCGGTGCAGAAGGGTTGAAAGATTTGCCGGCGTTAAATGCAGGCGCCCATCCTTGCAGTCAGCCGACGGGCTAACGGTCGCCGCATTCGCCGCCCACATGGATGAAGCGGAATATAGATTGCGCATAAGGCCGCTATCATGCTGCCACGCGCTCGCCATCATATCGCGCGCATTTCCGCCATAGCCAAGGGCGCGAAGCATGGGAATATCCGGGCGGGCTTGCGGCGGCAAAATGCCTTGGACAAAGCCCATATCCGCCATCATTTTCATCTTGCCCAGCCCTTGCAAAGCGGCGGCGCGCGGGGAGGCGATAAGTCCCGCATTACGGGCGGACGCCAAATTGCCCGCGGACAGGCCGCCATAATTATGGGTCGGCCCAATCAGTCCGTCATAATTGGCTTCCCTTGCTTGTTTATTAGCTTCGCTGGCCTGTGTCACTTTATACCTTTAGACGGCACAAAATCGAGCACATCAGAAATTTGACTCGCCATGGGCCAAGCGCAAAAATCTGCGGCGTAATAGGCCCCCGGATTATGATTGCCCGAAGCCCCCGGCCCGCCAAAGGGCAGAGCGCCAGATGCGCCCGTCGTTGGCCGATTAAAGTTGACCACCCCTGCCCGAACACCGCGCGCAAACGGTGTCCACAAATCCGCATTGCTAGAGATAAGTCCGGCGGCGAGGCCAAAGCGCGTCGCGTTCGCCGCCTGCATGGCGCGGTCAAAATCAACGGCGCGGGTAATTTGCAAGACGGGGCCAAAGATTTCCTCGTCCGGCACATCCATACCCGTTACGTCCAAAATAGCCGGTTTGATAAAGGCTCCGCCGCGCGCGTGCGCTCCACCGGCCCGCACGGTTTTTCCGCCTAATT
>JAZGFA010000170.1:0-9937 GCA_036478975.1 Robiginitomaculum sp. | reverse complement strand
ATATAAAGAGGCATCGCCATAACGCCCATTGTTGTGTCACTAATTCGGTACGTCGCAACAATGGCAAAAACAACAAGTGCCATCCAGCCCGTGCGGCGGACGATATCCGCAAAATCTCCAATAATTGGTACGGTGTAAATCGCGTCACTTTCCAAGGATTTCTTTCCTACTGTTAGGAAATAAAGCGTTCCCAAAAAAGGTAGAAGGAAAACGAAGGACAATAATGATATGCCTAATAATTTGCGTCCATCTGGAGACAAAGATGATAGAGAGCTGTTGAATAGCTTCTGAACTATAACGCCCAAGCTGCGTAAATAGCCCCCATCTCGCATACCAAAATAAAGAAATGCTGCGATAAGAAGAAGCGTCGTTACCCCCAAACTTGCCAGTCCAATAGTTTTTCGGAAAGTGCGTTTTGGCGACTCATATCCATCACGCTGCCAATCGGGTTCTCCGGCCCATAATGGCGTTGACGCGCCCGCCATAGCCAATACTGCTAAAATTGCATAGGTTAATTTGAACCCCCCCATATCCGCAATCAGTAAGCCCCCCGATACAGCTGCAATCATTCCGAAGCGATAACCAAGCTGATAAACAGCGGACATGGCGGCTTGCTCTTCATTGCTTGCGCTATCGACCCGCCAAGCGTCTACGCATATATCTAACGTTGCCGATGAGAGCGCTATAAGCGCCGCGCAAACGGCAACATTTGCCAGATTGCTCGTTGGGTCCTGAAAACCCATAGCAAAAATGCTCAATCCTGTTCCTAAAATTGCAAATAAGGTCCAGCCCCGGCGCTTGCCAAGCAAGTCTGAAAAGCCTGGAATTTTTATGCGGTCGACCAAAGGCGCCCAGAGAAATTTAAGAGAATAAGCAAAGCCAACAACAACGAAAAAACCGATTGCCGAACGGCTAACACCCGCTTCACGTAACCATGCGGACAGCACAGTATAGACCAATAAAATTGGGAGGCCTGCACTTGCGCCCAACGCCAACATTGCCGCCATTTTACGACTTGCAAAAATATCGGAAATTAAGAAAATATCATCCAACTTCTGAAGGATAGTTTTATCTGTGTTCAATTTATCCATAGAAAAACACCGTGCCCTGATTTGGGGCACGGTGTCCATATGCTTTACTAAATTAGCGCTTAAACGGCGAGTTTGACCTCGGCCTTGTCGCGGGATTTGTTAATCCAGCTATTGACCATAGCCGTTAGTTCTTCGGCGGAGACGGGTTTGGTCATGAAGTCGTTCATGCCGCTATCAAAACAGGCACTGCGATCATCGTCAAAAGCGTTCGCCGTCAGCGCGATAATCGGAATATTTTCGGCAGGGCCGCGTAGGGCGCGAATTTTTCGCGTCGCTTCAAGCCCGTCCATATTCGGCATGCGCATATCCATTAGGATAAGATCATAGCTACCGGTTTTCATCGCTTCAACGGCCAAAACGCCGTCCTCCACGGTTTCAACAGTGCAGCCATCCGCCTCTAATAATGTGCGCGTAAGCAGGGCGTTAATCGCATTGTCTTCGGCGAGTAAAATCCGCAGAGCCTGCTTGGGCGCATCGCTTTGCGGCGCGATTACAGCCTCAGGCGCGGCGGGGGTGGCCGCCTCCATGCTTGGCAAATCTTTACCAACAGCACGCGCGATAACCTCGTCGCGCCAATTGGAACCCAAAATCGACTCATCGTTTTCAATCGGCAAAGCGCGACGTTCAAAATCGCGCGGCGTCTCAGCCGCAGGGGCCGGCTCTGGTATAACAATCTCTGGCATGGCCGGGGCGACTTGCGCCGCAACAGGCTCTACAATTTCTGGCTTAACGTCTAAAGCCGGGGCCACATAGGCAGGCGTCTCGACGATGGCTTGAACAGGGGCGGGAGCCTCTGCAATAATTTCTGGCGCCGGCGGGATGGTCTGCACAGGCACAATCACTTCGACCGGCTCCGGCGCGGATTCAATAGCCACTTCAGCAGCAGGCTCAGCAACAAACTCTGGCATTACCGCAACGGGCGCAGGGGTTAGCTGCTCCATAATAGGGGCCGCACTATTGTGCGTTTGCAGCGCCATTGCCGCCGCAGGCATAATCGGCTCTACGGGGTCAATCGGCGATAGCGGCATCGGGGCTGGCGCCGCTTGAAAAACCGTAACATCGCGCGCAATAGCGATCGCGTTACCGTCAGCCATAGTCACTTCCACCCAATCATACACCGTTTCACTTGGAGCAACGCCGGCGCGCGTTTCAAAACGGTAGGGGGCAGGTTGGGAGCTTGGCGCTGGCCAGCCCGGTAAAAGATTACCCGTCCAGTTTTCAACACGTCCGCCGTAAAGGGTCAGAAATGCGGCATTTACAAAAATAATATGCCCCGCATTACCGCGCTTAACTAACGGATCTGGCCAGGGCCACATTTGGGCTGCAAAAATATCATCCGGTGACATAAGTCCCCCCTCACGTAATTAGTCTACTCTATGGGGGTTGGTCTTATACACGTATACTAAAGACAGTGTTAACGGCGAGGTTGAATTTGTATTGATTTAATCCCCGTATATACCCCGATTACTCCCCCGCTTGTTACTAGGCTTATCCGGCTTTAGCCCGGAGCTATAGCGCGGACGGGCGCCGGGCTGGCTTAAACCCTTACGGGCGCGGCGATGGGAGAGTGCCTCCGCGATATGCAAACGATGCACACGCTCCGAACCTGCTAAATCCGCCAAAGTGCGCGAAACCCGCAAGACGCGGTGATAGCCGCGCGCGGTCAATCCTAATGTTTGCGCCGCTTGGGTCAGCAAGGCGCGACCTTCATTATCCGGCTCGGCGACAATATCAAGCTGTTGACTAGACAGCTCACTATTACAAGCGTGCCCATTGCGCACCCTCTGCATTTCGCGAGCCGCTAATACGCGGGCGGCGACTTGTTTTGTGCCCTCTTTGGAAGGCGGCAGAGCTAAATCGGCGGGGGTCACAGCTGGCACGTCAATTTGTAAATCAAGCCGATCCATGAACGGGCCGGAAATACGCCCTTGGTAATCGGCGGCGCAGCGCGGCCCGCGCCGGCACGCAATGCCGTCCGCCCCTGCGCTACCACAGCGGCACGGGTTCATCGCCGCAATCAGTTGAAACCGCGCCGGATATTTCACATGAGCATTAGCGCGCGCCACGCAAATTTCCCCCGTCTCTAGGGGCTGGCGCAGGCTATCTAAAACTTGCGGCGTAAATTCTGGCAACTCGTCTAAAAACAAAACCCCGCGGTGAGCAAGGCTGGCCTCGCCGGGCTTGGCCTTCATGCCGCCGCCAACCATCGCCGCCATGGACGCGCTATGGTGAGGCTCCCTAAACGGGCGCGCGCGCGAAAGCTGTCCGCGCTCTAGCAAACCGGCAACGCTATGTATCATGGACACGTCGAGCAGCTCATGGGGGGAGAGCGGCGGCAAAAGCCCCGGCAGGCGCGCGGCGAGCATGGACTTTCCCGAGCCCGGCGGACCTACCATTAAAAGGTTATGTCCGCCCGCCGCCGCCACTTCGAGGGCGCGCTTAGCGGTTTCTTGCCCGCGCACATCGCGCAAATCCAATTCGGACGGCGGGTCTAGCAAAGCCCCCGGCTTTGGCCGCGCCAGTAATTGCCGGCCAGCAAAATGATTGACTATTTGCACGAGGTTTTGCGGCGCAAGGATAGGAAAATCTCCCGCCCATGCCGCCTCTGGCCCGTTAGCCGCCGGACATATTAAGGACAAATCATGGGAATTGGCCATTACCGCCGCCGACAAAGCCCCCGGCACGGGCGCGATAGAGCCGTCCAGCCCAAGCTCTCCTATGGCGGCATATTTGCTAATCACCCCTTCAGGAATAGCGCCAATGCTCGCCATTAAAGCCAGCGCAATTGGCAAATCATAATGGGAGCCTTCCTTGGGCATATCGGCGGGGGCAAGGTTGACAATAATGCGCCGCCCCGGCAAGGCGAGGCCGATTGAGGAAAAGGCGGCGCGCACCCGCTCGCGCGACTCTGTGACCGCTTTATCGCCAAGACCGACAATCATAAAGACGGGACTGCCCGAGGTCATTTGCACCTGCACGCTGACGCGCTGGGCCTGTGTGCCCTCAAAGGCTACGGTTGAAATTTCTACGGCCATGCTGCTCCCACCTGCTCCCAATATATCGGCCCTATTAAGACTCAAAAATTAGAACAAATCAAGAACTTTATTCTTAGACGCGCTCAACCCCGACGCAACGTACGGCGTCAATGCCGCTAGCGCGCGCGGATAAGGGAATGGGAACGGTCGAAGTCACCATCGGGTCACGCACGTAAAGCCCATTTTTTCTATCCTGCACCACCATTGCCCAATGGGAGCGGCGCGAGGGCAATTTGAATTTCACCAAAGGATAAAACCCATCGGCGAGGCAGGCGCGCACATGGGCTATGTCGGCGGTTTTATAAAATCGCGCCTTGGCCCGCCCGCCGGTTACCCGTTCAATGCCGCTCCAGACTAGCCAGCCTTGGCGGTTATAGCCGCCCTGCTTTTTAAGCCGCGCATTAAGGTCCCCGGGATTTGTCGTAAAGCCTAGATTTGACAATGCCATGGCCGTCGCCGTCACAAGGCATCCATCCGAAGACAAGGCTTCGCCGGAACCGCCAAGCGTATGCTTGGCCCAGCGCGGGTCTTGCTGATGGAATGATGCGCGGTCCGGCAGGGCGGCTAGCACCCCTGCGGGTAAGTTTGGCTTGCTGCTATCGGGGACGCTTGCATGGCGCGGCGGCCCGCTGGCGCAAGCTGTCATAAGCGCGGCAAAGCCGATAAGGCAAAGCTTGGAAATAATCTGTGTCATAGCCCGCTTTAACCCGCGAGGCTTAACGCGCCCTTACTCGGCGGCCGCTTTTGCGCTTTTCTTTACGGCGGGCATTTCGTCTTCGTCGGGGACATAAACCAAAATATCCGCCGGCTGGCAATCCAGCTCCCGGCACAGGGCGGAGAGCGTGGTAAAGCGCATGGCCTTGGCCTTACCAGTTTTCAAAATCGACAAATTAGCAAGGGTAATGCCCACGCGCTCGGCAAGCTCGGTCAAAGACATACGGCGGTCCAGTAGAACGCGGTCCAGATTTACCTGAATAGCCATTATACGGTCAGCTGGGCGTCAGCCCTAAGCCGGGCGCCCTCCCTAAACACTTGCGCCAGCACAATCAATATCAGCACAAAAAACCAAACATGTAGGCGAATATCAAAATCAAACACCCCGTCCGCGCCCATAACACCGCTAGAAAAAGGCAGGCCCATGCCCTCCGCTTCATGACCTCGGTTCGCCATGGCCAGCAGCGGCGCGGCAATCGTCCGCGCTAGCTCGGCCCCGGCCATAATCACCCAAATATTACGCAAACGGCGCGCATTTTGCGGCACAAAGGGGTCGCCCTCGCCGAGGGTTTTGACAATTTTACGCAATTGCGAAATCACCGCCATTATCACTAAAATCCCCGCAACAGAGAACGCGCTGACCATGGCCAACACCTGATATGTCTCCGCGCTATTTTCCTTGGGTAGCCACATATGCACCCCCGCTCCGTTAAGGACGCACAGGACAAAGAGCATCAGAGCAATGACAAGCGCCGCACTTGTTAGCCAAAAGGCAATGCGCAATACCACGCTTAAGGCCGAAGCGGCACGACCAAAATCACGGGGCGCATCGGCAAGCTCGTCATCCGCAAAGGGATAGGGGTCATTCGCAGCTTTATTCATTTCATATCGATAAACAATATTGAGCCGCGATGCAAGCCGCATATAGGGCGGCGCGGTATAAAACGCAGCGCCATTAAGCGCGGCATCTTAAACTTTCGCTAAGCATGCCCCTTGAGAAATCATAAAACCGATCCTGCTAGATTTAGTTATAACTGATGGGAAAATACCATGCTAAATGCGATTAAATCTGGGCTTTTAAAACGTTTTTTAAACAATACGAGCGGGAATTTTTCCCTGATAGCGGCGCTGTCTTTGCTCGGCATAGCAGGCATTGTCGGCGCGGCCGTGGATTATGCGGGTCTGACAACCGCCAAGCAAGAGCTTCAGGCGCAAGTGGATTTGGGGCTATTGGCCCTCGCCCGCACTGAGGACGATGAGCAGTTAGACTCTAGTGTTGGCGCGGCGCATGTTATGACTTCTAACGGATATGATTGGTCATATTATAAACCTAGTTACACGGAAAACAACGGCACATTATCCCTAACGGCTAAGGCAAAATACGAAACCGTTATGATGAGTTTACTCGGTGTAAACTCGGTCGAAATTTCAGCAACGGCCAAGGCCGTATCCCCGCGCGCCGGCGGAGCCTTAGAGCTTGTCCTTGTGCTCGACCAAACCAATTCCATGGAAGCGGATGGAAAAATGGACGGGCTTAAATCTGCAACCTCAAACCTGCTTGATAAACTTGACGCCATCCCTGGGGACAATGTCAAAATATCAATCGTGCCCTTTAGCCAATATGTGGCCGTTGACCCGGATGAGTTTCGCGATAAGAGCTGGATTACGGTCCCCGCTACCCAGGCAGCAACCCGAACGAAAACGGTTAACACCTATGCGGATGATGGCTCTCCTAGCACATGCTATCAGGAAGACGCCACCAGAATTGTTGATGGTTTTGAAGAGACATATCAAATAAACCATTGTAGCGGCGGGACCCCCCGCACCGTGCTTTCTAGCACAACCGAAACCTATGAAGTCAGTGATGAGTGGATCGGGTGCGTTGGCGTTCGCGCCGCGCCGTTTAATAAAATTGACGGCGCTTACAACGCATCGCCTATTCCGGGATTACTGCACCGTGAACTACAAGAGTTTACCGGTAAAGGGTGGGATAGCTGGAATAGTTGCGGCCATGAAATCGTGGCCTTAACCAGTAATTTCACACGGCTGCGCACCGCTGTGGGTAATTTTTGGACAACCGGCAACACTTATATGCCCGGCGGCCTAATGTGGGGGCAACGGGTATTATCCCCGGCCGAACCTTTCACCGAGGGCGCGGCAATAGGCGATGCGCGTAAGGTTATGGTGCTGATGACCGACGGGAAAAACACCCTTGAAATCAACACGCCGCCCTATGTAAAGCCCGGGGATGATGAGCCTCGCGCACCAGGGGCTGATGTGGACACGGCTATTATGTGCGAGCAGATTAAGGCTAGTGGTACGCAAATTTATACCATCGCCTTAATGGTCAACGATACGGACACGCAAAACCTGCTAAGAAATTGCGCCTCTGAAAACTCTTACTATCATAAGGCCGACGACGTTGCCGCTTTGCACAAAGCCTTTAATAATATTGGTGACGGCTTCATCAGCAATACGCGGCTTACCCATTAAAGGGATAATGACCGCTATTAATATCAAAAAAGGCGCCCCAATAAGGGCGCCTTTTTTATGCGGTTAAGCCGCATCCTTAAGCGGGATTTTAAGGCGGGTCAGCATTTCTTTGGGCACGACTTGCCAGAAATGCCCGCGCTCTAAATCCCAATCGCGCAACATTTTTTCCGAAGTCTCCGATCCGGTTTCATGGAAGTGCAGCCCGATGAGGCTTTTAAGCTCATCTTCATAATGGGCCGCCTCAAGCCGCTGCCAGACTATATTATCCGGATTGGCCGCCTTATCAAACTTACCCTTAGGGTCATAAATATAGGCCATGCCGCCGGTCATGCCCGCGCCAAAATTATCGCCAACAGAGCCCAGCACGACCACTGCGCCGCCGGTCATATACTCACAGCCATTCGTGCCAAGCCCTTCGACCACGGCCCGCGCGCCCGAATTACGCACCGCAAAACGCTCTCCGGCGCGCCCTGCCGCTAGCAGCAGGCCAGAGGTTGCGCCGTAAAGACAGGTATTGCCAATGATAGAGGAGCTGTGCGCGTCAATCGGCGTGCGCCCTTGCGGGGCGACAATAATATGCGCGCCGGACAGGCCCTTACCGACATAATCATTGGCGTCGCCGTCAACGATAAGCTTAAGCCCGTTAATCGCGAAAGCGCCAAGGGATTGCCCCGCAGAGCCGCGCAGGCGCACGGTGATTTGGCCGTCAGGCAGGCCTTCACGGCCAAACTTTTTATAAATATGCGAGCTAACCCGCGCGCCAATCGCGCGGTGGGTGTTTTCTACGCTATAGGTAAGCTGGGTTTTTTCCCCGCGCTCAAACGCCTGCGCCCCGTCGCGCAATATTTCTATATCGAGCGTATCAGGAACCTGCGTGCGCCCTTCGCGCGAGGAGATAACCGGACGGCTATCTACGCGGGCTAGAACCGGATTTAAATCCAAATCATCAAGCTCCGCCGCCCCGCGAGACACTTGCGATAATAGTTCGGTTCGGCCAATGATTTCATCGAGGGATGTCACCCCGATTGCGGCGAGAATCTCGCGTACTTCTTCGGCGATAAAGCTCATCAGATTGATGACTTTTTCCGGCGAGCCGGTGAATTTCTTACGCAGGGCCGGGTCTTGAACGCAGACCCCAACTGGACACGTATTGCTGTGACACTGGCGCACCATTATGCAGCCCATAGCCACAAGCGAGAGCGTGCCAATGCCATATTCCTCGGCCCCGAGCATGGCGGCTATAACAATGTCGCGTCCGGTCTTCAGCCCGCCATCCGTGCGCAGGGTCACGCTGTCACGCAAATTATTAAGGGTTAAAACCTGATGGGCTTCGGAGAGACCTAGCTCCCACGGTATGCCCGCATATTTTAGTGATGTCAGCGGGCTAGCCCCCGTGCCGCCATTATGGCCGGCGATTAAAATCGTGTCCGCCTTCGCTTTCGCGACCCCCGCTGCAATTGTGCCAACCCCTGATGAGGCGACAAGCTTCACCGCGACCCGCGCGACCGGGTTGATTTGCTTTAAATCGTAAATCAGCTGGGCCAAATCCTCGATGGAGTAAATATCGTGATGGGGCGGCGGAGAGATAAGCGTGACGCCGGGGGTAGCGTTTCTAAATTTCGCTATCATTTCGGTGACCTTAAAACCGGGCAGCTGCCCGCCCTCGCCGGGCTTTGCCCCTTGGGCGACTTTGATTTCAATCTCGCGGCACTGGTTTAAATATTCCGCCGTAACCCCGAAGCGGCCAGAGGCGATTTGCTTGACCGCCGAATTGGGGTTGTCCCCATTGGGCAGAATTTTATAGCGGGCGCGGTCTTCCCCGCCCTCGCCGGAAACCGACTTCGCGCCTATGCGGTTCATCGCAATATTAAGCGTGCCGTGGGCTTCGGGCGACAAAGCGCCCAGCGACATGCCGGGGGTGCAAAACCGTTTGCGAATTTCATTGACCGATTGCACATTCTTAAGCGCAACCGCGCCGCCCGCAGGCGTAATATCCAGCAAGTCGCGAATTTGTATCGGCGCGCCGCCATTAACCTTGGCCGCGTATTTTTTATACAGCTCATAATCACCGCCGCCGACGGCCTCTTGCAGCATGTGAATCATATCCGCTTGATAGGCGTGACGCTCTGCCCCTGCGCGCACGCGGTAGAGACCGCCCACCGGCAAAATGGCAATATTAGCGCCGTAAGCTTTTTCATGAATATCGACTAATTTGCTCTCAATACCGCCAAGCCCAAGGCCGGAAATACGGCTGGTCATACCGGGGAAAAACTCTCCGACCAAAGCGCGAGACAGGCCAAGCGCTTCAAAATTATTGCCGCCGCGATAGGAAGAAATAACCGAAATCCCCATTTTGGAAATAATCTTTAAAAGCCCTTGCTCGACCGCATATTTATGGGTGGCTATCGCCGCATCCATGCTGACGTCTAACAGCCCGCGCGAGACGCGATCCGATAGGCTTTCTTGGGCCAAATAAGCATTTACGGTCGTCGCCCCTGCGCCGATAAGCACGGCAAAATAATGGGTGTCGAGACATTCAGCCGAGCGTACTAAGAGCGAGCAAAATGCGCGCAAGCCCTTTTCGTGTAAATAGGTTTGCACCGC
>JAZGFA010000169.1:0-7744 GCA_036478975.1 Robiginitomaculum sp. | reverse complement strand
AAGGCATTATCTGCATTGAGAAAATCGCCGGATTAAACCCCCATCCGCTCGACGCACATTCCATACCGGGCTGCACTTATTGTCACCCGCAAGTGGCCAGTGTTGGTCACACGGAGGCGCAAGCGATAG
Organism: Robiginitomaculum sp.; assembly: GCA_036478975.1. GTDB lineage: Bacteria > Pseudomonadota > Alphaproteobacteria > Caulobacterales > Maricaulaceae > Robiginitomaculum. Next base: position 7,615 of record JAZGFA010000169.1, on the reverse strand, counting down.
CGGCGGGCCATAAGATAAAGGTGGGCCGCTTCCCGTTCATGGGCAATGGCAAAGCGATTGCGCTCGGCGAGCCTGAAGGCATGGTGAAAACCATCTTTGACGTTCAGACCGGAGAGCTTCTCGGCGCGCATATGATTGGCGCGGAAGTGACAGAGCTTATCCAAGGTTATGTGATTGGCCGTAAGCTAGAGACCACCGAAGAAGATTTGATGCACACGGTCTTCCCGCATCCAACCCTATCGGAAATGATGCATGAGGCCGTGCTAGACGCCTATGACAAGGTTATTCATTTTTAAGCGGCTGATGTCTTGCGCGCGAAAAACCGCGCGAGCCGCGCCTTTGAGGCGAGGGCGGGCTTTTCGATAATCACCCAAGATAGCCATGCAATTATTGTCGATATGGCGATGGTTATTAGGGTGAGCGGCAGGGAGTTTATCGCCGGATTTAGCGCAACGATGCACTGCAATATCGCCCAGTGATAAATATAAATGCCGTAGGACACGTCGCTAAATTTTTGCAAGAAATTGAGCTTTGGCGCTTTAACATAGGCTAGCCAGAATACCGTCATGGCGATGGCGAGGTTAAAGACAATCTCCACTTCTGGCTGGCCCTTTAATAAATAGGCTAAGCCAAAGAGCGCAGGAATAGCGAGTAAATGCACTTTGATTTGCTCACGGTAAGCGTAAATCGCCGCGCCGAGACCATACGCCATGCCAAAGCGTAACAGGGCTTGGCCCGTGGCGGGCAGGGCGTCATAAAGCCCCGTGCGCAAAGCGAGCGGATAGGCAATGGCGCAGACAATATACTGCGCCGCTATCTTCCAGCGGCGGTTTAATAGGCCAAGGGCAAAGGCTATCGCCGTCGCGATATAGGCCAAAACTTCATAACGCAGGGTCCAGAGGGCGGCCGATCCAATTGATTCAGGATTATTAGCAAAAGCACCCGGCAGCTCCATATCCGTTTCGTAGAAGGACAGCACTTTGAGGGGCTGTAAAAACACGTCGGGATGGGTGAAATATTGCCCAATTGAGAGGGTGGTGAAAAGTAGACCAACCACAAGGGTCACAATCAGCACATGGATAAGCAGGGCTGGGAATATGCGTAATATTCGCGCCGCGCTATAGGCGGCTAGATCTTTGCGATACATCATGGACTTAGTGACGAGAAATCCCGACACGATGAAAAATGCATTCACCGCCGTATAACTCGGCGTATATTCCAAAAATAGGCGCGGCTCTACGTCGGAATTACCTGCTAGCACAACAGCGGCGTGACCAAAGACGACCATGATGGCCATGATAATGCGCAGGGGCGTGAAGAAATTATCATGCCCGTCATGGATTTTACTGATCATCATGGGGTTATAACTTCTGGGTTTTTACGCTCCGCTATCGCTTTTTTCACGATGCTAGCGCAATAGAGATAGGCGCGATTAATCAGCGTAGAGAAAACTATCGTCACGGGCAGGGTAATTAATATCAGCCCTATGGACGTAATTTCAGGCAATGCCACGAGCAATAATTGAGCTATTGGCCAATGGAAAATGAACAGGGCGGCGGCAAAGCCTCGCCGCGTAACGGCCTTCTGCGGCGCGGCGGCAGATTCCGCTAGGCCAATCAATGCACAATACCCCCAAAATAGGGATGCAATTATCTCAATTAAGGGAGACCATGGCATAACTACATGATGCACTATGGCGAGGGCCAACAGGATTGCGGCGATGGCATATGAACATTTAATTTGGTCTCGGTAAGCATAGGTGGCCATGCCGATGGTAAACATTGCGCCAAGGCGCAGCGGAGCGAATAATATTTCCGGAACGCTGATGCCAAAATTCACGACGATGACTTGCGCCAAAACATAGCTGGATAAGCTAATTACAGCCATGGCAAAAATGGCAGTTTTATGCCCCAAAAGTTTTAGAACGTGGGCTGCTCCAAGCCCCATAAAGGCTATGGCACCCCAGCGGAATGTCCAAGTGGCGCCTTGAATGATACAGGAATAATGCGCCTCATCGAGAAGCCCTTTCAGCGGGCGCCCCGGATTGATACAGCTTATGACATCAATGGCGTAGAGGCTCATTTGCGCCGCTAGCTGCGAAAAGCTTTGGGCGGCTTGACCGAAGAGCGGGTAAATCACAAAAATTATCAACGCCGTATAGGTGGTGAGCATGGGGAATATCCCTGCAAACCTTGACTTTAAAAGCGTTGTCACGCTGCCGTGACGGGCAAGACTGCGCAGGGCCATATAGCCGCTAAGCATGAACAGGACATTCATGCCAAACCAGCTTGGATCATAGCCGAAATGTTGCGCTATCTCTGGATTTCCGGGGCCTAGGGGCATGGTGGAAATATGGCCAATGGCGACGCAAAGGATGATAATGATTTGGATAATACTAAAGCGGCGCATGGAAAAACCATTGCGGGCTATATTGTAGCTGTTTTCACTCTTATAATTCATCGACATCCGTCCCGTCTCATATTAATAGAGTGTGCGTAATAGTGCGCGCTCTTGATCCTTAATGGGCCTGTCCCTAAGTTTGACCCTATGACCGTACTTTTTGACTCTTCAAATACAGATGGGACGGAGCAAAAACCGCGCCATCCTGAGAAACAAAATCGTCCAGACAGCCCCATCTTACGAAAACCAAGTTGGATAAGGGTTAAGGCGCCGACAAGTTCTGCATTTAAAAAAACGCAAGCTTTAGTGAAGGAAAAGGGGCTTGTGACCGTCTGCTCCGAGGCCGCGTGCCCTAATATTGGCGAATGCTGGGAAAACAGCCATGCGACCTTCATGATTTTGGGCGATACCTGCACCCGTGCCTGCGCCTTTTGCAACGTGAAAACCGGTATGCCTGGCCCTGTGGATTTAGACGAGCCGGCGCGCGTAGCGGATGCGGTCGTCGAGATGGGCCTTAAACATGTGGTGATTACCTCCGTTGATAGGGATGATTTATCCGATGGCGGAGCTGACCATTTTGTTAATGTTATCAAAGCGATACGCCGTAAATCTCCCGTAACTACCATAGAGATTTTAACGCCGGATTTCCTGCGTAAAGCTGGCGCGGCGGAGGCGGTGATTGATGCCAAGGCGGACGTGTTTAACCACAATGTTGAAACCGTGCCGCGGCTCTATTTGAAAATCCGCCCCGGGGCGCGCTATTATCATTCTTTGCGCCTATTAGAGCGGGTAAAAGAGCGCGATCCGGCGCAATTTACTAAATCTGGCCTGATGGTCGGGCTTGGCGAGACTAAGGAAGAAGTGATGCAGGTCATGGATGATATGCGCTCTGCGGGCATTGATTTCTTAACTATCGGCCAATATTTACAGCCAAGCCGTAAACATGCGGCGATTGACCGCTTTGTCACCCCCGATGAATTTAAGGCTTATGAGACCATTGCGCGCGCTAAAGGGTTTTTAATGGTGTCCTCGACGCCCCTGACCCGCTCTAGCTATCACGCCGACAGCGATTTTGCGCAGCTTAAAGCGGCGCGCCAAGCACAATTGGGAGGGTAACCATGCCCAAAACCGTAATCCGTAAGCGCCTTGCCCATAGCCCTGCCGATATGATGGCCTTTGTGACCGATATTGAATCTTATCCGAAATTCATCAATTTTATCTCCGCCATTCGCATAGTCGGCCCGCGCCGTGCCACGGATAATGGCGAGCGCTTTAACGCCGAAATGACCATTCGCTATAAGATGATTAGTGAGAGTTTTAAATGCGTGGTTGATATTGATAATGTCAATAATCGCGTAAAAGTGACGAAGGCTGACAAATCAGGCGCGGTGAAAACCCTGCTGAATGATTGGACATTCCATGAATTGCCGGACGGTTCGACCTTACTCGATTTCGTTATCGATGTGACGTTAAAATCAATGCCGCTTAACTTCATCGCCAAGCAGAAATTTCCCGAAGTGAGCGGTAAAATTATGGCGGTATTTGAGCGCCGCGCCGCGCAACTATCCAAAAAAATAGGCAATGACAGCCCAGATGGCGGGTTTGACCTTGCGCAGCAAGCATCAAAGCTAGGCCTGCGTAAGCGCCGTATTTAGCCATTCAAGCGCGTAGACCACGGCCTGCTTGCGCACGCTATCGCGGCCCTTATCTTTAAGCATTTGCAAGCGCGCTATCGTTGGCATTCCGTCTTGCGCGAGCGCAAACCACACCGTGCCTACGGGCTTATCCGCGCTTCCCCCCGCTGGTCCGGCAATGCCGGTAACGGAAATGGCCATGCTAGTTTTCAGGGCGCTGCGAATGCCGTCAGCCATGGCAAGGGCGACCGGCTCGCTTACGGCCCCGTCTTCAAAGGCGGCTTTCGGCACGCCCAGCATGCGCATTTTCGCGGCGTTGGAATAGGTCACCGCTCCGCCGGCGTAGACGCAAGAGGCTCCGGCGGGGTCGGTGAGCGATTTGCCAATCCATCCGCCCGTGCAGCTCTCCGCCGTGGCAATGGTTAACCCGCGTGATTTGGCCATGGCGAGTACGCTGGTGGCAAGCTCTTGGCGCCGGCTCATAGGGGCAATGGCCTGCGAATTGTGACAACGGCCTGCGCCGCTATGCCTTCGCCGCGCCCGGTAAAGCCTAGCCCTTCCGTGGTGGTGGCCTTGACGCTAACAAAGCTCATATCCAGATCGAGCAATTTAGCGATGTGGGCGCGCATGGCGGCGCGGTAGGGCTTAATTTTCGGCGCTTCGCATATAAGGGTTACGTCCACATGGTCAATTTGCGCGCCGCGCTCTATTGCGTAATGATAGGCCGCGCGCAGGAACTGGCTTGAAGGCGCACCCTTCCACTGCGGATCACTTGGCGGGAAATGGTCGCCAATATCGCCAGCCGCCATAGCGCCAAATAGGGCATCGGTAATCGCGTGCAAGCCGACATCGGCGTCACTATGGCCCAGCAAGGCTTTATCGCCGTCAATGCGCACGCCGCATAAAAACATATGGTCTCCGTCAATGAGGCGGTGAACGTCATAACCGCTTCCGGTGACGGTAATCAGGCTGTTCATAAGCGTCTCTGCCCTGCTAAAATCTTCGGGATAGGTGATTTTGATATTATTGGCATGGCCCGCCGTCATGGCAATGGACAGGCCTGCGCCGCGCGCTACCGCAATATCATCGGAGAGCGCCGCGCCATCGGGCAGGGCGTTATAGGCGTCCATTATATTCGCGTAATGAAACCCTTGCGGCGTCTGAACACTGACGAGCTTATCGCGCGGAGCGTCCGCTCCGATGCTGTCGCCGTCCACATGTTTAATCGCATCGACAAGCGGCACTGTCGGCGCCGCGGCCCTATGGCTCGCTAACCCCTCTATAACCCCGTCTATGATGCGGGCGGAGACAAGCGGGCGCGCCGCGTCATGGATAAGCACGTATTTCGGCGCTATATCCGCGAGCGCCAGTAGACCCGCTTTGACGGAATCCGTGCGGCTCTTACCTCCGTTAACGCAGGTAACATTTTGATTTATAATGGCTATTTTTGCATGATAATCGGGATGGGCGACGATGATTATGGGGCCAAAGCGCGAAAATTTTTCAATGGTGCTGGCGATAACTGCCCGTCCACCTAGGTTTTGATATTGCTTTGGCAGCGCGCCGCCCGCCCGCGCGCCGCTACCCGCCGCAACGATGACCACGGCGGTTTTTGCGGCTTTCCCACTTTTTTTGTGCGAATCTGTCATAAAATTGTACTCGGCGGTGAATTTTTGTGCGATAGAGCCACAGCAATATGACCCTTAGGAAAGATACGTTAAATACACCATGACCGCGCCAATTCAAATCGGCAAGCATATACTGACCTCAAAGGTCTGGGTTGCCCCCATGTCTGGGGTGACGGATATGCCATTTCGCCTGCTATTGCACCGCCTTGGCGCGGGGCTAGTCGTGTCTGAAATGATTGCTAGCCTTAACCTTAGCAAGGGCAATGTTAAGAGCATGGAGCGCGCGGCGGGGGCGGGGCGCATTAATCCGCTGGTCGTGCAGCTTGCGGGGCGCGAGGCGCGCTGGATGGCTGTGGGGGCGAAAATGGCCGTGGAGGCGGGCGCTGACATTGTAGACATTAATATGGGCTGCCCGGCGCGTAAGGTGGTGAGCGGGCAGTCCGGCTCCGCCCTTATGCGCGTGCCAGAATTAGCCCTAGAGCTGATAGAGGCCACCATAGGCGCGGTGGACGTGCCCGTGACCCTTAAAATGCGCCTCGGCTGGGATGATGACATGCTCAACGCGCCGCAAATTGCCAAGGCGGCGGAGCGCGCCGGCGTGAAAATGATTGTCGTGCATGGCCGCACGCGCTGTCAGTTTTATAAGGGCAGCGCAAATTGGGCCGCGGTTAAGGCCACCAAGGACGCCGTAAGCATTCCCGTCATAGTCAATGGCGATATTCGCACGCCAGATGATATTAGCGCGGCTATGGAGCAATCGGGAGCGGCGGGGGTGATGGTCGGGCGCGGCCTTGTCGGCGCGCCGTGGCGTATCCGCGATATGAATGCGCGCATTGACGGCGCGCCCGTGCCCAAGGCTCTTACAATCGACGAGCAATTGGCGATTATTCTAGAGCATTATGCGGACATAATTGATTTTTATGAACCGGGCAAAGGCATACGCATGGCGCGCAAGCACCTCTCTGCCTATGTTGACCTCGCCCCGCTAGATATGCCTGGCACGGAGAGGGCACGCGCCCGCTCGGCGATTTGCCAAATGCTTGAGCCCGCCGATGTGATAGCCGCCCTTAAGGCGCTCTACGCCGGTAAGGTTTTGGAGCAGGCGGCATGAGCGGCGGCCCAAATGATTTGAACCTGCCAAATGATGTAAACCTGACAGGGGTGCTTGAAGATTTACCCCTGCCTTTGCTGGTACTTGACGTCTCTAGCCATAAAATTCTTTGGACGAATGCTAATGCGGAGGTGTGGCTTGGGCGTTCGCGCCGCGCACTTATCGGGCGTGACCTTGGCTTTATCACCGATGATTTAGCGGCGTTAATTTTGCCGCTCTCACGGGTCAGCGAGATTAGCGGCGTCGTCAACGCCTATGATTTTTTGATAAAGCGGCCAAGTGGCAATGTCAGTAAATGCCAGATGACGGCCTATTATTTTACCGGGGCATTTGATGGGGCTATTGCGCTGTATTTTCGCGAGCAAGACAGTAAGCGGCCTGAAAACCTGTCGGAAAAAAATAGCGACGCGGTGGGGGCGCTAGGGCGCATGCTGGCCCATGAGCTTAAAAACCCGCTCTCTGGCATTAAAGGCGCGGCGCAATTGCTGGCCAGTGACGCTAGCTCGGCGGAAGACCGCGAGCTTATCGCGCTAATCTCAACCGAGACAGACCGCATTAGGCGGCTCGCTGACCGCATGGAATCCTTTGGCGATTTTGACCTAAAGCGGCGCGGCCCGGTCAATATTCACGCCATATTGCGCCAAGCGCGCTTGCTTGCCCAAAGTAGCACGCAGGCCGGCTTAGTGTTTAGCGAGATTTACGATCCGTCCTTGCCGCTTGTTGACGGGGATAATGACGCGCTAATGCAAGTGGCTATCAACCTTATCGTCAATGCGACCGAGGCCATGACAAGCGCCTCTACGGGCCGTGAAATTAGGCTGGAAACCGCCTATCGCTCTGGC
>JAZGFA010000168.1:0-4279 GCA_036478975.1 Robiginitomaculum sp. | reverse complement strand
TGATTTCCTTTTTAAACCAGCCGCCCGATTGATGGCCCGTATTGCCGGCGGCGAGGGGCTTAATATTAAATTTTCATGACAACTCATTCCACAGCTCTTGCCCGCCGCCAAAATCAACCCAGCCCATAAGCTCCGATGCGGTCATGCCCATGGGCACGGCGGTGAAAAAGGTAAAGCCCTTGGACTTGCCCTGCCAGTAATATTCCGCCCCGTGATACATGTCCGCCGCCCCGCTGGATACGGCGTCAAAGGCTTCGAGCGCGCCGACCAATTCTCCGGCGGCAAATATTTTTATCTCAATGCGGCCTTCGCTCATCACCTTTAAAGACTCTGCAATACGCTTAGGCATAGTGCCTAGGCCGGGGAAATCCTTGGGCCATGTGGTGACCATGCGCAGCTGTTTAATGCCTTTATGGATGGCAGGCGCGCCCAGTTCAGAGCGCTGGCTTTGCGGCGCGTCTGCGGGTTTTGAATCGCCCTTTGACAAGACGGCGAGGGTGGCCGTGCCCGTAGCTAGGGCGGCGGCGGCGGTGAGGATGTCACGACGTTTCATATTTTTTGTAAATCCTTGATAGAGAATAAAGGCTCATCGCTCATATCGGATTCCGGATCAAAATGTGACCAGCCTTTGCGGGTGAGGATTTGCGCCGGCATGAATTTGGCTTTGTAATCCATTTTCGGACTGCCAGCCACCCAATATCCCAGATAGAGATGAGGCAGGTCTTGGCCCGCGCACATGGCCAAATGGTCGAGTATCATAAACACGCCAAGGCTAAGCCGTGCGCGGTCAGGGGCGTAAAAACTATAGACCATGGACAGGCCGTCCGACAGCTCGTCAATTAAAACGCAGGCTATCAGCACGTAGTTTTCGTCGCGATATTCGACGATAAAGCTGGCCGAGGCGCAATCCTCCACCATGGTTTCATAGCGCTCAAAATCCATATCGCACATGCCGCCATTCGGGTGGCGCGTATGTAGGTAGCGCTGGAGTAAATCAAATTGCTCGCGCGTGGCATAGGGCTCGCACACCTCGCGGCTCAGTTCGCTATTTTTGCGCAATATGCGGCGATAGCGTTTACTCGGCGTGAAGCCTGATACTTCAACGCGCAGGGATTTACAGGCGGAGCAGGTCTCGCAGGCGGGGCGGTAAATCACATTTTGGCTACGGCGAAATCCCGAATGGGTCAGATAATCATTAAGCTGGGGGCCGGATAATGGGTCGAGTTGGGTGAAGACTTTGCGCTCTTGTTGGCCGTCCAAATAGGGGCAGGGCGTCGGCAAGGTGACGTAAAACTGCAAACGGCGAGGGTCAAAGGGGCGAGTCATATGGGGGTGAGTGTAAACATAATTGGCGCGAGCACAACAAAGCTTGCCCACAGCAATATGACCAGCGGCCCGCCAAAGCGCAGATAGTCGGAAAACTTATATTGGCCCGGCCCCATAACTAGCAGATTGGTTTGATAGGCTATCGGGGTAGCAAAGCAGCAATTGGCGGCAAATATTACCGTTAGTAATAGCACTAATGGGTCTATGCCTGTCTGCTGTGAGATATTGATGGCGATGGGGGCGAATAGCAAGGCGGTGGCGCTATTGGACAAAAGATTAGTCAATATGGCGATGACTAAAAACAAAGCGGCGATGAGCGCTTGCGGGCCGAAGGGGGCGAAAATATTGACCGTTTGCATGGCGATATAGCGCGCCCCGCCCGTATGTTCTAACGCCAGAGCCATGGCAAAGGCGGCGCCGATGAGCAGAAATATCTTCATATCAAGCGCGCGCACCGCTTGGCGAATATTGAGGCATCCCGACGCAATCATCGCCAAAGCTCCGGCGAGGGCGGCCAGCACTATCGGGATAGGCGGATAGGCGGCGGCGAGGACGACGGCGGCAAATATCAACCGCGCCATGCGCGACTTTCGAATATCGGGCAAATCCTTTGTCGCCCAGTCTAGCAGGAGTAAATCGCGATTTCCCCGTAAATTTGTTAAATCACTATCATGGCCAAATAGCAAAAGCCCGTCCCCGCTCTCTAGGCGAATATCGAGCATTTTCTTGCGCAGCATACGCGAGCGCCGCTGTATGCCGAGGACTAAAAATCCGGTTTTACGCCGCAAGCCCGCTTGCAAAATGGAGCGGTCAATCATGGTGGAACCGGGGGCGATAATCGCCTCGCTAATCACGATATTATCGGGGCTAGCCTTAAACCCGTCAATTGACAGCATGGCCTTGAGATAGCGGCTATCGGAGGTCAAAAGCTTGGCCAAGGTTTTGCGGGTCGCCGCCACCACTAATATGTCTCCGGTCATGAGCGGCTCCTCAAACGGCGGGAGCAGGGCGCTATCGCCGCGCAGGACCATGCGCACGGTAATGGCCCGCATTTTCGGAAATAGGCCGGCTATTGGGCGCTCGCCGTTAAGCGGGTGGCTAGCGGTGACTTCTATCTGCGCGATATATTGCCGCCCGCTCGTGCTGTCATGCTCCGCCGCGCTACGTTTTGGCAGCAGAATTGGCCCGAATATCACGATGTAAACCGCGCCAATCGCCGCGAGAACCAGTCCGGCGCGGGTCGGGTCAAAGAACCCCATGGCTTGCCCCGTCGAGGCCTCTAATGCCCCCGCGACTAGCAAATTGGTCGACGAGCCAATCAGCGTGGTCATGCCCGCCAATATGCAGATAAAGCTTAGCGGCATCATTAGCCGCGAGGCCGAGCTGCGCAGCCTAAGGGACATGGACGCTATCACCGGAATAAACATCACAACAACGGGGGTGTTATTAAGAAACATCGACACGAAAAATGCGATAGCAAAGACGAGGGTCAGCGTGCGCCTTGGGCGGCTCTCCAGCCCGTTATTAATGCGCATTGTCGTTGATTCCAGCGCGCCGGTCTGGAACATGGCTTGGCCAATAACCAGTAGCGCCATAATCGTAATAAGGGCCGGATCGGAAAACCCCGATAGCAGGCTTTTCGGGCTTAGATTGGCCTGCGCGCTATCGGGGGCAAAGAAGGCGAAAAACGCGACAAAGCCGGTGATAATGCCAATGGAGACGGCCTCAATGGAAAACCTATCGGCGCAATAAACGGATACGGCGAGGGCGACAAACCCAAGGGTCGCCCACATTTGCCAACTCGTTGATAGGTCAATAGCGTCCACTCAGTACAATCCACCTTGCCTTAGAAACTTACGGCCCTAGGGTAACAGGCAAAGCACGTTAATCAAAGTTGGAAATATTATGAGTGAAATATGCTGCGCCTTTATTGGCCTTGGGGTTATGGGTTATCCGATGGCGGGTCACCTCGCGGCGGCGGGCCATGAAGTGCGCGTCTGGAACCGCACGCAGGGGCGGGCGAATTGCTGGGGCGCGGAGCATAATGGCGAGGCATGCCCGACCATAGAGGAAGCGGTCGATGAGGCCGATTTCGTCTTTCTGTGCGTCGGAGATGATAGCGACGTGATGGCGGTGGCCTTGCCAGCGATTGCGGCGATGAAATCCGGCGCGGTGCTTGTCGACCACACCACCGCATCCGCCCAGTGCGCCCGCGCGGTTTACGCCAAGGCGCAAGCGGCGGGCATAGGCTTTATCGACGCGCCCATTTCCGGCGGCGAAGCGGGGGCGGTCAATGGCGCTCTGACGATTATGTGCGGCGGCGACGAGGACGCATTTGCCCGCGCCCAGCCCGTGATGGACGCCTACGGCAAAGCGATAAAACTGATGGGCGATAGCGGGGCCGGACAGCTCACCAAAATGGTCAATCAAATTTGCATTGCCGGCATTCTGCAAGGCCTATCCGAGGGCGTGCATTTCGCGCAAAAAGCTGGCCTTGACGTGGACGCGGTAATCGAAGCCATCGGCCAAGGCGCGGCCCAAAGCTGGCAAATGGATAACCGCGCCGCGACCATGGCGGCGGATAAATACGATTTCGGTTTCGCCGTAGACTGGATGCGCAAAGATTTAGGCATGGCCTTAGATACGGCCCAAACCATCGGCGCGAACCTAACCCTCGCCAAGCAAGTGGACGGATATTACGAGCAAGTGCAAGCCATGGGCGGAGGCCGCTGGGACACGTCGAGTTTATTGAAGCTGTTGGGGTAAGCTACCGCTTCGCGCCGCGCGCCATCATCGCCAGTTTAAGTGCCAAAATAATCCATGGCGTGCCGTGCATGAGCAAATCGCCGATGTCGACGGGGGCGATTAGGCGGCCTTCTATTAGCATGTTGAGTTTTTCCCACACATGGGGGCGTGGCCGGAAGGGGGCGAGGCCGAGGGTGAGGCAGGCCAT
>JAZGFA010000167.1:0-2006 GCA_036478975.1 Robiginitomaculum sp. | reverse complement strand
ATTGCCAAAGCGCACGGCGCAGGCCGATAGAATAGGGCTTTGGGTGGCGGCGGCAAGGGTGGCCATTTCTGCAATACGCTTTGTGGCGCCCATAATATTGCTCGGGCTTACGGCTTTATCCGTAGAGATGAGGGTAAAACTATCCGTGCCAAATTCGGTGGCGAGGGTAATAATATTATTGGTCCCGCCAACATTAGTGTTGACCGCTTCGATGGGATTGATTTCCGATAAAGGCACATGTTTGAGCGCGGCGGCATGTAAAATAATTTCCGGCTTTTCGGCGGCAAAAATTTCTCGCATGCGCACTACGTCTTGAATGTCGCCAAGATAGGGATGCCAGTCGCAGGGTTTGGTTTCCGATAATTGCTGGTCAATACGGTAGAGATTAAATTCGGCGTGATCGATAAGGGTTAGGCGCGCCGGATCAAGCAGGCTGACCTGGCGGGTAAGCTCTGAGCCAATTGTGCCGCCGGCGCCAGTAATCATCACGCGCCGCCCTTGGATAAGACCGCGTACAGGGGTGATGTCGAGTTTTTTTGCTTTGCGCCCAATTAAATCCGTTGCCTCAAACGGGGTCAGCCCGTCCTTAATATTGTGACCGAAACGCACAAGGGAGGCTTTGTTTTCCGCCGCTATCTTTACCAGCGTGTTGAGCTGCCCGCGATCGGCGGTTTCATCAACCATGATGAGGGTCGGCATTTCGTGGTTTGCGCGGGTAAAGCTGCGCAGGGCCGTGGGAATATCTTCAATGGCCCCCATAACAGGAACCCCTCTAATGGAGCGGCCTTTAAAGTCGCCTCCCGTGTCAATTAAGCCCGTAATATGGAAACTGCCACCATGACTGCCATAGGCATGGTCACGTAAATGGTCGTGGAGCGCGTGGCTTCGGCCAATCAAAAGCGCTTTTTTTGCATGCTTGTGACTGCGCCTAAACAGGCTGCGCAGATCGCGTTTGTAAAAGAGTAAAACTACAGCGCGGCTGGTAAGCAGCAGGATAAGAAATAATGGGGCAACGATAAAAGGCGCGGAGCGGGGGAAGTCCGCGGCGCGATTAAAGAATAAAAACAAAACTAAGGGCGTAATCAACGTCGCAAGAAAAACGCCGCGCATGAGCGGCCCGATATCATCAAGGGAGGTATAGCGCCACACGGCGCGGTGTAGGCGCAAGGCCATCCAAATGATAAGGCAGGTCAATCCAAAAATCACCGCGGCCTTAATATCAATATGATTAGGCGCCATTTTGCCTTCATAGATATAGCGAAGCCGCATAACCCCATACATAGCTAGCCCGCCAAGCGCGCTATCGAAAAGCGCGACAAAAACCTTCATAATGGCGGTTCTGGGTATCTTACGCATTAGACCTCCGTGGGTACGCGCCGAAAGCTCCAGCGCACGCGGTTAGATTTATCATCGCCGTTATTATCAGACAAGGCACTGCCGTGTATAATGATTTGTTCACAGGGTTCGGGTTTATTTGCCCGCGCAAGGTAGATAGAACGTTCTAGCTTAAGCGCGCCGCTATCCGTGCGAAAGCGCCAACCCTCCCCGCCGGGCAAGATAATTAAAGCGCTTTTACCGTCGCGCGATAGGGTGGCGCGCACGTCCGGGTGCAGATGAAAGCGAATAGTAAAGGGAAATTGCGCGCCCTTAAACATTGGCGCCGCGCCCATAGGGACGGAAAGGCTGTCTTCGCCGCGCACATCATAGCCTCCGTCAACCATATAAAGGCGACGGCGATGGATGAGCCCTGTCGCGGCGCGGTAGCCTTCATGGCTGGCTTCAATCCAAATGTCGCCGTCTTGCTCTTTTCGGTTCACTTGAGTTGCGTCGACGCCGCGCGTAATGACGGGGCCAAAGGCGCGATATTTAGTGCCGTTCGTGGCAATTTCCCCGGCGGAGCAATCGTCAATAATCAGCGTGCTATGGGCGGCGGTTTCGCGGGTAATGTGTCGCCAATTTTCGCTATGGCTATCATTATAGCCGCAATTGACCACCATGCGCTTGCC
>JAZGFA010000166.1:0-2607 GCA_036478975.1 Robiginitomaculum sp. | reverse complement strand
TTTTTTGGGGCATTGGCATGAATTATTTCATGGAGGTCGCCAAGCTGCGCGCCGCTCGTATGCTGTGGGCGAATATGATGGCGCAGTTTAATCCAAAAAACCCAAAATCCTCCATGCTACGTACCCATTGCCAGACCTCTGGCTGGTCACTGACCGCCCAAGACGTGTTTAACAATGTCGGGCGCACCACGATAGAAGCCATGGCCGCCGTCGACGGGGGAACCCAAAGCCTGCACACAAATTCCCTTGATGAAGCCATCGCCTTGCCGACGGATTTCTCCGCCCGCATTGCCCGTAACACCCAGATATTTTTGCAAGGCGAGGCGGGCCATACTGCCTCTATCGACCCGTGGGGCGGCTCCCATTATATGGAAAAGCTCACCCATGATTTGGCGGCGCGGGCGCAAAGTCATATGCAAGAAATTGAAGCGCTTGGCGGCATGAGCGCGGCGATTGAAACCGGCCTTCCCAAACAGCGTATTGAAGACGCGGCGGCGGCGGTTCAGGCGCGCATTGATAGCGGCGCGCAAACCGTGGTCGGGGTTAACCGATACGTTAGCGATGAGCGCGCGGATATTCCCTTGCTTAAGGTCGATAATAAAAAGGTCAGGGACGGACAATTTAAACGGCTTAAAAAGCTACGCAAAGAGCGCGATACGGACGGGGTGATGGAGGCGCTAGACGCCCTCACCCGCGCCGCTGATACGGGAGAGGGAAACCTACTTGCCCTCGCCGTAGACGCGGCAGGGAAACTGGCCACGGTCGGCGAAATTTCCTCTGCGCTCGTAAAAGTCTATGGCCGCTACAAGGCGACCCCGACACTCGGCAAGGGCGTTTATAGCGAAAGCTATGACGCGGATAATCCCGCTTACGGCCCGGCCCTAAAACAGGCGCAAGCGCGCATTGCCGCCTTTAGGGAACTCGAAGGCCGCGCGCCGAAAATCCTTATCGCAAAAATGGGACAAGACGGCCATGATAGGGGGCAAAAAGTCGTCGCCGCGGGTTTTGAGGCTATCGGTTTTGAGGTCGTCACGGGCCCGCTCTTTCAAACCCCGGATGAAGCCGCCGCCCTCGGTATTGAAAGCGATGTTGACGTCATCGCCGCTTCGTCACTGGCGGCGGGCCACCTTGCCCTTGTGCCAGCCCTGCAAAAGGCACTCATTGGCCGTGACCGCGCCGATATTATGATTGTCGTGGGCGGGGTTATTCCCCCCGGCGATATGGAAACCCTTAGGCGAGCCGGCGCAAAGGCGATATTCCCGCCGGGGACCCTTATCCCTCAAGCCGCCCTTGAAGTGCTTGACGTGGTGAATATGCGCCTCAGCCAGTAAACACGCACTATAAATTGTATCAAAAATAATTCATTTTTAGATTGATTCTAAGGCCGAATGTTCATACATGACTGATGAGCGGGCGCGAGATTTGGAATGGACTGTCTTTCGCGCCCCGTAAGGCATTTCTCGCGCCTAGCGCGCCTGCTTGCGTTCGCTCACTTGGCCTCTCATAGGTCATATTTTTAAACAACCCTTGTGGGAGGGAAATTGGGACATGGGAAAACCATTAGATTTTAAACCAATATGGGCCAGCCCGGATTGCATGGTCGCGCGCGAGTCTGCGGCCCAGACCGAGATTGACGTTATCCATAGATTTTTGCATGATCTCGCGCCAGAGCATTTCTCCATCGCCAATATTTCTATATTTGAAGATCCGCTCTACGCCATAGCCTTGCTTAAACGCAAAGCCGGCATCGCGCCTAAAAAGGGCGAAGATGACAGCGTGCGCGTGCGCGTATCGGCAGAAAAATCATCGGAGCAAACCTTCACCCTACGCTACGCCCTAGAGCAACGCCCGCGCGCGGGGAATTTCCTCACGCGGTTTTTGCACTAGTCAAAAACATCCGGATTAACAGCCTCTCCGCTATTAATTCTTTTAAGCTCGGTCGCCACTTTAAACGTTTTATACGACCAGGAAACCACCAGCGCCCCAAATAAAATTGATGAAATAGCCGCTATTGGATTTTGTATAATCATAGCTATTTTATCAAACAAATAGAGCAGACACAGCACAATAATTGCCCAGCGATGGTTAAGAAACAAAAAGGGCAAGAAAACCGCATAAATACCAAGACCGAATAATATTTCGGCGCGTGAGTATTCATAATCACCGAGCAGTAAAATTAGCGGGGAAAGCAATAGGGTGACAACATAAAACACAAAAGCCCGTTTTTAGATTTAGAGAAAAACTTTAAATTTGGCCACTCCTGTGCCTGCTTTACTATCCCCTCACGGCTCAAATTTCCTCTATTGCTCACTTCGCTCCCCCAAACATTAACTAGTCTAAATTCACCAAACGTAAAAATTCCATGCGCTGTTCGGCTTGATGGAACTTACCCGATAGGGCCGAGCTTATCATGCGGTGGGGGGTTTTAATGCCGCGCATGGTCATGCACAAATGTTCGCCCTTGGCCATAACCGCGACGTTTTTTGTGCCAAGAATTTTTTTAAGGTCGGACGCGATATCGGAAACAAGCTGTTCTTGCAGGGTCAGTTTATGGGCGTGTTTATGGGCAATGCGGGCAAATTTTGACAGGCCTAACACCTTATCATC
>JAZGFA010000165.1:0-14672 GCA_036478975.1 Robiginitomaculum sp. | reverse complement strand
GATAATCGGTGACGTCTTGGCCATAAAGCCCTCCAAGGATTGGGTTTCCCTTTTATAGGGCAAAACCGCTGGCGCAAGATAAACCGCGCCCAGTTCACCGAATTGTGTCTATCGTCCCTGCGGGATTATTAATGGCTCTTGCCAATGATTGCTACGCAATCATTTCTTACGGCGCTTATTGCAGTGAAGCTACGCTTCCCTGTTACCAGCGTTTCAAGGGAAACGCTCTACGCCACTTATTGCAGCGAAACTGCGTTTCGCTGTTTATGAACCGCACATAAACCTTGGCCTCAGAAAAGGTTCAGGCGGCGTCCCCTATACCCATTTCATCAACGAGGTTTAAAGCCTAGCCATTGGGGCAAGGCCAACGCTTCATCTGATAAATAGGAGACCGCAATGACTACATTTATTCAAAAAGCTGCCCAGAAAACAGCCTTAACCGCCGCGGCCTTGGCCTTGCCAATCGCCATGATGCCCGCTAGCGCTATGGCGCAGAGCAATGGCTATTACAATCCTCCAAGCAATGCCCATACGGCCTGTAAATCAGATGAGTCGCAAGATAAATTAGCGGCCGGCGTAGTCGGCGCGGTGCTGGGCGGCGTATTAGGATCCCAAATTGCTGGGGATGGTGCACGCACTGAAGGCTCTGCCATTGGCGCCGTTCTTGGCGGATTAGCCGGCGCCGGCATTGCCGATAAAAGCGTCGATTGCGACCCGGATTACGGCAATCAGACCTATGGCCGCCGCACAAACACCCGCACGGGCAATTATGGCAGCCAGACCTATGGTAATGGCAATTATAATGGCGGCGGTTATAATGACCGTTACCAAGACCGCCGCTATCAAGCCCCGCGCTATGAGGACCGCGTGACCTATTCTAACCACCCGGTTTATAGCGAGCCAAATTACGGCGCGGTGTACGGCGACGGAGCTTTGCGCTCTGGCACCACCTATAGGACAGGCGCCGCGACCTATCCCGTTTACCGTGATGGTGGCTACAGGCAAGCGTCTTACGGTAACAGCTATCCGCGCTATCAAACCACCGGCTATCGCCAAGTTGTGAGACCCGGAAATGGCCGCGGTAACGCTTATGGCCTTAACAAAGCCCGTCGCCGCGGCGCGTCTCAAAGCGGGACACACTACCACGGAAGCTATGTGTGCACCGACATGCACTAGCGTCAATGCGGGCTAAATTCCCCCAAATATAGCCCGCATTGACAGGCTCGCCCCACCAGGCGGGCCTGTTTTTGTTAAAATTCACCTAAGAGGGGAAAAGAGTGCTATCGTCCGCATGTATTTGCTAAATTAAAAACTGGCCTCACATTTGCATTGATGGGGGGAGGTATACAACTGCCCGATGTGGGCTAAACGGGCGAGGAGCCAACCGATGAAAAAACTAATGATTTCAACAGCAATATTTGCTTTAGGTACGGCCCTTGTGCCCGCCACGGCAAGTGCACAATTTTTTGGCAATGGCTCTAATACGGCCACGGGCGTAGGCGCGGTTCTTGGCGGCGTAGCCGGTTCACACCTTGCCGGCAATGGCGCGCGCACGGAAGGTTCCTATATTGGCGCCCTCGTTGGCGGAGCAGCCGGTAATTACCTGTCTAGTCAATATCAAAATGGCAGCTTTAGCCAATATGGCAATGGCTATGGTAATGGCAATAATAACGGTCTTTACGGTGCCGGTATTGGCGCGACCCTCGGTGGCGTTTTAGGCTCACAGCTTGCGGGCAATGGCGCACGCACTGAAGGCTCTTACATCGGCGCGGCCCTTGGCGGCCTAGCGGGTTACGGCCTTGCAAATCGCGGCCAGTCTAGCCGTTATGGCAGCACGGACGGTTATACCAATGGCGGATACGGCTCAAATGCTGGATATGGAAATGCCGGTTATGGTTATGGCTCTAATGCTGGATATGGCACTGCCGGTTATGGCGGCGGGTACGCTCCCGTAACGTATCAAGGCGCCGGTTATGTTGCTGGCCCTGTTTTCACCCAGTCCTATTCGGTTCCAACTTACAGCGCTCCGGCTTACGTAGCCCCTGCGCCTACTTACGTTGCGCCAACCTATGTTTCACAGCCTGCCTATACGGCGCCAGCCGTGACCTATAGCGCGCCAACCACTATTACGGTTTCCGCGCCTACGGTCAGCTATGACGCGCCTGCGGTTACGGCCCCGTGTCCAGCCGGCACAAGCACGCAGTCCGATGGTTCTTGTTTGCAAAGTGCTGTCACAAGCTATAGCGCGCCAACTTATAGCGCCCCAAGCCATCGCGGTCACCATAGTGATAGTGGTCATAGTCATAATGGACATAGCAGCCATCACAGCAGCTCTTCCTACACGCTGCCATCCACGACGTCTTACGCCAGCACGTCCTATGTGACATCTGCGCCGACCACGTCTAGCTATAGCAGCTCAACATCGTATGGCTCTACGTCTTCATATGACAGCACATCTTCCTATAGCGTGCCATCCGTAAGCGCGGCCCCGGCCCCGTGTCCTGCTGGCACGAGCGCGCAAAGCGACGGCACATGCCTATCGTCTTCTGTGACTAGCTATACGGGATCAAGCTATAGCGCGCCTGCCACCACATATGGCAGCACGTCTTACGGCTCTTCTACGCTTGCGGGCAAAACAACATATCCTGATAACTACACATCAAGCTCGGCCAATAAAGGCTCTGATTGTCACTGCCACTAAGCTTTATAAGCCTTAAATGATTAGCCCGGCGCTCCTCCGAACGCCGGGCTTTTTTATGCGCGCATGGTCAACTGAGTCCAGCATTTGCCCCTCGGGCTTAAAAATGCCATTTTAAACCCATCAAAAAACAGATGGGACCCCAAGATGAAAACAGTTTTTACAATCGCCGCAATCGGCGTAGCAAGCTTTGCAATGCCGCTTACCGCTAGCGCGCATGATAATGGTTACAGTCATAGCCATCAAAACAGCAATAACGAAACCGCAGGCGCAGTCGTTGGCGCAATACTGGGCGGCGTTTTAGGCTCCAATCTCGCTGGCACGGGTGTGCAGGACGAAGGCACGGCCATTGGCGCAGTGGCCGGCGCGTTTATCGGCTCGCAAATGGCGGGCGGCAATAGCGGTTCTTATTATAATGGCGGCCAATATCGCCCCAATAATACGGGCTATAATAATGGCAGTTATGGCAATCAAGGCTACGGCAATCAGGGTTATTACGGCAATACCGGCCATTCCAACTCCGGCTATTCTAACTCCGGTTATTCCAATAATGGCGGCTATTATAATGGCGGCCAGTACCAACAGCCGCAATATCGCACGGTCTATACCCAGCCAAATTATGGTTATAGTAATTACGGTTATTCACGCCCGCGCGTAAGCATTAACATTGGCTCCGGTTATGGCGGATATGGCAGTTCATATTATCGGCCGCGCCGCTCCCATTATAGAAGCCGGCGCAGTCATGGGCACGGCCATTATCACGGCCATAATTATTGCTCTAGCCGTCACTAATAATTTAAAAAACCGCCCTCCAAAATGGAGAGGCGGTTTTTTTACGGCTTAAAACGTGCGTCCGAATTTAAAAAACAGTTTTCCCGATTCGCTATTACCGTAAGCGCCGCCCAAAAATACCGGGCCAAGCGGGGTATCAGCCCCCAAATACAGCGTGCCAGAAGTCGCGTCTATATCCCCGTCCTCCGTGAAAAAGGCTAAGGAGCCATGGCCATATTCAGCAATGCCCCCAATATAAAGCGGTAGGTCAAATAGCTTGCCCGCTTCCGATAGGCGCCGGAAAACTTCAACCGAGCCATATTCATAGCTATCCAAGGGCAGGGAATTATCGGAAAATGCGGCGAGCCGGCGAAAGCCCCCAAGCCGAAAACTTCCCAAACCAATTTCAGTGTCACCCGTGTGCGAATTAGCGAAACGGCCATTCACAACAATGCCAAAATCCTTATAGCTAAACCCGCCCAGGGCCGAGGCCGTAAATTCATCGGAGCTTTCATTGCCTTCTGAAAGGCTATAATTTCGTTTTGCGCGGCTATGAAGGCGCAAACCCGCCGTTGGCCAGTCGGTTCGGTTAAGCGTATCAATGGCAAAAAACACACCCATTCCCCCTTGCTCAGACGTGTTATCGTCAAAGTTTTCAAAAATCGAGACAATTTCTTTGACTTCACTTTTACTAATATTAGCCTCTAAGGCGATGAGTCCCCACTGGGAAATTTCTCGGCCCAAACGCAGATTCGCCCCTTGGCTCCGCACCCAAAAATCTCCCAAATGGGCATCGGAAATGACAAAGTTTTTTCTCTCCCACCGCATAAAGACTTCCGGTTGAACGAAAAAGCGGCGATCCCCGCCGAGGGGCTGATAAAGCGCGGCGTTAAGCCCCATAGCGCTGCCAAATTCAGCGGACAGGCTTATATCTCCACCATGGCTACCCAGCGGGCGACGCACAAGGCGACCCAGCAGAGAATAGCTCGTCTCCCCGTTAAAATCACTCGCGGCATTTATCCCGACTTGCACAAGATTACGGCCAAGATTATTCTTATGAACCGTCAAAACCGCGTCGCCATTTACATGGCCAAGGTCAACCTCGCCAAAGCCGCCAAACGAAGCGAGGTTACGCAAACGGCGGTTTTGCCCCGCGAGGTCCTCCCTATCATGGCGCGCATATTGGAAGCGTTTTTCAATCAACTCATCGGTAATAACCGAGTTATTTTCAATGCGAAACCCATCCGCATTATCTCCGCTAGTTCGCCGCGTTTCTCTGCGCGATGGCGCGGCCTTGGCCTTAATCGCCAAAAATTCTTGCCGCAAGTCCGCCCCCGCCGCGCGGCCAATTTTAAGCCCGTCCGCCGAGTGGTTATACCCAGCCGTGGCAATGCCCGCCTTATCTGGGTTAATCAACAAATCCCCCGGCTTAAGCTGGGCTAGATTACGCTGAAGGCTACGGTAAACCATTATCGTGGTTAGCTGCTGCGCCGCCGCCGGTCCGGACATTTGCGCCGTAGGCTTTGCGGGCAAGCTCGACACATTAATCGCGATAATGATATCTGCGCCCATATCGCGCGCCGCTTGCACGGGTAGAATATCGCTAATGCCGCCGTCAATATAAAAGCGCCCGTCAATTTCGCGCGGTGCAAATAGGCCGGGAATAGCCATGCTCGCCAAGATAGACTCGACCAAATCTCCGCGCGCAAAGGCTTTGGTTTCGCCGGTTTCTAAATCCGCCGCTATGGCGCGATACGGTATGGAAAGTTGATTAAAATCTTTCTCCATTGGCACGTCAGATAATATGTCTCGGTAAAAAGATTTAAGCCCCTGCATTGATGATATGCCGCCCGGAAGCTTCACCCCGCCGGAGCCTATACTGGCGACATTGCCCGAAAAATAGGTGCTTTCGCGCTCTTTTTCGATAAAGGATTTATCGCGCCGCGCCGTCTCCCCTGCAAACAAAGCGCCCCAATCATTATCCGTCAATATATTCGCTATCTCATCGGGCTTATAGCCACTCGCGTAAAAGGCCCCGACCACGGAGCCCATGCTCGTGCCGGTTACGCAATGGATAGGGATTTCAAGCTCCTCTAACACTTGCATAATGCCCACTTGGATAGAGGCTTTCGCGCCGCCCCCGCTCAGAACAAGCCCGACATCAAGCCCGTCACTATCATCAAAATCGCAAGCGGAAAGCGGGTTTGAAAACAGGCACGCCGTAAGGGCGATGAAAAAAAGTTTTGAAAAATATTTCATTAATTTTTCCTCGCATGGAGTAGAAATTCAATATTGCCAGAGCGGCCTTTAATCGGTGAATTGCAATCGGCGATGACGCGCCAGCCTTGGGCAGCGACCCAGCTTGCAACGATAGATAGGGCGTCGCGGGCCACTTCCGGATCGCGGACAATGCCGCCTTTGCCAAGGCCGCCTTTTCCGACTTCAAATTGCGGCTTTACTAAAACTACCATTTGCGCCTTTGGGCTAGCCAGTTCCATCGGCATGCCGAGAACCTTAGTCGCGGAAATAAAACTCGCGTCACAGACGATAAGGTCAATGGGCGCGTTAAAGTCACTCGGCTTTAAAAGCCGCGCATCGGTTTGCTCCATCACGGTGACGCGGCTATCGCCCCTAATTTTATCGTGCAATTGCGCCGTGCCAATATCAACGGCGAACACATGGCGCGCGCCGCCCGTTAGCAAGACATCGGTAAAGCCCCCCGTGGACGCGCCAATATCAAGGCAGGTCAGCCCATTTGGGTTAACCGCAAAGCTCTTTAGAGCGGCGGCAAGTTTAACCCCGCCGCGCCCGACCCAAGGGTGAAGCGCTTTGGCGGTAAGCTCCACATCATCACTAATTTTTTCAGAAGGTTTTTTAACCAGTTTTCCATCCGCGAAAACCGTGCCCCCTTCAATGGCGGCGCGGGCGCGAGTGCGGCTCTCGCATAGGCCGCGCTTAACCAGCGCTACGTCGGCGCGCATGGACATTATGCGGAAAAAGCGCCAATGGCCATATCGCGGCCAAGGGCGGCGAAGACTTGTTTGACGATTGCGTCCGCGTCAAGGCCGGCTTGGGCGTACATTTTTTCCGGCGTGTCTTGGTCAATAAAAATATCGGGCAAGGCCATCATGCGAAATTTAAGACCGTTATCAAAGCGGCCAGAATTAGCCAGTTCTTGCATAACAAAAGCGCCAAAGCCGCCCGCCGCGCCTTCTTCAATGGTGACAAGCACTTCATGCTCATCGGCGAGCCGGCGCACCAAATCCTTATCGAGCGGCTTAGCAAAGCGGGCATCGGCGACGGTGGCCGACAAGCCAAGGCTTTCTAATTGATCGGCGGCGCGCATACATTGTGCAAGGCGCGTGCCGTAGGACAGTATCGCAATCGACGTGCCTTCGCGCACAATCCGGCCCTTGCCAATTTCCAGCGGCTTGACAGTTTTGGGAATAGCAATGCCCGTGCCTTCGCCGCGCGGATAACGAAACGCTATCGGCCCGCTATCATGGGCGGCGGCGGTGGCAACCATGGCGGCAAGCTCCGCCTCATCGGATGCGGCCATACAGACAAAGCCCGGCAGAGCGCCAAGATAGCCAATATCAAAAGCGCCCGCATGGGTCGGCCCGTCCGCGCCAACAAGGCCGGCGCGGTCAATGGCAAAGCGCACGGGCAGATTTTGTATGGCCACGTCATGGACGACCTGGTCATAGCCGCGTTGCAAAAATGTCGAGTAAATAGCGCAAAAGGGCTTCATGCCATCGGCGGCCATGGCGGCGGCGAATGTCACCGCGTGCTGCTCGGCTATGCCAACGTCCCAGCACCTATCGGGGAAAGCATCCCAGAACGGCTTAACGCCGGTTCCGCCCGGCATGGCGGCGGTGACCGCAACAATTTTATCGTCCTTTTTACCCTCAGCAATCAGTCTATCGCCAAACACTTTCGTATAGCTTGGCGCTTTGGGTTTGGATTTAGACTGCTCTCCGGTCACCACGTTAAATTTGGATACGCCGTGATATTTATCGGCGCTAGCCTCGGCGGGGGCGTAGCCTTTTCCTTTTTGCGTCACCACATGAATGAGGACAG
The DNA here is from genome assembly GCA_036478975.1 of Robiginitomaculum sp. Classification (GTDB taxonomy): domain Bacteria; phylum Pseudomonadota; class Alphaproteobacteria; order Caulobacterales; family Maricaulaceae; genus Robiginitomaculum. The sequence continues at coordinate 7,123 of JAZGFA010000165.1, read as the reverse complement.
GGCCGTCTTTCATCTCTTTGCAGTTTTTCAAAACCGGCAAAAGATGGTCAAGGTCATGGCCGTCAATCGGGCCGACATAGTAAAAGCCTAACTCTTCAAACCACGTGCCGCCCGTGACCATGCCGCGCGCATATTCTTCGGTTTTGCGCGCCGTCTCATAGATGGAATTTGGCATGGACTTAACCGCCCGCTTGGCGCCGCGCCGCACTTTTCGGTAGCTGCGCGAGGACACAACCTTGGCCAAATAGGCGGACATAGCGCCGACAGGCGGGGCAATCGACATATCATTATCGTTTAAAATAACAATCATCCGGCTATTCATGCCGCCGGCATTATTCATCGCCTCATAGGCCATGCCCGCGCTCATCGCGCCGTCGCCTATAACCGCGACGACATGGTTTTCCTTGCCCTGCAGATCGCGCGAAGTGGCAAAGCCTAATCCCGCCGAAATCGAGGTGGAGGAATGGGCCGCGCCGAACGGGTCATATGCGCTTTCCGTGCGCTTGGTAAAGCCGGATAGCCCGCCGCCTTGGCGCAGAGTGTGCATGCGGTCACGGCGACCCGTAAGCACTTTATGGGGGTAGCATTGATGGCTGACATCCCAGATCAAAATATCATCGGGCGTATTAAATGTATGATGGATAGCCACGGTTAGCTCGACCACGCCAAGCCCCGCGCCCAAATGCCCGCCCGTGACGGAAACCGCGTCAATGACCTCACCGCGCAGCTCATCTGCGAGCTGCTTTAGCTCATCCTTATCAAAGCCGCGAAGAGCTGACGGGTCGGCGGCCTTATCTAGTAAAGGCGTTTTAGAGGGCGATAGCTCGCTCATATCTACTCTTTCCTAGCAAGCGCGAAAGGCTATGCGCTCTAATTATCTCTCTTTAGCACGAAATCAATCGCGCTGCGAAGGGCATCGGCTTTTTGTCCAAAGCCATCCAAATGCCCATGGGCTTCATTGGCTAGGGTTTGCGCTTTCCGCCTAGCGCCGTCAATGCCCAGAATGGACACAAATGTAGCCTTGCCGCGCTGTTCATCCTTACCGGCAGCCTTGCCCATAATATCGGCGCTGCCGGTCACGTCTAGCAAATCATCGGTAATTTGAAATATAAGGCCAATATGTCGCGCATAGGCCGAAAGATGGGCTTTTTCGTGGGCATTCGCCCCGCCAAGCATGGCCCCCGCCATGACCGCGTAATGGATAAGCGCTCCGGTCTTTAAATCTTGCAATTGGGTGATAACCGCCTCGCTCACTTCACGCGTCCCCCCTCCCAGTCCCATGGTTAAATCAATCATCTGCCCGCCAATCATGCCCGCATGCCCGCTCGCCATCGCCAGTTTTGCAATCAGATTAAGCCGCACATTCGCGTCCGCGTGTACGGCCTCGCGCGTCAGCAGTTCAAAGGCGAGGGTTAAAAGTCCATCCCCGGCCAGCACCGCCGTCGCCTCGTCAAAGGCGCGGTGAACGGTAGCTTTACCGCGCCGCATATCATCATCATCCATACAGGGCAGGTCATCATGAATAAGCGAATAAACATGCACACATTCCAGCGCGCTCGCGGCTAGCCACACCCCCTCATCTTCATGTCCAAACAGGCGCGCGGTCTCCACCACAAAAAACGGGCGCAAACGCTTCCCGCCGCCGAGCGCACTATAGCGCATAGCCTCAGCCACCCGCGCCGTAGCGCCCTGCGGTTTTGGCAGGGCGGCGTCGAGATGGGTTTCAAACTCGCGGGCTACGGATTTTATATGGGAGAGAAAATCGCTCATTGTGTTATCGGGGCGTTATCGGTTAGGCGCGGTCAAGCGGCTCGGATTCAAGCTGGCCGTTCGGGCCCAGCACGATTTTATCGACCTTAAGCTTGGCCGCCTTAAGCTTGGCATCGCAATGGGCCTTAAGCGCTGCGCCGCGCTCGTAAATCGCAATAGACTCTTCTAATTTTGCGTCGCCGCGCTCTAGGCGGGTAACAATGGTTTCAAGCTCGGCTAGGGCCGATTCAAAACTCAAAGACGATATTTCAGTATTGTCCATGATGGCTCCTATAATTTAATTAGCCAGCGCTTGCCGGGGCAGCGCAGGCCTTCTTCATCTTCGCACCGTTTAAACGATAACACCATACGCTCGGCGCGGCCAATCACATGGTCAAGTGGAACGTAGCCGGGGCCGCGCGGGGCACGGCTATCGGTAGAATTATCGCGGTTATCGCCGGCGAAAAACAAATGCCCCTCTGGCACGGAGAACGGGCCGCGCTGGTCATTATATTCACCGTCCGTGCGCTCATATATCATATGCGGGATATCTTCGCCGGGAAGCTGTTCTGCATATTGGGTGACTTTGACGACGCGGCCTTGTGGCTCCTTACGTCCGCTATGTTCGCGGTAGAGAAATTCATCCTCGGGGGCGCGCGCAATCATCTCGCCATTTACAAATAGGCGCCCTTGGCGATATTCAATGCTGTCACCGGGTAGGCCAATGCAGCGCTTGATTAATACCATATTGCTTTTGGGATTGCGAAACACCACCACGTCGCCGCGTTCTGGCAGGGACGGGTTAAAAACCCCGTCGCCAAGAAACTTCATTCTATAGCCAAAGGGAATATCATGGCGGCTATAGCCATAGGAAAATTTAGACACGTAAAGCCTATCGCCAACCTCTAGGGTCGGCTGCATGCTTTCGGACGGAATACGGTAATGCCCATAGCCAAATGTCCAAAATGCCATAAAGCAGGCGAGGAAAATCGCGTAAAAGCGAATTTCAGACTTGAGCGTGCTTTTTTCCATTACCGTTTTACCTTTAATTGTCACCGATTGCCCCGTGAATTACGAAGGCTTACTGTGGACATCTTGCTTATAGCACTCGTATATAAGCCTAGGCATATTTTAAAGGGTTATTTGATGAAGATTGCGTCATTGATGCAGGTTTTAGCAGGCGGGGGCGTAGCCATTGCGCCAACGGAAACCGTCTACGGCCTGTGTGCGCGCGCCGATAAGCCCGCCGCCATTAGCCGGCTCTACGTCCTTAAGGGCCGCGGGGGCGATAAACCGCTCGCGCTCTGCGTAGCCGGCCTGCCCATGGCAAGGCTCTACGGGACGTTTAGCCCGCTCGCAGGGCAGCTTGCCGAGGCGTTTTGGCCCGGCCCGCTAACCCTTGTCGTCCCAGCCGTCAATCCGCGCGCCCTCGATAAACGGCTCTATAACGGGGCGACTATAGCCCTGCGCTGCCCCGATATTGACTGGGCCAAAAGCCTGACCGCCCCCCTCGCCCTGACTAGCGCCAACCGCGCAGGCGCGCCCGATAGCCTAACCGCTACAGCCGCGAAGGCCGCCCTTGGCGCAGTCGATGCAATATTAGAAGATGATGAGGCGATAAATCCGCGCGCAAAGCCCTCTACGATTATTGCGATACAGGGCGGCAATCGCGCGCGGATATTGCGGGCGGGCGCTTTGGGCGCTAAAAATTTCGCAGCCTTTAATATTGACTGGAGCGCCGATGCCTAACCCATCAGATATGACAGCTTGCCTTGCAAAGTTAAAATCCGTCCTGCCCGCTAAAAGCTGGAGCGAAGACGGCGCGGTGATAGGGCCGCATCTTTTGGAATGGCGTGATAAATATAATGGTCATACGCCGATATTATTGCTGCCAGAAAATACGCAGGAAGTGTCCCTATGCGTAAAAATTTGCGCCGCATATAAAATCCCGATTATGCCCCAAGGCGGCAATACGGGGCTTGTCGGCGGCAATACTCCGCGCGGCGAAATATTGCTCTGCGCCAAGCGGCTCAATACAATTCATAGCGTAAACGCCGCCGATAATATCATGGTGGTCGGGGCGGGGGTCACCCTGCTCGAAGCGCAAATGGCGGCGCAAAAGGCGGGGCGTAAATTCCCCTTAAGCCTCGCCTCTGAGGGCAGCTGCACCATTGGCGGAAATCTGGCGACCAATGCCGGCGGCGTGCATGTGATTAAATATGGCAGCGCCAAAAATCTCGCCGTCGGGGTTAAAGCGGTACTCCCAGACGGGAAAGTATTTAACGGGATTACCGCGCTGAAAAAAGACAATACCGGCTATGACCTCTCGCGGCTTTTTATGGGCAGTGAAGGCACGCTCGGCATTATCACCGCGGTGAGCCTTAAGCTATTTCCAAAGCCCTCACGCACTCTCCGCGCCATGGTCGCCCTTAACACGCCGCAAAACGCCCTAACTTTGCTTGGGCGTTGCCACAGCCCTGCGCTCACCATGTTTGAGCTAATGCCGCGCATCGGCATTGAAGCGGTGACCCAGAACATGGCGGGCCATACGGACCCTTTCGACAACCCTAGCCCGTGGTACGGCTTAATTGATTGGGAGTATTTCGGCGATGAGGACGGGGCGAACGCCGTAGAAAAACTGCTCGCCAGCGCGCTAGAAGACGGACTCATCACCGATGCGGTTATCGCGCAAAATGACAGCCAAGCGGCGCGGCTGCTAGCCCTGCGCGAGCATATGTCGGCGGCGCAAAAAACCCTTGGCGCATCGATAAAACACGATATTAGCGTGCCGGTCAGCAAGGTGGCACAATTTATTGACCGCGCCCAAAGCGCCGTACTCGCCATTAATCCCCATTGCCGACCCTTTACTTTTGGCCATATGGGAGATGGCAATATTCACTTTAATGTCACCGCGCCCATTGGGGCAGACCGCGAAAATTTTTTAAAGCAATGGGATATATTCCAAGCCGCCGTCCATGACGTTGTCGACGCGCTCGGCGGCTCCATATCGGCGGAGCATGGCATTGGCATTATGAAGCGCGCCGATTTACACGAACGCGCGGATCCGGTGAAGCTGGAGCTTTTGCGCGCGGTGAAAATGGCGCTTGATCCGGATAACATTATGAACCCGCGGGTTTTGATTTAATGTTTACGCCTTGAACGCTGGCGCGATGCGCGCCATAAAGCCCTATGCTTACACTCTTATCACCCGCAAAAAACCTTGACCTCTCGCCCGTCAATATGGCGATAGAGGTCACCGCGCCCGCCATGCAATCGCAAACAGCCCAGCTTGCTAAAATCGCCAAGGGGTTGAGCGCGCAGGATTTAAAAGATTTGATGCATATTAGCGATAATCTGGCCGAGCTTAATGCCCAGCGGTTTAAAACCTTCACCCTAAAGGGCCAAAGCAATAGCGCCGGCCCGGCCGCGCTGACCTTTAACGGTGACGTTTACGGCGGGCTTGATGCGCGCAGCCTTGACAAAAATGCGCTGGAATTCGCGCAAGATAATTTACGCATTTTATCGGGGCTTTACGGCGTGCTTCGCCCGCTAGACGCCCTCCAGCCATACCGCTTAGAAATGGGCATAAAACTAGCTAACCCCAAAGGGAAATCGCTTTATGATTTTTGGGGCAATCAGATTTCCCTGCGGCTAAATGCAACGCTCAAAGGCCATAAGCACCACAGCGTTATCAATCTGGCTTCCAATGAATATTTCAAAGCCGTGGATAAAAAAGCGCTGACCGCTCCGGTGATTTCCCCGCGGTTTGTTGAGGTTAAAGACGGCAAGGCGCGCGTGCTCAGTTTTTATGCCAAGCGGGCGCGCGGGCTTATGGCGCGCTGGATAATCGAGGGCCGCATTGATGCGCCGGATGATATTTTTGGCTTTGAGTCCGAAGGCTATCGCTATGACGGCGATAATAGCACGGACGCCGTGCCGGTATTTTCTCGCCCGCAGCCAGCGCCAAAAAATGGCTAGCCGCGCAAAATCAAACCCGTGTTGCGTTACCTCGCCGTTAAAATTTAGCGCGCGCGATTGGCGCGATATTGGCAAAAATGTCTGGCGTGAAACCGGACGCGATAATGTGGCTATCATCGCCGCCGGCGTGGCGTTTTTTACCATGCTCGCCATCTTTCCGCTGATTACGGCATGCCTGTCTATTTACGGAATATTTGCTGACCCCGCCGTGGTGGAAACCCAGCTTGGCTCCATATCATCGCTTCTGCCGCCCCCCGCTTGGGCCATTCTTGACGCGCAGGTCACAGCCGTTGTCAACGCGCCAAGCCGAGGTCTTGGCTGGGGCATTATTATTGGCCTGACTATCGCCCTGCTCTCTGCTGGCTCTGGCATACGCGCTATGATGCGGGCGATGAACATTGCATATGGCGAGGATGAAAAGCGTAATGTGGCGCTGTTCTATTTGCTGACCACCGCCCTGACCATTAGCGTCACATTTTTCATGTGGGCCTCTCTCGGCGTGATTATTGGCGTGCCAGCCCTGCTTAATTTTGTTCACTTAGAGGGCATAGGCCGCGCGCTTGCGCGCTATATGCCGTGGCTTTTACTGGTTATGCTGTTTGCCATATCCACCACCACGCTGTACCGCATCGGCCCAAGCCGCAGGCCGGCAAAGTTTCGCTGGATATTTCCCGGCGTGTTATTTGCCACTATTTCTTGGATGCTCGTCTCAACGGGATTTTCGCATTTCGTGTCTGAGTTTAACACCTATAACAAAACTTACGGCGGGCTCTCGGCGGCGATTATCCTGCTCGTGTGGTTTTGGCTCACCGCCTTAGTGGTTATCATCGGCGCGGAAATAAACGCCGAGCTAGAGCGCCATACCAGCGCCGACACTACGCGCGGCGATGACCGCCCGATTGGGGAACGCGGCGCGGCCATGGCTGATTATACTCCGCCCCTATTCATCCCCTAGGGGAATTATTAGCTCCGCCCCGCCAGCGCGGCCCGAATTCACCGCCGTCGAAACCCGCTCAAATATCAAATCCTCACTGGCTAGCATGTGGGTGATAGTTTTCTCTGGCCGCGCGTCAGGCTCTAGCCAGTTTTGCCATTCGCTTTGAGGGAGGCGCACAGGCATGCGATGATGCACATGTTTCATTGGGCCGATTACGGCGGTGGTCAATATTGTCGCCGATAATAGCGTTATGCCTTCGTCCACATGATATTGATCCCACAGGCCGGCAAAGGCGCTTATCGGGCTGTCTTTCTCGCGGATGTAATAGGGCTGCTTTGGCCGCTCCACCCCTTCCCATTCATACCAACCGGTAAACGGGATAAGCGCGCGGCGGCGACGCCAAGGCGTGCGAAAGGACGGTTTATCCGCCGCCGTTTCTAGCCGCGCATTAAACATAGG
>JAZGFA010000164.1:0-4057 GCA_036478975.1 Robiginitomaculum sp. | reverse complement strand
ATTTTGCTTATCCTATTTGTGCAGCTTATCCTTGGGCTTTTGACTATTCCAGAATCCGCCAAACATCTTGATGGATCGTCGATGATAGCGCTCGCGGAATGGGCGCAACATATCGTGACCTTTAGGGGCGGGGCGGCGCAATACATTGCCCATGAACCGCTTATCTTCAAACTGCACATTGTTTTAGGTCTGACGATTTTCTTAATATTTCCGTTCACACGTCTTGTGCATGTGTTCAGTGCACCGTTTAAATATTTACTACGCAGCGGCTACCAAATTGTTCGCAAACGCGGATAATAATCGGGGCATATGTGGAGAAAGCTTCCTCTTTGAGGGAGCTTTTTTATTGGAAAGTTTTGATGCGTCACTCTGTCCATGCGATTTTGACTTAGGTCATTTTACCTGCGCGCCATACTCCTAGTTTTATCAAGAATTTAAACTTGATAGGAAAAAATCATGCGTGCTTTTCTCATAGCCACTACTACTATTCTTGCTGTTTCAGCTCCTGCTTTTGCCGATGAAGCGGCAAGCTTTACGGATGCCCTTACCAATGGCAAGGCGAGCGTCAATTTTCGCTACCGCATTGAAACCGTTGACCAAGCCAATATGTCTAATGATGCTTTGGCGTCGACCTTGCGGACAAAACTGAAATATGAAACCGGCTTGTTTAAAGGCTTTTCCGGCGTGCTGGAATTTGATGCGGTCGGCCTTATTGGCAATGATGAATATAACAGCACAATAAACGGAGTGACTAATCGCCCGGTTGTCGCAGACCCAGCCATGGCCGCCGTAAACCAAGCCTATATCGCCTATACGGGCATTGAAAACACGACTGCGCTTATCGGGCGTAAGGCGCTCAACATGGATAATCAGCGCTTTATCGGAACCGTGGGCTGGCGTCAAAATGACCAGAGCTATGACATGGCGGCGGTGATAACCAAGCCGAGCAAGGATTTCACCGTTACTGCGGGCTATGTGTGGAACGTCAATCGCATCTTTGGCGACGAACATGCCTTTGGTGATTTGGACACGGACAGCTTTGTCCTGAACGGCAAATATAGCGGCTTAGAGCTTGGCAATCTAACGGGTTATGCCTTACTTATCGATCTTAATGATAGCGCGCTTTATGGTCTATCGACGCAAACCTATGGCCTGCGTTTTGACGGTAAACATAAAATGTCAGCCGACCTCACCGCGCTCTATGAGGCGGAATTTGCCGCCCAAAGCGAGCACGGTGAAAGCCCGCTAAGCTTTAGCGCAAATTATAGCCACCTAGCGGCGGGGCTTAGCGCGAATGGCCTAACCGGAAAACTTGGTTATGAAGTTTTAGGTTCTGACGGGGGCGCGGTAGCATTCCAAACCCCGCTCGCCACCCTGCATAAATTCAATGGCTGGGCGGATAAGTTTTTGGGCACGCCCGCCGGCGGCTTGCAGAATATATACGGCTCCGTCTCTTATAAAATCAAAATGGATGGCGTGTTATCCGGCGTCAAGCTTGACGCGGTCTATCATGATTTCTCTGCTGATATTGGCGGCGCTGATTATGGCAGTGAGGTTGATTTGCAGGTTTCTAAAAAGTTTGGTAAAAACTATTACGGCGCGCTAAAATTTGCCGATTACAATGCGGATAGTTTTTCCACGGATACCCAAAAAACTTGGCTTACAATCGGGGCGAATTATTAAAAGCAACTGATAAAGTTGCAATGGAATTCTTGACACAAACACGCTGCTGCTTATATCTCGGCCCTTTATTCGCGCCTTATATTGGAGCTAGCCCATGACTACTTTGCTTAATCAAACCCTGACCGCCGTGCCGGTTGTGCCGCTTGTGCAATCTGACGATCCGGCGACGGCGGTTAAGATTAGCCATGCGCTTGTGGCCGGCGGGCTGTCGGTGATTGAGGTAGTTTTGCGCACGGACGCGGCGCTTGATTGTCTTGAGGCGATTTGTGACCAAGTGCCGGACGCGATAACCGGCGCGGGAACCGTGCTTACGGCTAATCAAGCGGCGGAGGTCGTGCGGCGCGGAGCGCAATTTATTGTGTCCCCCGGTCTAACCCAAGGGGTTGTACGTATGGCGCAGGAGCATGACGTGCCCCTGCTGGCGGGCATTGCTACGGCGACAGAGTTGCAGCAGGCCTATAATTACGGATTGCGCACGGTGAAGTTTTTTCCGGCCGCCCTGTCCGGCGGGCCGAAAATGATAAAGGCGCTCTCATCGGTGTTTCGCGATGTGCGCTTTATGCCGACCGGCGGCGTGAACGCGGCTAATTTGCCGGACTATTTGGCTAACCCAGCCGTGTTGGCGTGCGGCGGCTCTTGGCTGACGCCGAGCGACGCGATTGCGCGCGGCGATTTTGACGTGATTACTAAGCTGGCCCAAGAGGCCGTGGCGATTGCGACTAAGGCGCGGGCTTAATCTATAGAGGTTCTATTAATAAGAGAGCCTTTGCTAAGATGATTGGGGCCTTATTGGCTGTTTGCGCATCAGGCATCAATTTTGACGCGCTAAGCCGCGCATCATTATCATCATAGCGTAGCAATATCGGCGCGCCGTCGCTATCAACTAAATATGTGCCGCTACCATCAAGGCTATTTTGCGCCCTATCGAGGATAAGGCTAGCGCCGTTTTCAAGGCTGAGGGCCAGAGGCCTGCGGGCGGCGATTTCCACATTGATATAGCGCAGCGCCTGCGCCCTATCGAGGGCATCGGTGTTTTCTGGCCAGCCCAGCAAGGGGACCGGATGGATTTTAAGCGCCGGAACGTCTTGCCATGCAGGGGAGCCGCCAAGGGCATGCTCTATTTTCTCTAGGGCGGCGTGGCGCGGAGCGTGAGAGCCGCTTTCCCAATTGGCCACGGTGGGCTGGCTCACTCCTGTCATAAGGGCCAGAGCGCTTTGCGATATGCCGAGCGCTTTGCGCGCCAGTTTGATTTGCAAGGCTATTGGGTTCATGGCTCTCTCTCCCGTTTTCTATATTATAGGGTTGGCCTATAATATGTCCACTGCCTTTGGAGCGCTTTAAGCACGAATTATGAACAAAACTTCATAACAATGGTTAAGCAATGGCTATTTGGGAGTATTTTCACTATAACATGGGGTTTCTGAACGTAAGCTGAAAGTTATGTTTTTCAAATATTACAAATAAATAATACGAAAAACTTATAATTTGCCTTGAAATAATCACAATGTTTATCCAAATAGGGTGTGCAGGACAATCCTGCGGGCTCAAGGGACGGGGCCGCCTAATTTACTAAGGAGGTCATTATGACTGGTGATTATTGTACAAAAGACGGCGCTGTCCGGATTAAAGAAAAAATTGAAGCTTACTGGGCTGAACGTGGCCATGCGGTTACGGTGAACCTTGTGCAGGGCGGCTTTCTTGCCTCCATGCGTAGTGCGCGCACCGATGTTCGCTCTAATATGATAAATGGCGTTCCGACGTCTAATTCAGAAAACTTTGCCTAGCTCATAGGTGAGCGCTTTGGGTTTAGGCGCTTATCCTGCCGGCAAGGGTTTTGATCGCTGAGGGAATTTCGCGAAAGTTTCGCAAGATGATATCAGCGCCGAGCGTTTCTACCGGCGCAGGACTATACCCATAAGACACAATGACAGAGGCGGCCTTGGCCGCCTTTGCTGCATTTACGTCCGGCGCGCTGTCCCCGACCATGATGATAGGCCGCGTGCCCCTATGACCAACCGCGTGAAAGATATGCCCGGCTGCGGGCTTTTTTTGCGCCGTGTCATCACTGCCGATAATCCGGTCAAAGAAATGGGTCATATCCAGCGCATCCATAAGCGGGCGCGCTAGATAGCCCGGCTTATTAGTACAGACTGACAATGACGCCCCGCCGCGTTTTAGCAGGGTTAGGGTGTCTATCACGCCTGGATAGGGCAGGCTTTTCTGGGCGATGTCTTCGGCGTAAAGCTCTAGGAAGTGCTTTTGCACCGCATCTAAGCGCCGTTCGGATAGGACAATATTGCTGGCCTCATAGCTGAGCGTAATAAGCGCGCGCGAGCCAAGCCCGATAAAGGGGCGCAGGGCAGAGCGGTCGCAT
>JAZGFA010000163.1:0-6202 GCA_036478975.1 Robiginitomaculum sp. | reverse complement strand
CCCGCGCCGTGTACCGCTCCCGCCGTGACGTGATGATAGACAGCTTTGCGCGCTCGGGCTGGGATATGCCATCGCCGGACGCCTCTATGTTTATCTGGGCGCCTATCCCGCCGCAATTTGCCCATCTCGGCTCGGTAGAGTTTTCCAAACTGCTCATGCGCGAAGCCTCGGTCGCCGTATCGCCGGGCATTGGCTTTGGCGATAATGGCGAAGGCTATGTCCGTCTCGGTCTTGTGGAAAACGAGCAACGCATCCGCCAAGCCGCCCGCAATATCAAACATTTCTTCACCGAATTTGAAGCCGGTAACATCACCCTTTAGGCTTTGGGTAGTTTATTTTTCTAAATGCGTAATAATTATTTCATGCACCTTTATGATATCGTAGGGGGAGGCATCGTTGTGACTGTCCCTTTTTAACATCCATAAACCCGTGCTAAGTAATGAGTTTCCCGTAAAGTTTCGCCCAATTACGGTTAAGTTTCGTGCTTGATCAATTAGCATAAAGTGTCCGCCATACCCGTCCGTCCATATCGTATTACTGTCTTGATCAATCCACCAAATATAACCTGAAGCATCATAGCGCCCGTAGGAAATTTCAGTTTTAGTTAAGTCACTTATTGGTGATGTGCTCTGCGCTATCCAGTCATGGGACACGACTTGATTGCCATTCCACTTGCCCATATTGGCTACCATAGCGCCAATACGGGCAAAATCACGGGGGCTGATATATATGTAGTACATTTCATGTTTAGAGCCATTGCTCGGCAAAAACCATGGGTCTCCCATGTGGACATTCCCAGCATCAAAATCTTGCATTCCTAAAGGTTTAGCGAGGTTTTCTTCCATGAATTCGCCAATGGATCTTCCAGTTTCCTGCATGAAAATACTGCCTAAGGCGTTGTAGTCAAAATTGTTGTGGAAGTAATACTCGCCTGGCTTATGGCTTTCACGTTTTGGACGCTGAGTGATTTGCGCATCATGTTCGCCTTCTGCAGGCAGGTAAATCCCAGACCTCGACATGAGAAGGTCGCGGATAGTGGCGGTTTTTTCTTGCTTCGTTAGAGGTGTGTTCTCATCTATCTCTAACATGGCTAATGTTGTGTCTAAGTCAATCAACCCTTGGTCAACGGCAATTCCATAAAGCAGGCTTAAAATCGCTTTACGGGTTGAATGACCATTCATAATTTTTGCCGTGTCACCATGTTCATATATGATTTCGCCATCGTGTAGGGCTATGACCACTTCCATTACCGTATCAGGGGCGGCGAATATGTCCTTGATATCCCGCACGGCCTCAGTGGGTAGAGAATCGCTATGTTTCAAAACTTTCGCAAAGCTTTGGCCGGAGGGGGAAACGCGGGGCCGCAGCACGATAATGATTGCAGTTATCAAAGCGATGAGGCAAAAAATTGTAATGAGCTTTTTATACATAGCAATAGCCTTAAATACGATAATAAGTTTACGAGTGTGGCCTAAAATAGAAAAAAATATTTTTTTCAAGGCAGTTGTAACATCTTAGCCTCAATCGGGTAATCACCGCTAGTAATTACTCATAAATAAGGCTAGCAATCTGGGTGTAATCATTTGTCATTGAAGGGAAAAGTAATGACCATTGCACAATTTAATTCAGCCCTCGCGCTAGAGGCCGCCCTTGTAACGGAAAAGGCCGCTATTGCCGCCTATGCTATGGTTGGGCGCGGCGACGAAAAAGCTGCTGACCAAGCCGCCGTTGACGCCATGCGCACGGCGCTTAACGCCATGAATATTGCGGGCCGCATTGTTATCGGCGAAGGGGAGCGCGACGAAGCGCCCATGCTTTATATTGGCGAAGAGGTTGGCACGGGCAAAGGCCCCGCCATTGATATTGCCCTAGACCCGCTAGAGGGCACTACGCTTACGGCCAAAGCTATGGCCAATGCGCTTGCCGTTATGGCGTTCGCGCCCAAGGGCGGGCTGTTATATGCCCCCGATGTTTATATGGATAAAATCGCTGTCGGGCCGGGCTACCCGCAAGGGATTATCGACCTTGACGCGGCTCCGGCTGATAATGTGCGGGCCATCGCCAAGCACAAAGGCCTTAGCGCTGACAAAATCACGGTCTGCGTTATGGACCGCGCTCGCCATTCTAAAATCATCGCGGAGCTACGCGAGCTAGATTGCCGCATTGCGCTGATTACCGACGGCGACGTGCAGGGCATCATCAATTGCACTGACAAGTCCACCGGCGTTGATATTTATATCGGCCAAGGCGGCGCGCCCGAAGGCGTGCTAGCGGCGGCGGCTCTGCGCTGTATTGGCGGACAAATGGAAGGCCGTTTGCACTTTAGAAATGAAGATGAAATTGCCCGCGCTCGCCGCGTGGGTATTGATGACCTTGATAAGAAATATGGCCTAGAGGGTCTCGCGTCCGGCCCGACCATATTCTCGGCCACGGGCGTCACCCCCGGCAGTCTGCTTGACGGCGTGCGTTACGAGGGCGGCTTTGTCCATACGGAAACCCTTGTGATGAACTCAGTAGACCAAACCGTCTCGCGCCTGCGCTCTAAGCGTCCAGCCTAGTTTGGAAACCCGCGCTCCAGATTTACTGGGAGTGCGCGATTCCGCCTTGGGGCAACGCTGGGAAAAGCGCGGCCAAGACAGCGAAGCCGTGGCCGCTATCATGCTGGAAACCGGCGCGCCTAATATTGTCGCCCAGCTTTTAGCCGGACGCGGCGTCGCGGCCAAGGATGCGGCGGGCTTTCTAAGCCCGACCCTGCGCGAATTTCTGCCTGACCCGTCCACATTCAAAGACATGGACAAGGCGGCGGGGCTGATACTCGACGCGATTGAAGCCGGCCACGCCATCACCGTCTTTGCCGATTATGATGTGGACGGAGGAACCTCCGCCGCCCAGCTTATCCGCTGGGGCAGGGCGCTTGGCCATGAGATTGGCCTTTATGTCCCTGACCGCGTAGCGGAGGGTTACGGCCCGTCCATTGACGCCTTTGAGCAGCTTAAAGAGGAAGGCGCGCAGCTTGTCATCACCGTGGATTGCGGCGCAGCGGCGCGCGAGGCCCTAGAGCGCGCGGCGGCGATTGATTTGCCCGTTATCGTCGTTGACCATCACATGATGGAAGGCGATATGCCGCCGGCATTGGCGCTGATAAACCCAAACCGGCCCGATGACACATCGGGAATGGGCCATATGGCGGCGGCGGGAGTGACCTTTATCCTGCTTGTTGCCCTGTCGCGTGAAGCGCGCCGGCGCGGGCGCACGGACGTTCCCGATATTCGCCGCTTTCTCGATTTAACCGCCATGGGCACGATTTGCGATGTCGTGCCACTAACAGGCATAAACCGCGCCTTTGTCCGCCAAGGGCTTAAGGTGCTAGGCCAGCGTCAAAACCTCGGCCTTGTCGCCCTCGCCGAGGTGGCCGGCGCTAGCGGGGAGCCAAGCACTTATCACGCCGGCTTTCTTGTCGGCCCGCGCATTAATGCGGGCGGGCGCATTGGCCGCGCCGATATGGGCGCGCAAATGCTATCCTCCGACGATCCGCTTGTGGTGCAAGAAGCGGCGCAAATGCTCGACCAAGTCAATAAGGATAGGAAAATCCTACAAGCCGATATGATGACCGAAGCCCTGTCCAAGGCGGCAAATCTGCCGAGCGGCCAAGCGGTGACGATTGTCTCTATGGACGGTTGGCATCCGGGGGTTATCGGCATTGTCGCGGGGCGTCTGAAAGACCGCTTTAACCGCCCCGCTATCGTGATTGGCGTCAATGATGAGGGCATAGGCAAAGGCTCTGGCCGCTCCATTAAGGGGGCCAATCTGGGCGGGGCTATTGTCGCGGCCAAGCAAGCGGGACTGCTGACCAGCGGCGGCGGCCACGCCATGGCAGGCGGGCTAAGCATGGACGCGCGCAATATTGGCGCGCTGACCTGTTTTATCAATGAGCATATGGAGGCGGAGGTCACGGCGGCGCGTAAACTCGCCTGCCTAAAAATCGATGTGGTGTTGACCACCAACGCCGCCAATGAAGCGCTGATTAACGCTATCGCTGACGTTGGCCCGTTCGGAGCCGGCAACCCGCAGCCAATGTTTGCCTTTGAAAACCTGCGAATCGCATATGCAGAGCGCGTGCGCGGCGGCCATGTGCGCTGCAGCTTTGAAGACGCGGCGGGCGGGCGCATTAACGGCATAGCCTTTCGCGCCGATGAGAGCGGCATTGCCGATATTTTGCTCTCACCAAAACAGCCCTTTGTCCACGTAGCAGGGCGCATAAAACGCGATGAATGGAAGGGCCGCGTCAAGATTGATTTAAACGTGGTCGACATTGCTATTGCCTCGCAAGAATAGGCCGCTCCCGCTATCCCTGCGCCCAGTCAAATAAATATCATATATTAGGCGTTTATGGGCTTGCGCCCGCCAAATCTCTCGCCTATATCGTGCCAATGCCACATCTGTGGTCCCTTCGTCTATCGGTTAGGACGCCAGGTTTTCAACCTGGAAAGACGGGTTCGATTCCCGTAGGGACTACCATGTGGCTTTTTTGTGCCTAAAGGGCAGATGTTGGCGGATGCGCAAAGCAAGCCCCTCTAAAGTTTTCTTGGCTTCAACTTTTTATTCCGCTCATCCCTGCGAAAGCAGGGAACTTTGCTCTGTAAATTGTAAACAATGCATAGTTCCCTGCTTTCGCAGGGATGAGCGGAGGGGATTACGGCAAGAGTGTACGGTGTTTTCTAATACTCAATTGTTTCGATGGATATTAGGACTGCAATGGGGCAGGAGCGGACGGTATTAGTTAAAAATTGCCGTTGGTTTAGAGTAGGCCATAATATAGGCCTACTCTATTTTTGAAAGTATGGGTGAAACCTAATTTACGTCTACAAACCGTAAATATGAACGAACTTCATCAAAGCCTTGAGGGAATTTAACTTTTGCATCTTCGCTGCTTACGGACGGCGGGATGATAACTTTGCCGCCTGGTGTCCAATCTGCGGGCGTGGCAATACCATTTTTATCGGCGATTTGCAGTGCATCGATTACGCGTAAAATCTCATCAAAATTACGGCCAACATTCATTGGATAGGTCATCATTAGCCGAATTTTTTTATTCGGGTCAATGATGAAGACACTGCGCACTTATAACCAAGAGGCGAGTATTCGCGTAGCGAATCCGGGAAAGAAAAAAGTGGCGATTCCGGCAGGACTTGAACCTGCAACATCCTGCTTAGAAGGCAGGTGCTCTATCCAGTTGAGCTACGGAACCTAATTTTGTTGCCTAATGGGTCCAAGGCAGTTTGCGGTCATAGTCGAAATTTTCACCATAGCTTCTGGGAAACCGTTTACGCGGCGGCTTTTGCGTGACGTGATAGGCTATGCCGCGCGCTTTGGCGTAGGCAATGGCGTCTTCCATCGTTTCAAATTTAAGGTCAAGCTGGCTTAGCGTATCGGTTTGGGAGCGATTACCTGTCAGCGGGTCGGTTTTTGCGCGCGAGGTTTTGGAAAATTCTAACGCCCAAGTCTGACTATTGCCGAGGCCAGATTGCATGGCGTTACGGGCGGGCTGAAAAATTTTCGCAAACATGGGATTCTCCGAAGGCGGTTACTGCGCGCGACAATATCATTTTGCGCGCCCCTGTAAACACACATTAGGGGGCAGGGCGCTATTACTTCAGCACGGTGTTGAGCATGGCTTTCACCTCGGCCAGACTGCGCGGCGGCTGGCCGCCCGCTTGCGGAACCGGCACGGCTTGCCTCAGGCTATTGCCTTGCAGGGCGGGCCTTATTTGCGGCGCGGCGGCTCTGGCGGTTTGCGGTTTTAGGCTCCGTGAGCGCCAATTATCATAGACGCCCTTCATGAATTCACCGGAGACTTCGCCGGATGACCAAAGGTCTGTAAACGCCGCCGATGAGCTATGCGGGCGACGGTCTTCGCGCAAGGTGTTGAGGATAATACGCATCGGCAAATTGACCGATTCTCCAAACACCATGGTCTCGGCCGTGCCAAGTGATGGCAGAAATTTCAGCAGGTCGCCGGCCCCATCAGGAATAGCAGCGCGGACGAAATTTTGGTCGCGCTCATTGGACAGGCGCATGGAGAAAATCGTGCTACATTGCGAGAGGGTTGACGGCTCTAGCTCTGACGGGCGCTGGGAAATAATCGCCAGCGAAACCCCGTATTTACGGCCCTCTTTGGCGATGCGCGAAATGGCGCGGCGGG
>JAZGFA010000162.1:0-2187 GCA_036478975.1 Robiginitomaculum sp. | reverse complement strand
GCATATGTCTCGGTATGCAATTACTGTTTGATCGCAGTGCGGAAGCCGGCGGGGTTGATTGTTTAGGCATGATTGACGGCGAAATCACCGCCATGGAAACGGGGGATTTGCCCCGCGTGCATATGGGCTGGAACCAATTAAATTGTGAGAAAACCGACCCACTTCTTGATGATGTAAGCTCTGGAGACTACGCCTATTTCGTCCATAGCTATAGCGCGCCCGTCAGCGATTACACGCTAGCGAGTAGCGCTTACGGTGACAGTTTTAGCGCCGTAGTGCGGCGCGGTAATGTGTATGGCTGTCAATTTCATCCGGAGCGCTCCGGCGCTACTGGCGCGAAAATATTAGCAAATTTCCTAAAGGTTTCAATATGATATACCCAGCAATTGACCTGATGGATGGCGGCTGCGTGCGGCTATACAAAGGCGACTTTAATCAGCGCACTAATTATGACGCCTGCCCGATTGAAACCGCCAAAGGCTTTGCAACGTCTGGGGCGCAGTGGATACATATTGTTGACCTTGACGGGGCCAAAAGCGGGCGGGCCGAGCAAGGCGCGCTTATCATGCAAATCGCCCGCGAGAGCGGACTTAAGGTGCAAACCGGCGGCGGGCTGAAAAGCTTGGAGCAAATAGAGCGTCTTCTGGATGGCGGGGTTGCGCGCGTGGTCATTGGCACGCTCGCCGTCAGCCAGCCAGAGACCGTGCGCGGCTGGATAAAAACCCTCGGCGCGGATAAATTCTGCCTTGCCCTTGATGTGCAAATTGACGAGAGCGGCACGCCCCGCCCCGCCCTGCACGGCTGGACAAAGCCGTCAGAGCAAACGCTTTATCAGGTGATTGACGCCTATAAAGGCACGGGCCTGCGCTGCCTGCTCGTCACCGATATTGCAAAAGACGGGGTTTTGGGCGGGGCGAATGTCGCGCTCTACCAAGATTTAATCGCCCGCTACGGCGACGATATTGACCTGATTACCTCCGGCGGGGTTGGCACGCTAGAAGACGTTAAAGCGCTTAAGTCCTTAAGCCCCCACGGCATTATTATCGGCAAGGCGCTCTATGAAAACAGGTTCACCCTAGAGAGCGCAATCACATGTTAGCGCGCCGCATCATACCCTGCCTTGACGTAGCGGCTGGCCGCGTGGTTAAGGGCGTGCAATTTAAAAACCACCAAGATGTCGGCGATATTCTCACCCTTGCCAAGCGTTACCGCGACGCCGGCGCAGACGAGCTTGTTTTCTATGACATCACCGCCAGCGTAGAGAGCCGCGCGGTCAGCCAAGCGTGGATTTCCAAAGTCTCCGCCGCCCTCGATATTCCGTTTTGCGTTGCCGGCGGCATTGATAGCGTTGAGGCGGCGCGCGCCGTATTAGAAGCGGGCGCCGATAAAATCTCCGTCAACTCCCCCGCCCTGATGGAGCCGCAATTGATAAACCGCCTAGCGGATGCCTTTGGCCGCCAGTGCATTGTCGTCGGCATTGATAGCTTTGATGACGGGACGCATTACCGCGTTAAATCCCATACGGGCGATCCGGATAATCCGCGCGAAACGGGGCGCAAAACCCTCGAATGGGCCGCCGAAGCCATAGAGCGCGGCGCGGGTGAGATTGTGCTAAACTGCATGAACCAAGACGGGGTGCGCAAGGGCTATGACATAAAACAGCTTACGGCCATGCGCGCCATATGCGACGTGCCTTTAGTAGCGTCCGGCGGCGCGGGCACGGTTTCTCATTTTGAAGACGTGTTTAAGCAAGCGGGCGTAGACGGGGCGCTCGCGGCCAGCGTCTTTCATAAATCCGTCATCGCCATTCCCGATTTAAAACGCGCATTGAAAACCGCCGGCATAGAGATAAGATTATGAATATAAATACAGTTGATTTTGAAAAAGGCGGCGGGCTTGTTCCGGTTATCGTCCAAAACGCCGATAGCCTGCACGTGCTAATGCTCGGCTATATGAACAAAGACGCGCTCGCCAAGACGCAAAAAAGCGGGCTTGTCACATTCTATAGCCGCTCGCGGCAATGTCTTTGGACCAAGGGCGAAACGTCCGGAAACACGCTGTCCCTCGTGGATATGAGCATTGATTGCGATAATGACACCATTCTCATCATGGCGCGGCCCAAAGGCCCGACCTGTCACACGGGCACAATTAGCTGTTTTGGCAAAGACGGCGCGCCCGGCCTTGGCT
>JAZGFA010000161.1:0-4284 GCA_036478975.1 Robiginitomaculum sp. | reverse complement strand
CGCCCAATGCCATGCAGCTCTCTAGCCTCAAAAAACGAAAACTTCACATCAAAGAAAAAATTAGCGCCCTAAAAAACTAGGCTGTTAAATTAAACGAGCGCGGGCATTAACCCCGCCTGATAAGTTTGCTTTATTGATACGGGCAGATGCCCTATAGTCATGCACATCACAACTTTTTAAAGGAGCCGCAAATGGCTGGAATGAATTTACTCGATATGATTATGAGCGCGCAGGGCGGCAATGTAGCCCAAGGCGCCGGCGCGCAGCTCGGCCTAAACCCGCAACAAACCCAAGGCGCGATTGCGGCACTTTTGCCGGCGATTAGCTCGGCGCTTAAGCAAAACACCAATAGCCCCCAAGGGCTTGGCGGCCTATTGCAAGCCCTACAAGGCGGCAATCACGAGCAATATCTTGGCAATGCCCAGTCCATGGCAAGCCCGGCTGCGACAACTGACGGTAATGCCATCCTTGGCCATTTATTTGGCTCCAAAGACGTTAGCCGCGCGGTCGCTGGCCACGCCGCCAAGCAAACCGGCATTGGCGCAGATGTGCTTAAAAAGCTTTTGCCAATGGTTGCGACCATGGCGATGGGCAGCCTGTCTAGCCAGACCCGCCAGCCATCAATGAAGTCAGCCCTTGCCGGCCTTGCCATGCAGCAGCTTATGGGCGGCGGCGGTCAAAGCGCGCAGACCACGGGCCTAGCCTCCATGCTCGGCGGCCTATTAGGCGGCCAGCGCAAACAGCAACGCCAAGCGGTGCAAACTCACCAACAAGGCATGGGCATACTCGGTAAATTGCTCGACGCGGACGGTGACGGCAATACGATGGACGACATTCTCGGCATGGCAATGAAAGCGGCAATGAGCCGCCGCTAATACAAGCCAAATTTAGATAAAAGAAAAGCCCGCTTCCCAGTGATTATCTGGTGAGCGGGCTTTTTATTTGGGATGATGGGCGGAGTTAACTAGTTAAAGGTTTCATCCGCAAGGTCGCTTGCAAGGTCATCTTCAAGCGTATCAAGATGCATCAGCTTAGCGAGGAACGGCGCCACCAAGAGCATCAGGCCGCCAATGATAATTGCAACCCAACCAACGCGAGAATAGACATCAAGCACCATGCTCTCGCCATTAGGGCCAACGACCGCCGTGGCTTGGGCAATCTTCGCGGCAACCGCATTACCCGCGCCGGACGCTAGGAACCATGCGCCCATCATCAAGCCAACCATGCGGGTTGGGGACAAACGCGTCATCGCCGAAAGGCCTACTGGCGACATACATAGCTCGCCCGTAGTGTGCAGAAGATAGATAAGGAAGATAAACAGTACCGGCGTAAGGTTTGCGCCCGCGGACTTTGCGCCCCAAACGAGAACCAAAAAACCAAGGCCAAGTTGAATAACAGCGAGGCCAAATTTAAACGGCGCGGACGGGTTCATATTACGCTTACCAAGCCATACCCACAGCCACGCAAAGAGCGGGCCGAGTATGATGATATAAATCGCATTAATGGACTGGAAAACCGAAGTGACGACTTCTTGCCCCATAATGTTTCTGTCGACATTGTTATCAGTAAACAGGGTCAGCGATGAACCGGTTTGCTCGAACAGCCCCCAGAACAGTACATTCACTGAAATCAAAAACAGAGCCACAAAGATGCGGTTGCGCTCATGCGGCTTTAACTGGATTACGGATTTAAACAGAATGAATAGATAAACAATGGTCATGGCAATAATCAAAGCGATATTTACCGTGCCTTGACTGCGTACTAGCCCCCAAATAACAATGACGGCCAAAGCCGTACCGATGTAAATCAGCCATTCGCGGCTTAGACCCGCAAACACTTTTTCTTTGAGAAGTGCCGGGTTTTTCGGCTCGCCCGCGCCCTCAAGCATAGGCTTGCCCCAAACGAATACTATAAGACCCAAGAGCATGCCAATGCCCGCTAGGCCAAAGCCGTATTTCCAGCCATAGGTTTCGCCAAGATAACCCGCCGCCAAAGCGCCGAACGCCGCGCCAAGATTAATGCCCACATAAAACAAGGTGAAAGCACTGTCGCGGCGCTCATCGGTTTTGGGATATAGCGCACCAACAATCGTGGAGATATTAGCCTTAAGGAAACCCACGCCCGCAATGATTAAAGCGAGTGAGAGATAGAAAATATTCAAAGTTCCGCTATCGGCCACTTGGCCCGCCGCAACTGGGTCGCCTTCAAAAGCCATGCCCGCATGACCGAGGACGAGCAATACTGCGCCGATAACAACGGCTTTTCTTGCGCCCAAATATTTATCCGCCAGCATGCCGCCAATAACCGGCGTAATATAGACAAGGGTGGTATAGGCCCCGTAAAGCCCGTAGGCCGCGTCTTGGTCAAACAGAAAATGCTTGGTGAGATAGAGCACCAAAAGCGCGCGCATACCGTAATAGGAAAAGCGTTCCCACATTTCCGCGAAAAATAAAATATATAAGCCCTTTGGGTGATTTCGCATTTGGAAAATCACCATCAAAAGGCCAATCAGCGCAATGCAGGCAAGAAAGGTAATAAACATATTAGTCCCCTAAAATTTAATTGGGGCCAATTCACCATGCCCTGCGCAAAGGCTCAAGTCCTTTTTCGCCGTGATGGCGGTAAAAACGCCTCAATAGCCATCTTATTCGGGGATAACGTTCCTAAAACGCGCAATATTTATAGGCCTTGGTAATGTCACCGCCCCATTTGCCGTTAAAGTCAGCGATAAGCTCGTCCGCGTTAGAGCGGCCCGTGCGGGCAAAGCCGTCAAGCTCTTGCAAAAACACGCTCTCGCTCTCTCCGTAATTATTCATCTGGCCGCGAGTCTTAAGCCCTTCGCGTGACAGGAGCAGCGCAATCTTGGCCACGTCTTGCAAGGTGCCATTTCTGTGCGGGGTTTGCAGGCCCATTTTCGGCACGTCCCGGCGCAATTGATCGCGCTCATCTTCGGTCCAGTCCTTGACCAAATCCCACGCCGCGTCCAGCGCCGCTTCGTCATATAAAAGCCCCACCCAAAATGCCGGCAAAGCGCATAGCTGATTCCACGGGCCGGTGTCCGCGCCGCGCATTTCCAAAAACTGCTTAAGGCGCACTTCGGGGAATATGGTCGAGAGATGGTCTTCAAAATCGTTCATGGTCGCGCGCTCGCCCGGCAAAATATCGAGTTTGCCTTCCATAAAGTCGCGAAAGCTTTTGCCCGACGCGTCGAGATATACGCCGTTACGATAGGCAAAATACATCGGCACATCGAGGGCGTAATCGACATATTGCTCAAAGCCAAAACCCTGCTCAAACGCGAAGGGCAACATGCCCGTGCGGTCTGCGTCCGTATCAAGCCAAATGCGCGAGCGGTAGCTTTTATAGCCGTTAAGCTTGCCGTCCGTGAACGGGGAATTAGCAAAGAGCGCCGTGGCCACGGGCTGGAGCGCCAGACTGACCCGCAGCTTTTTGACCATGTCGGCCTCGCTGCCAAAATCTAAATTGGTTTGCACCGTGCAGGTGCGAAACATCATCTCTAGCCCGTGACTGCCAACCGTCGGCATATAGGCGCGCATAATAGAGTAGCGCCCCTTGGGCATGACGGGAACGTCCTCAAGCTTTGTGTCAGGGCGAAAACCGAGCGAGAGAAACCCCGCGCCGACTTCATCGGCTATCTCGCGCACTTCGCGCAAATGGCGGTTCACCTCGATGCAGGTTTCATGCACGGTTTTTAGCGGCGCGCCGGACAGCTCAAATTGTCCGCCCGGCTCTAGGGACACGGACGCGCCATCTTTTTTCAGGGCAATAACATGCTCGCCCTCATAATCAGGCTGCCAGCCAAAACGGGTCATGCCGTCGAGCAAGGCTTTAATACTCGCTTTTTGGCCATCATCATAGGGGAGAGGCTTTAGGCTCTTCACGCAAAAGCCGATTTTTTCATGCTCCGTGCCAATGCGCCACGCGGATTTTGGCTTTGACCCCTCGGCCAAATGCTCAATCATTTGGGATTTATGCGTGATAATCGGTGACGTCTTGGCCATAAAGCCCTCCAAGGATTGGGTTTCCCTTTTATAGGGCAAAACCGCAGGCGCAAGATAAACCGCGCCCAGTTCACCGAATTGTGTCTATGCAAATTTGAGGACGTAAGCACGCGTGCCAGCGTTTCAAGGGAAACGCTCTACGCCGCTTATTGCAGCGAAACTTCGTTTCGCTGTTTATGAACCGCACATAAACCTTGGCCTCAGAAAAGGTTCAGGCGGCGTCCCCTATACCCATTTCATCAACGAGGTTTAAAGCCTAGCC
>JAZGFA010000160.1:0-2086 GCA_036478975.1 Robiginitomaculum sp. | reverse complement strand
CCCCATCACCGGAGAGGTCTTCGCCTCCATGCAAGGCGTTGCAGGTCTGATGGATTTAAAGCTGCGCAAACATGTGAAAACCAGCGACGAAAATTTAAAAGGCCTCAGCGCTTTAATCATCAAAGATTTGTCGGTTTAGCCTTCGCTTTTAGCCTTCAGAGCCGCGCGTAAATATTTCCTCGCAAAATCCGGATCTTGCAGCGGGAAGAAATGCGTACGGTCTTCGTGCTTTTCAACATTTTGCGCGCCGACAATTCCGGATATTTTTTTCTGCATGGACGGGGCGGCGGGGCCAAAGGCGCTGGCCAGCACGATACGACTATGGGCCGGGGCGCGCTTTGCCGCTTTGAAAATATTGCGGGCTTGGGCCACATAAATAGCCGCTTCCCATGCCGGCTCGCAGGTCAGTTTTACGCCGTCATTACGCTCCATTAGCCCCGCCTCTAAATAATCGCGCAAGGCGCCGTCGCTAACCCCTTTAAACGGGCCGCGTCCGCGATAGCGTTTAAACGCCGCCTCTCGGCTAGCGAAAACCGCACGCCGTTTGGCGGCGTTACGGGTCAGGGCTAATTTACTAATCAGCCATTTTCGCCCCGCTTTAAAATAGGTGACGGAGCGCAAGGGTTGGGGAATATAGACAGGGTCAAAACAGGTGAGGGCTTTGACTTTTTGCGGCGCGCGGGCGGCGACCAAAAGGCTGATGACCGCGCCAAGGCTGTGGCCCGCTATCGCAATCGGCGCGCTGACATGGGCGCCCAGAAAAGCGAGTATATCGTCTTCAAAACATTTCCAATTATTTAGCGCGCCCGGGTCAATGGGTAAATCCGTTAGGCCGTGACCGCGTAAATCCACCGCGCCGATATGCGCGCCAGTCTCTTTGGCGAGCGGCTCTAATAATGTGCGGTAAGCTAATCCGTGGAAACCATTGGCGTGCAAAAATAGCATATCCAGAGGTTTAGAATCGTCACCGAAATGCACCACAGACAGGCTCCCGCCGGGGGCGGAATAGCTTTTGCGAACCGGCCCGTTCACGCCTAGACCGCGTGAACCTTGCTTGGGTCGAGGTCATCTGCAATCGCCTTGTCGAGCTTGACGAAAATGGATTTACGGCTGCGCAATTTTGTATTTCTAAAGGCGTCCGCATTGAGCTGTCCAAACATTTGCCCGGCCATTGGGCCAGCCATAGGAAATTGCTCGGCCGGCACGATGCGGTCAATAAAGCCGGCGTGCATGGCGCCTTTGGGCGAGAAAATTTCCGCGTTAATTACGCAGCGATTAAAGTAATTATGGGCAAGGCGATATTTTGCCATTTCAATACCAAAATTATGCATGGTCATGCCAATCAGCGTCTCATTAAGCCCAACCTTAAACTTGCCGTCCTTAATCATGCGATAGTCACAGGCGAGCAGTAAAAACGCGCCCATGGCAATCGCGTGACCGCTAGCCAGCGCAATCACCGGCGTCGGAAACGCCAAAATTCTACGCGCAAGTTTAGAGCCTTCACTGGTTAATTTCAGCGCCGACTCCGGCCCCTCTTGCATGATTTTTAAATCAAAACCGCCGGAAAACATGCCCTCGCGGCCCGTGAAAATCACAATAGCTTTATCGGCCTCGGCCTTGTCAAAAGCCGCGTTTAATTGCTTGGCCATTTCAAAAGAAATCACATTGGCCTTACCGTCATCCATAGCGATGGTGGCGACATTTCCGTCTAGTTTATAGCTTACTAAATTCGTCATTTTATTTCCTTAAAAGAGCGGGCCTATAAAGCCAGGCCTAGAGTGAACGGGCAATAACCATTTTCATAATTTCATTAGTGCCGCCGTAAATTTTCTGCACCCGGCTATCACGGTACATGCGGGCAATGCGATATTCATTCATAAAACCATAGCCGCCAAACAATTGCAGACAGCGGTCAATGACTTCGCATTCCTTATCGGTGACCCAATATTTCGCCATGCTCGCGGTGACCGTGTCTAGCTCTCCGCGCAAATGCTTGGCGGCGCAGTCATAGACGAACGTCTTGGCCACGGTGGTGATGGTTTTACATTCGGCCAGCTCGAACTGGGTGTTTTGAAAGGCGAGAATA
>JAZGFA010000159.1:0-12054 GCA_036478975.1 Robiginitomaculum sp. | reverse complement strand
CTATCGTTCCAGAAGTCACTCGCGCTGTAATCATCGCGCCTGAAGCAATCGTTGAAACCCGCGAAGTTGCAATTACCTCGCCGGTTATTATGGCTACCTCAATCCCTGCCTCTGCCCCTAAAGGCACGACCTATATCGTGCAAGAAGGCGATACGGCGTGGAGCCTGTCGCGTAAGAGCTGCTCTAGCCCGCAAGACATTCGCGCGCTTAACAGCCTTGAAGGGGACTTCCTAATTAAAGCCGGCGAAGCGATTTTATTGCCCGCTTCTAGCTGTCAGTAATTAGCCATATTTATGGGTTAGGCGCGCCAATGATTTCGGGTCTACATTGACTTTGCTGAGGTCGCCGCCCGCCCAGCCCATCACTTTTTTATCCATAATTTTATACCAAAGCGGCGGTATAGCGGCGAGGCTGTAACAGCCAATATAACCGACAGGCAGGCTTGGCAGTTCCGGAAAATCACGCAAAACCTGATAGGGGCGAAGCGGATTGGCATGGTGGTCACTATGGCGCTGTAAATGGAAAAGTTGCATGTTTGAAAACAAATGGTTGGTGTTCCAGCTATGGCGCGGCTGGGTGCGTTCGTATTTTCCATTCGGTAGTTTTTGCCGCAATAGGCCATAATGCTCAATATAATTAGCTTGGGTTAGCGCGTACCAGCCGAGCATGTGATTGGGGATAATGAACAGTAATATAAGCGGGCCAAATAGCGCGACGCACAAAGCCATAATGGCGAGGGTCAGGCTGTAGCTTTGCAAAACATCATTGCGCCAATGCCAAAAACCATGACCTTTTTTCTTAAGCCTCTGTGTTTCATGGTGCCAGCCGCGCACAAAGGTTCCGCTAATTTCGCGTCCGGCAAAGCGGTAAATGCTCTCCCCCATGCGCGCACTCGCCGGGTCTTCGGGGGTGGAGACCATAACGTGGTGCCCGCGATTATGCTCGATACAAAAATGCCCATAACCGATAAGGGAATTGCCAATTTTCGCCATAAGCCGGTCTAGCCTATTAGTTTTATGGCCTAGCTCATGGGTTAGGGTCAAAATCCCGCCGCTAGAAATGCCCGCTGAGATTAAGAGCGCAAGATAAGCCCATATGGGCAAGCTTTGCGTTGCCACAAACCAAACTATCACGGCAAATAAAATATAAGCATTGAGGATAAAGGGATAAATCAAAAACCGGTAAAAATTATCCTTCATCATGCCGCCCATCACCGCCTCTGGCGGATTATGTTTGTCCTCGCCGAGCGCAAGATCAATCAACGGCGTAATGATGAATATGTACAGGCCGGGAAGTAAAATAATCAAAGGATTATGGCCAAGGGCGAAATAGGCCCAAAAGGAAAAATAATAGAGCGCAGGGGTTATATAGGCGGATAAATACCAATAGCGCTTATGGTCAGTATAGCTGACCGCCTGTCCATTTTCTGCAATCCCCGTAAACATAATTACAGACTAACGCAAAGCCCGTCATAATGCAAAACCCTCGCATAAATAAATTATGCGAGGGTTTTAAGATTATTTAATCGCGATGAAAACCTGCGTGCGGCCGCGCTGCACGGTGAGAGCTATAACGCCGTCTTTGCCCTTAATAGCCTTTTTGAAACCGGCCATATCGCCAATATCCGCGCGGCCCACCGCGCGAATAATGTCGCCCTTTTTGAGGCCAGCCCGCGCCGCCTTACTGCCGATTTTTACGCTAGTAATATAAACGCCATCATTACCGCCCGTAGGGTTAGCGTCGCTGGGAATAGCGGTAATGCTTGCGCCCCGAAAGCCTTGCGCCCCCGCCTGTTCATTGTCATTTGACGGGTCATCCGTTTCAATATCCGTCTCATCTTCTGGCACTTGCTCAACATTAATTTTAGCGGTGATGCTCCTGCCGTCGCGCATATAGGTAATGTCATTACGCGTGCCATGCTCTACAAAACCCACCGCATTACGAATATCGCGAGAGCTAGCAATGTGCTCTTCATTAAAGCGGATAATCACGTCCCCGATTTCAAGGCCAGCCTTATCGGCGGGGCTGCCCTCCTCAACCTGGCGCACAAGCGCGCCATGCTCTGCGGTAATACTGAGAGCCTCGCGTAAATCAGCCGTAAGGTCTTGAATGCCGACGCCAATGCGCCCCCTATGCACTTCGCCGTAACGCGAGAGTTGGTCAATCACTTGGCTGGCCATATTGGACGGCACGGCAAAGCCAATGCCGGCGCTAGAGCCAGAGCGCGAAATAATCGCCGTATTAATGCCGATTAGCTCACCCTTAGAATTGATGAGCGCGCCGCCGCTATTACCCGGATTAATCGAGGCGTCCGTCTGGATGAAATCCTCATAACCATCGCGGTTAATCCCGCTACGGCCAAGGGCGGAAATAATCCCAGAGGTCACGGTCTGGCCAAGGCCGAACGGATTGCCAATGGCGATAACGTAATCCCCCACACGGCTATCATCGGAATCGGCCAGCTTTAGCGCCGTAAGGCCGCCCGCCTCGATTTGCAAAAGCGCAATATCGGTTTTGGAATCACTACCGATGATTTTGGCCGTGACGGTGCGGCTATCCTTCAGGGTGACTTTGACCTCATCGGCCCCGTCAACAACATGGTGATTGGTCAGGATATAGCCCTTGCCCGCGTCAATAATCACGCCGGACCCCGCGCTAGAGGTTTCACGCCCTTGTTGCTCTTGCTCGCGGTTTTTACCGCCAAGGCCATTTTGCTCTAAAAATCGACGAAAGGCATCTTCACCCGCCCTAGAGCGAGCGCTCGGTTTAACGGTGGAGAGAACGGAGATATTGACCACGGCGGGGGTTGTGCGCTCTAGCAAGGGGGCGAGGGTCAACACGCCGCGTTTGGGGTCAACGGTCAGCGCATCGCCGGAGCTTTGCGACGATAAGCCGGGCAGGCGCAATTGCGCGTAGGCGGGCGCGCTGGCCCCCATGCTCAGGGCTAGAACGAGGGCGGAAGTGGTCAGTAATTTTCTCATTGTCTCTCCGAGATTTGTTATTTTCAAACATTATAGAACGCCAAACGCCATATCGCGCGTTAAAAAGCCGTCATAATGCAGGGTCTTATATTGTTCCCGGCTCGGCCAAGGCCGAGACTCGCCTCTTATATTGCTCCCGGCTCGGCCAAGGCCGAGACTCGCCTCTTGTTGTCTCTCTAAAAAACCTGCTAATAACGGAAATAACTATTTAGGGGATGCCCCTAACTCTAAAATATGATAGCGCTGTCATTTGATAACCCGCCACCCTAACTTCAGGATAAATCATGCGTAAACGCCTTGCCAAAATTGTTGCTACCGTCGGTCCTGCCAGCGCCGCGCCCGCTAATCTTGAGCTGCTCCATGAAGTCGGCGTCGATATTTTCCGCGTCAACTTCTCCCACGGCGAGCATGAAAGCCACGCAAAGGTCATCAAAGCCATTCGCGCCGCCTCGGTAAAAAGTGGTCGCCCCATCGGCATATTAGCCGATATGCAAGGGCCAAAAATTCGCGTTGCCAGCTTTAAAGGCGGAAAAATCACCTTGAATATGGGCGAGATAGTCCGCATTGAAATCGGCGAAGAGGAAGGCTCTGACGGCCTTATTTACATGCCACATCCAGAGCTACTCGGCGTAATGAAACCGGGCTGCATTTTGAAATTTGATGATGGTAAGCTGATGGCGACCATTACAGAAAATGACGGTAAGGCGCTAACCGCGCGCATTGATGTTCCGGGCGTTTTGAGCAATCGCAAAGGCGTCAACATTATCGGCGCAGTTCTGCCCGTTAGCGCTATGACCAAAAAAGACGAGCGTGACATGGCCTTCGCCCTATCGCAAAATGTTGACTTTATCGCGCTCTCATTCGTGCAAAATGTCGGCGACGTCACCGCCGCCCGCGCTATCATCAAAGACAAGGCCGGCCTGATTGTTAAAATCGAAAAGCCCTCCGCCGTTGACGACATTGAAGACATTGTTAAGGCCGCCGACGGAGTCATGGTCGCGCGCGGCGATTTGGGCGTGGAGCTTCCCCTAGAGCAAGTACCCGTAGTCCAGCGCCATATTATTCGCACGGCCCGCGCCCTTGGCCGCCCGGTCATTGTCGCCACCCATATGCTGGAATCGATGATTGATAGCCCTACCCCGACCCGCGCCGAAGCGTCCGATGTGGCAACAGCCATGTACCAAGGCGCGGACGCGGTGATGCTATCGGCGGAAACCGCCGTCGGCCGTCACCCTGCCACCGCCGTGGCTATCATGGACCGCATTATCGCCGCCGCAGAAGCGGATCCAGAATATTGGTCCTACTTTAATCGCAACCCGTTATTGCACGAAAAAACCTCTGAAGACGCGATTAGTGAAAGCGTGCGCACCATTGCCGGCGCTTTGGGCTGCACGGCCGTATTTGGCTATACGGCTTCCGGCGAAACGGTTAAGCGTATTGCCCGTGAGCGTCCGCCTTGCCGCATTATCGGCCTGACCCCATCCCAGGACGTAGCCAATCGCATGACCCTGACATGGGGCGTTACGCCGATAGTGTTAGAGGGGCCGGAGAGCTTTGACGCTATGCTGGGCAGCGTACAAAAACTGGCCACAACAACGGCCGGGCTAAAGCGCGGCGACAATATCATTGTTTGCGCCGGCATTCCCCTTGCCGAGCTTGGCAATACCAACGCCCTAAAAATTAGCGTGGTCGAATAGGCTAAAGCAAATCGGGGTTGATGACTTTCTTGACCAGAGGTTTCACCGTTAGCCCCTGCACGATGATAGAGAATATCACCACCAGATAGGTCGCCGTTAGGATGAGCGGCTTTTCCGGCGTGTCAGGCAGGGACAGGGCCAAGGCTACGGAAATGCCGCCGCGCAGTCCGCCCCATGTTAGCACGGGAATTGCGCCCTTGGTAAAGCGCTTAAACATGCCGAGAAACCGCATTGGGATAGAGACGGAAATAAACCGCGCCATCAAAACTAGCGGAATAGCGAGCAGGCCGAACAGCAAATGTTTGCCTTCAAGGCCAGAGCCTAGCACCAAGATTTCTAGGCCGATGAGCAGGAATAAAACCGAGTTCAAAATC
Source organism: Robiginitomaculum sp. (assembly GCA_036478975.1). Classification (GTDB taxonomy): domain Bacteria; phylum Pseudomonadota; class Alphaproteobacteria; order Caulobacterales; family Maricaulaceae; genus Robiginitomaculum. The sequence goes on along the minus strand of JAZGFA010000159.1, from coordinate 7,002 downwards.
TCGTCAATCATCTCCCAAAAGCCGAAAAGATAGGTGCGCGTGCGTTCGCTCATGGCAAATTCCGCGCCCTTATTACCGACCATCAACCCCGTTACCACCACGGCGATAGGGCCGGATAGGTGAAGGTGCTGCGCCAAAGCGTAAGTACCTGTTACAATGCCAAGGCTGATAAGAATTTCAATCGCGTGCTCGTCAATCATCGCCATCATGCGAAAGGCAATCCAGCCGGTAAATGCGCCGAGCAGAGCGCCGCCGCCGGCCTCGATGAAGAATAATTTGGCAATCGTTCCCGCTGTCACATGATCTGGCCCGTGGGAGCCTTCAATATGCAGGCCGGACATTTGCACGGCAATGGCGACAATAATGGTGAAAACCACAACCCCTACCCCGTCATTAAACAGGCTTTCACCGGCGATTTTCGCCTCAAGGCTGTGGGGCATATCAACGGTCTTTAGGATGGACAAAACCGCTACTGGATCGGTTGGGCTGATTAATGCGCCAAACACTAGCGCCCAGATAAAAGGCAGGTCCGCGCCAACAAGCTTGGCGAGGAAAAACACGCCGCCGCCAATAATAAAGGTCGATGTCACCACGCCGATACTGGCCATTAGGCCAATCGCCCATTTCTGGTCTTTTAGAAAGCCCATATCCACATGCAACGCGCCGGCAAATAACAGAAAGGCAAGCATACCGTTCATCACGGTGGCATTAAAATCAATCTGCTCTAGGGCCGTGCGCAAGGGCGCGGTCAAGCCAAAGGCGGGGAAAACCAATTCTATGGCGAGTAGCACCATGGACGCCACAAGCGCCATGACCAACAAGCCAATCGTATGGGGAAGCTTAAAAAAAGCGTGGTTAAGCCAGCCGAAAAAGGCGGAAAGCGATAACATAATCGCCATAATTTCAAATAATGTCAGCACAAACGGCTCCCCTAAAATATCAAAAAGAACGATAGGGCAGAGCGGCGGCGCTGTTAAGGCGTAAACTTAATTATTTTGCGTAAACCGCGGGCCGTATGTTTTTTAAAACAGCCTGCGCGTCATAGGCGTCTGCTCCGGCCGGCTTAGCCCCCTTACCCGCGCGAATTTCAATGGCCGAGGTCAGGCGCGGCCCCTTTACGGCTCCAATAACATCGCCAAGACCCACCCCGACATTAACATGCACATTATTGCCGCGTCGACGTCGACCATAGCCATAACCGCCACTACCAACGCCAATCCCGATAGACGTGCCCACCCGGCTGCGCGCATCCGCATCACCGCTCATATTGCCGCCAATAACGCGAAACCAGTCATAGCCGTTTTCTGTGGTGACTTCGGCGGCGCGGCGCAGGGCAAGGTCGCGGGCCTCGGCGGCGTTTTTGCCCGTATAGCTGATACGAAAACGGTCTGACTCGATGCGCGTGGTTTCAAATCCAACCCCGCCCGCAGATTGCTTTGGCCCGTATGGCGAAGGGGTGGACGCGCAAGCGCCTAAGGTAAAGGCAAGAGTTAAGGCCAAGCTATGGCCTAGGGTTTTCATACTAATATGTGACATGTCAGCTCCGTTTTTTACACAATAAGCCCTGCCCGCCCCCGTGTAAAACCCGCAATGCAGTTCATGCAGGCTTGTAGCGCAGTGCAATTACGTGCATAAAGGCGCAGGGCGCGTTATCGAGAGGGATAGGGCATGGCAGATTCAAAAGTGAACGACGTGCTTTCCGTGCTGGCAATTACGGTCATCATAGATCAGCATATTCGCACGCCGGAACTCACGGAATTTAAAACCCAGGCCGAAGGTTTAGCGATTTTATGTTGCCCAGACCTCACCCAAGAGCGCGCTAAGGCGTGGTTTGATGAAAATGAGCCGCACATTCTCGACTCCATGGAAAGCCGTGGCCGTAATACGGTTATTCTCAAGGCCATTACCGCCATCAAAGATGAGATGATACGCGAAAATCTTTACGATGCGATGATCGCGATTTCCATAAGCGATAAAGAGTACCACAAACAGGAGAGCGACCTTGTGCGCTCCGCCGCCGTTATATGGGGCTTTACCCGCCCTCCGTTTAAAGTTGTTACAACCGCTTAGCTCTGTCATAATGACGACTATTGTGGGCGCGAGGTGATTATGATTTGGGACGACATTTTAACGCTGCTGGCCGTAGCCGTACTGGCCGATGACCGCATTCGCGATTTAGAGCTGGTAGAATTTTGCCATGAAGCCCAATCCCTCAATCAACATTTTGACCCGGATCGCATTTTATCGCGCTCATCCCTACGCAAATGGTTTGATGACAAGCATTTACCGATAAAAATAGCCCTCTCCAGCGGCGACCGCGCCCTATTCATTTCCGACTCCCTTGAGCGTATTGATGATGTGGCGATGCGCCCGCACATCCTGCAATCCATCTTTGGCATTATTGTCTGCGATTATGAAATGCATGATGAGGAATCAAAATTCATTCAAACCGCCGTCGACATATGGGATATGGGCAGTAAAGCCCTTATCGGCACGCCGCCCAATGGCGCACGCTCAAAACCGTAAGATAAGCAGCTAATGAATTTCGCCCTTTTGATGAGCCTAATCGGCTTCACCCTTACGGGCGGCGTCACACCCGGTCCCAATAATATTATCCTTATGGGGCAAGGCCTGCGGTTTGGGTTTCGTAAATGCCTGCCCTATATTGCCGGCGTGGCGGCGGGGTGGACGCTGATTTTAAGCGCAGCGGTTTTAGGTCTCGGCGCACTTATTGTGAGCGCGCCTATTTTACTAAACGTTATTACAATAATAGGCGCCCTATGGCTCGCCTATTTAGCGTGGGGCTTTCTACGCGCAGGATTAGTCACGCAAACAGCGGGAAAAGATAGCGGGCAACCCCGCCAAGATGACATCACCAAACCGCTAGGCTTCTGGCACGCCTTCGGCCTGCAATGGGTCAACCCTAAGGGCCTAATATTCGCCCTTGGCGCGGCGGCGGGCTATACGAGCCTGCATGAAAACCTATGGGTACGTTTCGCGGTAATCCTAAGCGCTTTTTTACTCTCTGGCCTTATCGGCAACGCGTTATGGGCCGCTATGGGTAGCGCCATACATCGCCATTTATCAGGCGGAAAATGGGCCAACACCCTCAATATTTTCATGGGGGCGATTATTCTGGCCACCGCGATTTTCATTCTCTATGCGGGCTTCACCCATTAAAAAAGCGGGCGCAAAGGCCCGCTTTTTCTAAAATGTAATATCGCTAATTATTCACTAGCCGCTTCAAGCGCGTCGGATTTGCGCATTTCTTTCTTGCGCGCATTTTCCGTGAGGTAGCGCTTACGAATACGGATGGATTCCGGCGTGACTTCGACCAGCTCATCATCATTGATAAATTCAAGCGCGCTCTCAAGCGTGATTGGAATGGGCGTGGTTAAAACCACCGCTTCATCATTACCCGATGCGCGCATATTGGTAAGCTGTTTACCCTTAAGCACATTGACCACAAGGTCATTAGAACGGGCGTTAATGCCGACAACCATGCCTTCATAAACTGCCGTAGCATGGCCAATGAACAATTGACCGCGGCCTTGCAAATTCCACAAAGCAAAAGCGAGCGCCTTGCCGGTTTCCTTGGCTATCAACACGCCTTTTTGGCGGCGGCCAATTTTGGACGCCTTAGCGCGCGGACCGTAGCGGTCAAAGTTGTGATACATCAGGCCCGTGCCAGATGTCAGGGTCATAAATTCAGAGCGAAAGCCAATCATGCCGCGCGTCGGAATATCATAATCAAGACGCACGCGGCCTTTGCCGTCAGGAACCATGTCTTTTAACTGGCCCTTACGCTCGCCAAGCTTTTCCATAATGGAGCCTTGGTGATCGGTTTCAACATCAATCGTCAATGTTTCATATGGCTCGCACACCACGCCATCAATAGTTTTGTTAATCACTTGCGGGCGGGAAATTGCCAGCTCGAAACCTTCACGGCGCATGTTCTCAATCAAGATAGAAAGATGCAATTCGCCTCGGCCAGAGACGCGGAACTTATCCGCTTCGTCAAGCTGCTCTACGCGCAGGGCGACATTGTGAATAAGCTCTTTCTCCAGACGCTCATTGATATTGCGCGAGGTTACAAATTTTCCTTCAAGGCCCGCAAATGGGCTATCATTGACTTGGAAGGTCATGGAGATAGTCGGCTCATCGACGGAGAGCGGCGGCAACATGTCTACATGGTCTGGGTCGCAAATCATGTCGGAAATGCCAAGTTTATCAATGCCGGTAAAGGCAACGATGTCCCCGGCAGAAACACTGTCCATCTCAACGCGCTCTAGGCCCATAAAGCCGAAAGGTTGTAAGACTTTACCACGGCGCTGTTTGCCGTCAGGGGAGGCGACGATAACTTGCTGATTACGTTTAATCTGTCCACGCACAACACGGCCTACGCCGATAACGCCCGTATAGGAGTTGTAATCAAGGGCGGAGATTTGCAATTGCAAAGGCCCGTCCGGATCGACGTCAGGCTCTGGGGTGTGGGCGACAATTGTCTCAAACAAAGGCCCCATATCTTCACCTTCAAGCGCGCTGCTATCATAGCTAGCCCAGCCATTAAGCGCGGAGGCGAATACGGTAGGAAAATCCATTTGCTCGTCCGTCGCGCCAAGGCGATCAAACAAATCAAAGGTTTGGTCTACGGCCCAATCAGGACGCGCGCCCGTGCGGTCAACCTTATTGACCACAACAATAGGCTTAAGGCCTTGGGCCAAGGCTTTTTTCGTAACAAATGTGGTTTGCGGCATCGGGCCTTCAACCGCGTCGACAAGCAAAACAACCGAGTCGACCATGGAGAGCACGCGCTCTACTTCGCCGCCAAAGTCCGCATGTCCTGGGGTATCAACAATGTTGATGCGCCATTCTACGCCGTCTGGAGCCGTCCATTTAATCGCAGTGTTTTTCGCGAGGATGGTAATGCCGCGCTCTTTTTCGATGTCATTACTGTCCATCACGCGTTCTTCGCGCGCGCCGCGCTCGTCTAGCGTGCCGGACTGGCGCAGGAGTTTATCAACCAAGGTCGTCTTGCCGTGGTCAACGTGAGCTACAATCGCTACATTGCGTAGCGTTTTAATTGAATTTGTCATAATGGATTTCCGTTCGATTTGCGCCCCGTTTAAGGGGGTTGGTAGCAAAGGGAAAGCGTTATTTTCACCTGTCACTGTGAAGTTAGTGGGGAAGTTATCACCCATTCGCCCTTGCGTTTTGACTATGGCTAGGCAAGGCTCTGTTTAAAAGAATTACAGGACATTTTATGCGCACCGATTCGGCCCCGACTCCCACCTTGCTCTCGGCCTATAAAGCCCCGGAGTTTCAGATAGACACCGTCTATCTTGATGTGGCCCTAAACCCCGCTAAAACCCGCGTGCGTTCCACCATGCATGTGCGCCGCACAGGCTCAAAATCAGCCCGCCTTACCCTTAATGGCGAGGACATAGCCCTGACTTCGGTCGCCATTGACGGCGTGGATTTGCCCCGCAGCGCCTATGGTTTGAGCCAAACCCATTTGACCCTCAAAAACCTGCCCGAGAAATTCACCCTAGAGATTAACTCCACCTGCGCCCCTAAAGATAACAGCCAGCTTATGGGGCTTTACGTCTCCGGCGGGCGGTTTTGCACCCAATGCGAGGCCGAGGGCTTTCGCCGTTTCACTTTTTTCCTAGACCGTCCGGACGTGCTGAGCGTCTATACGGTGCGCATTGAGGCCGATAAGGACAGCTACCCGACCCTGCTCGCCAATGGCAATATGATTGATAGTGGCGATTTGCCGGGTCGCCATCACTACGCCGTCTGGGAAGACCCGTTTCCAAAGCCGTGCTACCTGTTTGCCCTCGTCGCGGGGCAGTTTGATAAAATCGACGATAGTTTCACCACGATGAGTGGCCGAGATATTCCGCTAGAAATCTACGTTGACCCCGGTGATAGCTCCCGCGCGCATTATGCTATGGACGCCCTCAAGCGCTCAATGAAATGGGATGAGGAAGCCTTTGGCCGCGAATATGACCTTGACCGTTTCATGATTGTCGCCGTGCGCGATTTCAATTTCGGGGCGATGGAGAATAAAGGGCTTAATATTTTCAACTCCGCGCTTTTGCTTGCGGACGCGCAAAGCGCCACGGATATGAATTTTCAGCGCATTGAAAGCGTCGTCGCCCATGAATATTTCCATAATTGGACGGGCAATCGCATTACCTGCCGCGACTGGTTTCAGCTGTGCCTGAAAGAAGGTTTCACCGTCTTTCGCGATCAAGAGTTTTCCGCCCATGAACGCGGCGCGCCGCTCCAGCGCATTAAAGATGTCAAAGCCTTGCGCGCGCGACAATTCCCCGAAGACGCAGGCCCGCTCGCCCATGCGGTGCGGCCGGAAAGCTATCAAAAAATTGATAATTTTTACACGGCGACTATCTATGAAAAGGGCGCGGAGATTATCCGCATGCTCAAAACTCTGCTCGGAGAGAAAGCCTTTCGCGCCGGCTCTGATTTATATTTTGAAGCCCTAGACGGAACCGCCGCCACGATTGAAGAATTTATCACCTGTTTTGAAACATCTACCGGTAAGGATTTATCGCAATTCATGCTGTGGTATAGCCAAGCCGGCACGCCGGAATTAACCGTTAAAACCGCCTATGATGCAGGGGCTAAAACCTTCACGGTTTCCCTGTCGCAAAAAACCATGCCGACCCCCGGACAGCCCCGTAAACAGCCGCTTCTCATGCCTATTTCACTGGGGCTTATTGACGATACTGGCCGCAATTTTGGCGCGCAGACCTTTGCCTTAAAAAGCGAAACTGCAACCTTGAAAGTTGAAGACCTACCCAGCAAGCCGACCCTCTCCATATTAAAGGGATTTAGCGCCCCCGTGCGGCTTAATTACGCGCGAGACACGGGCGACACGCTAATACAAATGGCCCATGATGCGGACATGTTTAACCGCTGGGAAGCCGGCCAGTCCCTTGCGCGCGATTTATTAGTCTCGCTGACATCTGCCATTCA
>JAZGFA010000158.1:0-11796 GCA_036478975.1 Robiginitomaculum sp. | reverse complement strand
GCGGAGTTTTTAGGCCGCGACCTAGCTAAAATCGCGCGGGAAAAGTCCGGCATTATGAAACGCCACACGCCAGTAATTACCGCGCGCCAAAGCGAGCTTGTCGGCGCGGTATTGCGTAGCGAGGCGCAAAAAACCGGCGCTAAACTCTCCGCCTATAATGAGGATTTTCGCGCCTATGTTTCCCAAGGCCGGCTTGTGTTTGAGGACGATAGCCAGCTCATGGATTTGCCGCTCCCAAGCCTTATTGGTAGCCACCAAATTGAAAATGCAGGGGTGGCGATTGCCGCCGCGAAAGCTTTGCTGATTAGCGATAAGGCGATAGGGCGGGGCTTAACAAATGTAAGCTGGCCGGCGCGCATGCAAAAACTGACCATGGGCCCGCTGGCCAAAACGGCGCAAGATAATGGCAGCCAGCTCTGGCTTGACGGCGGGCATAATCGCCACGCCGCCCTCGCCATTGCCGCAAGCCTCGCCGACCTTGAAGCCCAAGATCCGCGCCCGCTTATTTTGATTATGGGGATACTCGCCAACAAAGACGCCGGCGGATATTTAGACGCGCTTGAGGGCCTTGCCGGCGGACTTGTCGCAGTGCCTATAGAGGGTCACGCCTCGCTGGCCCCGCCAATATTAACCGAGCTAGCGCGCACGCGCGGCATGGAAACCGGCATGGCTGATGACGTGACATTGGCCCTATCGCGGGCGCTGGATATGGGCAAAGCCTTAGGGGGTAAAGCGCCGCGCATCTTAATTTGCGGCTCGCTATATTTGGCCGGACGCGTGCTTAGCCTTTAGCCCTAGCCCTTAGCCTCCTAGCCCTTAGCCTCCTAGCCCTTAGCCTTGGCTTCCCTGTCGGCGATTATTTTTGCGACAATTTCAATTTGCTGATCGACGGGCAGGGTAATGTCTAAATCCACGGCGCGGCGCGGCATTTCCAATGCGGTGAACTGGCCTGCGAGCATGGGCACTTTAAAAAAGTGTCCTTTGCGGCCCAATATGCGGCGCTTAATTGTGTGTAGCTCGCCGCGTAAATGCAAAAACACGACGTCCCCATGCAGGCCATGGCGCAGTTTTGTGCGCAGGGCTTTGGATAGGGCGGAGCAGGCGACAAAAATATGCGGCGCATTGGACGTGGTTTTGGTTTGCGCAATGGCAGCAAGCAAAGCATCGGACCACGGCGCGCGGTCATCATCATTTAGCGGCACATTGGCGGTCATTTTGGCAATGGAGAGCGGGCTGTGTAAATCATCGCCTTCGATAAAGCATTGGCCGAGCGCCGCGCTGGCCGCTTGCCCAAGTGTGGTTTTTCCGCTGCCGGAAACCCCCATGAAAATATAAACTGTCATGCTATCTCCTCCTGACTATCCTTTATGGCGGCAATCGCCGCGTCAAAGGCTAGTAATATACTGGCGTGGCGGGCCGGGTACTTGCCCGCGCCTTTTAAAACTTGCAGAGCGCCAAACCGCCCGCTTGGATAATCTGCGCCGTCTTTCAGCATGGCGCGCAAAGCCTCTTGCCCCGCGCAAATGTCATCAAGGCTCGCGCCGATAATATTTTTATAGAGTATGGCCGCGCTCGCTTGGCCAAGGGCGCAGGCTTTAACGCGCATGGCGCATTGGCTGACTAACTTGCCCTGCATAGCCACATCAATTTCAATTTCCGAGCCGCAGAGTTTGGCGGTTTTACGCGCCGCGCCGCAAGGCCGCTCAAGCCGCCCATTACGCAGGCTCGCCGCGAGGGTTAGGATGTCGTCATTGTATAAATCATCATTGCTTAGACTGCTTGGCATTAGGCGGCCCAAACCACCACGAGTCTTTCGCCGCCGTCTAAAAGGCTGGCGACCGGATGGGTGGTGATATCGCCATCAGCGTGCAGGGCGCGGGCGCGTTCAAATACGGCGCGTTTTTCCTCGCCCATTATCAGCAGGATAATCGTTCCGCTGGCGATAACGCTTGGCAGGGTGAGGGTGATGCGCTCGCGCACCTCTCCGGCTCCCTCGCAAGCGCTGGCGTCAACGCCCATGACAAGGTTTTGGCCCGTCATATCGAGGGCCGCGTGCAGATCGGGGCTATCTGGGAACCAAGAGGCGGTGTGGCCATCCGTGCCCATGCCCATGACGCAGACATCAAAGGGCTGGCCCATGGACAAATAGCGCCCGCCCACTTCACTTGCGCCAGCGGCGGCGCTAGGCGCGTCATTGGTCATGGGCAGAAAACTTGCGCTTTGCGCCTTGCCTTGCAATAGGCTCTCGCGGATGAAACTGGCATTGGACGCGCTATGGCCCTCGGGGACCCAGCGCTCATCAACAAGGCCGCAGACAATATGGCTCCAGTCTAAATCTTCACCGGACAGGCGCTGATAAACCGGACGCGGAGAACTGCCGCCGGACAGAAGCAGGCTCGCGGTTCCGCGCTTGGCGATGGCGAGGTCTAAATCGGCGGCGATAATTTCGGCGGCGATTTGCGCCGCTTGCTCGCGGGTTGGGGCGTCAATAAAGCGAAGGTCGGCCGCGCTCATTATGCGTCCTCACCATTATCATGTGAAAGATTAGCGCCGCGAATTTCCTGCTCGCGCTGGGCCCATAGGCGGCGCTGATATTTGACGGAAATAATATCGGTGATGATGAGAACGAATATCACCAGGTAGAAACTGGATTTGCTCATCGCGTCAATTGGGTGGCCAAATATTTTCATATGCGCCAAATGCGCGCCTTCGGTAACTAGAAGCACGCCGACAAGGAAAAGAATAAACAGGCCCATCACCTCATACATGCGGTTTTTTTTCAAAAACGCAGTCACGGCGTCGGCCATTAGCATCATGGCAATGCCAGAGATAATAATCGCAATCGCCATGACAGGCACTTGGTAACTGACCGTGCCGTCGGCGGCCTTATCGCTGGCAATCGCCATGGCCGAGAGGATGGAGTCAAAGGAGAATACAAGGTTCATCAGGACGATAAGCGCAATCGCCTTGCCGACCGACATCGTGCCTTCTTTTCCGCTATGCTCGATATGGTCAACGGTCAACATATGGCTAATTTCTTTAATCGCCGTATAGATGATAAAAGCGCCGCCGATTAAGGTGACAAGCGCTTGCAGGGTGAATTCACCGGAAAATACATGGCCTAGATGAATGTCAAAAAGCGGCTGGGCGAGTTTGCCAAAGGCGGCGACGATAAGCACGAGCAAGACGATGCGAAACACCATAGCCATCAGAATACCGATTTTGCGGACCTTTTTCGCGTCCTCCGGATCGCCAACCTTATTGGACTCAATGGCGATATAGAGCAAATTGTCAAAGCCCAGCACCGCTTGCAGCAATATCAAAACCCCAAGGGTCATCAGGCTTTGCAGGGTGAAAAGCCCCTCAAAATTTAAAAACTGTTCCATATTATCGGCCTATAGCTGTGGTGGTGGGTGATTTGCACTGTTCTAGCGCAATTGGGCGCCAATGGAAAAGCTTTATCACGCGCGCGGATTGTTTTTATCATGTGTGACGCGCGTCACAGAATCTACGACCCCGCTCCGCTAATAGACTAGGGTAAGGTCTCTCGTAACAGGAATATGGTCAAGCGGGGCAATTGGCTTAGACCTCTCATGAGGCGAGAGACCCAGAAGGAGCAAAAACACGGGGCGCACGGCTGCAGGGCTATATACCGAGGTTTTTGAACCAATGAACGTGCATCTTTGATTGATTAGACTGGATATGGCATCCCCTTGTAAATCTAGTCTATGTGGGCCAATCAAAGATGCACACTCCCATTTTCTTTATTCTATTGTCGTTGGCGCTATTAGGGCCTATGTTTCTTTAATGAAATGGAGGGTATTATGGGCGCATCTGATAAAGTTGAAAAAGCTCCGAATAAGGCCCCGGAAAAGGCAATGGGCATTGCGGCGGGATTTACTATTCCTGACCCGACTAAAATCGACCGACTTGAAGGTAGGGTCTCTGACACGGAATGGAAATTGCGCGTCGAGCTAGCCGCGGTTTATCGGCTTTGCGCCCTGCATGCGTGGACGGACCTCGTCTTCACCCATATATCCATGCGCCTGCCCGATGAGATGGGCGCAGGCGGGGAGATGGAAGAACGCTTCCTTATCAATCCTTACGGCGTATTATTTGATGAGATGACCGCTTCGGCCCTCGTTAAAATTGACCTTAATGGCAATATTAAACAAGAGACTCCTTATTTTATCAATCCGGCGGGTTTTGTTATTCACAGCGCGGTCCACGCGGCGCGCCATGATGCGGGCTGCGTTTTGCATGTGCATACGCCCTACGGCATTGCTGTGTCGATTCAGAAAAAAGGCCTGCGCCGCTATTCGCAATTTTCCATGCAAGTGCATGACGATATTGCCTATCATGATTATGAAGGCATCGCCCTTGAGACCGAAGAGCGCGGCCGGCTTGTCGCGGATTTGGGCAATCACTCCATGATGTTACTGCGCAATCACGGAACCCTGACCACGGGGCCAAATGGCGCGATTGCGTTTCTACGCATGTACTTTTTAGAAAATGCCTGCAAGACGCAAATCCTCGCCCAAGCGGCGGGCGGCGAGCAGCATCTTAATGAGGAGCCAGCGTCCATGGGCAACCGGGTTTACGACCAAGGTAAAGCCGCCTTTATGCCCGGGCTTGGCGACAATTTGATTTGGCCTGGCCTGATGCGCAAACTCGCGCGCACTAATCCCGGTCATGATTATTAGGCAATTTTGGGCGGGGTGAATCCGCGCTCTATATCAGGCAATTCTAGGCGGGATAAACCCGCCTAGGGGCCTGCTGATATTAAACACGCCGGACAAAACCGCGTCGGTTAACGCCTGTTCTGGCGGCCCGTCCGCGACAAGTCTTCCGCCATCTAGCACCCAGACGCGATCACAATAATGGCTGGCGAGGGATAAATCATGCAGAGCGGTTATTACAAGTCCGCCCGCCTTCGCCTTAGCGCGCAAAACTTCCATAATTGTAAGCTGATAAAAAGGATCGAGGGCCGCGACAGGTTCGTCCGCGAGCAGCACGTCCGCGCCTACGGCAAGCGCCCGCGCGAGGAAAATGCGCGCCTGTTCTCCGCCGGATAATGTGGTGATGTCGCGGCCGGCTAAATCACCGGCTCCGCACGCGTCAATGGCGGCGTCAATGGCGCGCGCGTCTGCGGGGTTAATGCGGCCAAAACCGCCGAAAATATTTTGATGGGGGGCGCGTCCAAGGGCGACAATATTGCGCGCGGTCATCGGCCATGGCGCGGCCCGGGTTTGGGCGAGGTAGGCGAGGGATTTGGCGCGCACTTTTGCGGCCATGGCGTGGACGGATTTTGCGCCCAACGTCACCTCTCCGCTACTGGGTTTATGCAAGCCGAGCAGGGTCTTCATCAGCGTGGTTTTGCCAGAACCATTAGGGCCGAGCAGGCCAATAATTTCGCCGCCGCGCGCCGCGCCGTTTACGCCGCGCAGGACAGAACGCTCGCCGTAACCCGCCGAGAGGTTTTTGATAATTAGCTCACTCATAATGTGGAGCCTTAACCGCGAGATAAAGAAAAAATGGCACGCCGATAAGCGAGGTTAAAATGCCCAGATAGAGCACGGCGCCCCCATTGGCGAGCAAGCGGGTGGCCATGTCGGCTAGGCTTAAAAACCCCGCCCCCGCAATCGCCGATAGCCATATTAGCCGCGCCGGGTCCGGCCCGTAAATCATCCGCATAATATGAGGAATAAACAGTCCAATAAAACCAATCGCTCCGGCGACAGCGACCCCGCTGCCAATGCATAGCGCCACGCCGATAATCAGTAAAATTTGCACGCGGCGCAGGGAAACGCCCAGCGAGACGGCCGTATCTTCCCCAAGCGATAATGTGCGCAAATCGGCTCCGGTCAATAGCAAAGCGCCAATGCCGATAGCGGTGAGCGGGCCGGCCATAATAAGCCCGTTCATATCCGCTTCGCGCAGGCTCCCCATCAGCCAGTAAACAATTTCCGACAGGGCCCAAGGGTTAGGCGCAAAATTCATCACCAGCCCTGTCAGCGCCGTGGCCAGCGCGCCAATGCCAACGCCGGCGAGGATAAGCGTGCCCGCCCCCTTGCGCGCCCCGACCAGCATTAAAATAGCGCTCGCCCCTAGGCCCGCTCCGATAAGCGCGGCGAGGGGCGTCCACGCGGCAAAGCCGAAATACAGCGCGGTCACGGCCCCCAATGCGGCGCAGGCGCTAAAGCCTAATATGCCGCCATCGGCGAGTGGGTTGCGCGTATAGCCCTGAAGCGCCGCCCCTGAAGCGCCAAGTCCCGCGCCAACTATTGCGGCGAGGGCGGCGCGGGGTGCGCGAATTTGTTGCACGATAAGCACGGCGCTCTCCTCGCCTTTTCCCAATAGCGCGGCGAGGGCTTCGCCAATCGAGATGGGCGCGGGGCCGATAAAGAGCGCGGCGATAATGGCAAGTATCGCGGCAATGATAAGGAGGGCTATCTTCATGGCAGGGCCTTTATGGCGGCGGCAATAATATTGCGCGCGTCTCCTAATCCCGGCCCCGCGCAGGGCCAATATTTGCCCGGCACATTGACATGGGGCGTCTCCGCTATCAAATTTTGCAAAGCGCGATTACGCACGCCTTTGGATTGAGCGCTCTCAGATCCATTTTCAAAAAACGAGGTGATAATTAAATCCGGTTTTAGGGTGATGAGGGTTTCAAGCTCCGCCGGGCGCCAGCGGCTCTCGGTGATAATATTGCGCCCGCCCGCCGCCGTGATGACCGCGTCAACAAATGTATCGCTCCCCGCCGTGCCGCCAGAGCGCGACAGATATAAAACCAGCGGACCGTCATCATTGGGAATAAAGCCGCGCGGCTCTTTGCGAAAATTGGGCAGGCCTAAAAATGTGCGCAGGGTAAATTCATTATCGTCATAAGTTTCAAAACTCTCACCCCATTTAAGCGCCATATGCTTTATGCCCGCCGCGTCTAAAATAGCCGCGCTATGGCCGCCTTCACCGGGGCCAAAAATCACATGGGTCGGATTAAGGGAGAGCAGGGTTTCCGCGTCGTCACGGGCCAGAGGGCGCGCGCGGGGGCTTTGCGGAGCCATTGATAAATCCCCGCGCGATTGCCATGACAGGGCGGTGATGGAGGCGGGTTTTAGCTGCGCATCCAAAACATAGCTATCGGAGCAAAGGGAGGTTGAGACAATGCGTAGGGGCGCTTGCGTTGCGCCCGCCGCCAATAGGCTTGAGGGGGCGGCAAAAAAACCAAAAACCAAAAATAAGTAAACCGCAATTTTCATACTATGGCTCTAGCGAATTTAACCTCTAACGCCAAGCGTCTTTAATATGATGCGGGAGGGCGCGCGCGCCAATGACGATAATATCATTGCGCCGCTCATAGCTATCACTGCCGCGCATTTGCGCCATGTAAAGATTAGCGGCGGCGTCAATGCGGCGGGTTTGGGCGGGGCTTACGGCGTAAAGCCCTGCGTCTAGGCTCTTGCGATGTTTAACCTCGATAAAAATAATCACATTGCCGCGCCTTGCGATAAGGTCAATTTCGCCCAATTTAGTTTTATAGCGCCGCTCTAATATGACGTAAGCTTTGAGCTGTAAAAACAGCGCCGCGCGGGTCTCTGCTCTGCGCCCCGCCAGCTCTGCCCGTTTACGGTTTTTGCTCATTTAAGATTAAGCGCGCGGGCGTAAACCTCGCGCTTGGCTACGCCGGATTGCTCGGCGACAATATTGGCGGCGCGCTTAACCCCCTCATCTTTAATCAGCGCCATGAGCGCCGCGTCAATTTTGGCCGCGTCCCAAGCGGGCGCGTCACCGGCCCCGCCAATGACCAGCACGATTTCTCCGCGCGGGGCATCCTCATTAACCGAGGTGATAAGCTCTGACAGCGTGCCCCTGCGGGTTTCCTCATAATGCTTGGTCAATTCTCTGGCGAGGGCGGCGGGCCTATCGCCTAATACGCTCAGCATATCGTTGAGGGTTTTATCGACCCGCGTGCCGGCTTCAAAGAATATTAATGTGGCTTTTATGGTCGCCAGTTCGGAGAGGGCGGTTTTGCGCGCCGCGGATTTAGGCGGTAAAAACCCCGCAAACAAAAACTTATCGCTCGGCAGGGCAGAGGTTAAAAGCCCCGCAAGCGCCGCGCTCGCTCCGGGGATCGGGATAATATCAAGGCCGGCATCGGCGACTGCGCGGGCCAGTTTAAAGCCGGGATCGGAGACAAGCGGGGTTCCGGCGTCACTGACAAGGGCGACGGATTTCCCGTCTTCTATTTGCGCGACAATGCCGGGCACACGTTTTGCCGCATTATGGTCATGATAGGCTGTCATACGGGCGGATATATCATAGGCGCTGAGCAATTTTCCCGTCTGGCGGGTGTCCTCGGCATAAATAACATCAGCCCCGCGCAATATATCGAGCGCGCGCAGGGTTATATCACGGAGGTTTCCAATGGGCGTAGCCACAAGATACAGGCCGGCGGGCAGGGTTTGCGCCTGCGCCCCCGCCGCAATTAAAGATTCCCCTGATGCGGGAAATGATTGCGCTAGGCCGTCTTGGGGCTTACGCTCTATTTTAGAATCTTTAGGAGCATGGGTCATAGGCGCTTTTAGCGTTCATTCCAGTTTGAGGCTATAATGAAATTATCACAAAAATTCCCCCGTTTTAGTGTTTACGCGACGTCATTTGTTTTTGGCGCGACTTTGCTGAGTGGTTGCGCGACGACGCAAAACCCTAATGGCAGGCCCGTGGCAACCGGCCCCGTGCAGGGCCCTGTTACTGGCGGGCCAAAAGCGCCTACGCCGAAACCTGACCCGAAAACCCCTGCGCCCAAAACACCTAAGCCTACGGATACGCCAAAGCCGCAGCCAACGGCTCCGGTCCCGCCGCAAGTGGTGACCCGCGACGGGCTGACGCCTCCGCATATGGCCGGGCGCAATTTTAAGCGCGTGGCCTTGCTCTTGCCGTTTTCCGCCAAAAGCCCGCGTCTGCGCGAAGAGGCTGGCGCCATGCTCAAGGCCGCTGAAATGGCCGTCTTTGACCGTGAAAAAGCCGATGTTTTAATGATTGCCCTCGATACGGCGGGCACGGCTAAGGGCGCTAAGGCGGCGACTAAAGCGGCGATTGATAGCGGCGTTGACGTTGTGCTTGGCCCTTTACTGGCCGGCAGCGTTAAGGCGAGCGGCGGCGCGGCGCGGCGCAGTAAAACGCCAATCATTGCCTTTTCCACCGACCAAAGCGTAGCTGGCAATGGGGTGTATCTGCTTAGCTTCCCGCCCGAGGCCGAAGTTGACCGCATTATCGATTACGCCGCCGCGCAAGGGGCGCGCAATTTTGCTATACTGGGTCCGGATAGCGCCTATGGCCGCCGGGTTAACGCCGCTTATCAGCGCGCGGCGCAGGTGCGCGGGCTTACGGTCACGGCGGGCGAGAGTTATAAGGGCGATGATATTTCGGTCATGCAAGCTCCGGCGCGCAAATTGGTCGATGGTTATATGGCGCATTTGCAGGCAATGGACGCCCCATTGTTTGACGCGATTATGATGCCAGAAGGCGGCACAGCCCTGCGATCCCTCGCCCCGCTCTTGACCTATTATAGTAGCGATATGGCTAATGTGATTAAGCTTGGCACAGGGCGCTGGAACCGCGAAGGCACGGCGCTAGAGCCAGCCTTGCGCGGCGGCATATTTGCCGGACCGGACAAGGAGGCCCGCGCGCAGTTTGAAGCGGATTACAAAATTACTTACGGTTTTGACGCGACGCGCTTGTCATCGCTGGCCTATGACGCGGTCAATATTGGCGCGCTGATTGCGACCGGAGACCCGCGCCTGCGCACGACCCGCGCCATTGACCCTATGGGGTTTTACGGGGTTGACGGTTTTGTCCGTTTCCGCCCCGACGGAACCCCCCATCGCGGCCTCGCTGTCTATGAGGTTAAACCCGGCCGCATGGACGTCATAGCTCCCGCGCCAAAAGAAGCTAGCGAATTGGGGTTTTAGCAACAGTGAAAGCGTAGCTTTCCCTGCAACAAGTATTGTAAGGGGTGATTTTCGTTCTCCACGAAATTCACCGGCGCGAACCGAGTTAGCATCTTCAGCGTATTTCTACTGAGCAACAGTGAAAGCGTAGCTTTCCCTGCAACAAATGCTGCTTCCCCGCCTGCGCGGGGATGAGCGGAGAGGGTGAATTTTGTTCTTCACAAAAATCACCGGCATGAAGCCCGCGCCGCGCTCCAGTTGGCGACCTGCAAACCCATGAACACACCAAATACAACAATAATAAAATCAATAAAAACCGCGAACCAGTCTTCCTTGGCCACATGAGCTTTAACACGGCGGAAAATCATGGGGTGGCTCCATACATTATTTCTTCCCACGCGAAGCGGGGGAAGTGCCGTTGCTGCGCGCAGGCGAAGGGGTCAGCGCGCAGTCCTGCGCGCTATATAAATTTTCTAAAAAGCCGCTTGCCTCACAGACGTTCGGCGACCCCCTCCGAGCCCTTCGGGCCCACCTCCCCCGCTGACGCGTGGGAGGAATATGCGGAGAAGCTTTGATCGGTTGGAAGCTCACGGTAACACCTTAACCCAATTCGGTTTGGGGTTTTCGAGTTGGGCCTCTATTTCGGCGCGGTGCTTGGCGGCGTTTTGTTTCATGCGGGTTTCGCGCTTGGCGAATTCTGGGGTGCCGCGTAAGGCATCGAACGGCGGAGCGGTGAAGAAAGCTTCGCCTGCGAATCCTAAATCCAGATAGCGGTCAATCCATGCATAGGCCGCGCCCTCCTCGCCTTTAATCAGCTGTAAAATCATGCCTGTTTGTAAGTCATTAGCTATTATTTTGTCGGCTGGACGCACATCAGCGCCCAGATAGGTTTGGACCTTGCCCGAAAATATATTCGCATCCCCGTCGCCGTTTTCCTGGTATATAAAGGCGATTGCAGCAAATGCACCAACCATATTGCGATTTGTGGGCGCTTGTAACAGATTGCTTTCTGTCACAAATTTTTGTGCATAGGGATAGGCGCCCTTTACATCTCCGCTCGCAAATAAAACAAAAGCCATGCTCGCGGTGTTCAGATTATCGCGTGCCAGTTTCAAGCCCTGCTCTTTTTGCCCGGCGAATATTAAAGCAAGCGCAATATCGGCTGGCTGTTTTGATACACGAGATACCTCGCCGTACATGCCGACATCCATATATATACTGGCAAGCCCAGATTGCGAATTGGTACCTTCAGGGTTAAGCGCCAGTGCATCTTTATGGAGACTATGGGCGGCGGCAATATCGCCGTCTTCGTAAGATAACCTAGCTAAACCCTGTAGGCCAAACGGGCTCTCCGGGTTCCAGCGCACATTATCACGCAAGGTCCTCTTGGCGGCGTCTCTGTCACCAACTGCTAATTGCGCGTCGCTAAGGTTAGAAAGGATGACCGAGGAAAGCGGGTCAAGAGCCCAGGCTTTTTGTATGGCCATCAAGAACTCATCTTTTCTTCCCAACTGCCACAAAACTCTGGCTTTGCGTAAAAAAGCGTCCGCATAATTGGGGTTTGCGGCAATAGCGCGATTGGCCAAAACCAACGCCTGATCATACCGCTTCTCAAAAGCAGCGAAAAAAGCAGCGGTGGTCAGGCTTTCGGCTGTGTTGGGCGCCAATTGCAAAGCGCGCTCTACATTGGGTTTGGCACGGCGAATACTCTCATTTTCCAGCATATTGGTATATTGTGACATCAACAAATAGGTTTCGGCGAGGCCCGAATAGGCCGGGGCAAATTCCGGGTCGAGGGCTAAGACTTGTTGATAGCCTTGCACGGCGGCGGCCAAAGTATCCG
>JAZGFA010000157.1:0-6448 GCA_036478975.1 Robiginitomaculum sp. | reverse complement strand
AGGCCACCGCCGCAATGGTTTTATCCCCGCGCATGGAGACCTTATTGGCCGCCCCCGCCGTGTCCAAATCTTCCACCGGAGCAATGCCCATTTTCATCAAATTATGGCGCACCTGCCCTAGGGCCATCGCGTGGGAGCGTGCGACTTTGACGTCGGATAATTTCGCGCCGCGCACCCCCATAAGCTGATGGCGAATGGGCAAATAGTTTTCCGCGATAATATGCAGGCCACCTTCGGGCAAAAGGTGATAAATATCAGACACCCTGCCCGCCAATGTGTTTTCCACCGGTATCATGGCGAGGGCGGCCTTGCCCGATTGCACGGCCTTAAAGGCGGCTTGAAACGAGGCGCAGGCTAGCGGCTCGTAATCGGCGTGATAATCACGGCAGGCGAGATGGGAGTAAGCGCCGCGCTCCCCTTGAAAGGCGATAATTTTGCTCATGATAAATCCTTATAGGCGATGCGCGCCCGCTCTAAATCTTCCGGCGTGTCCACCCCTTCGGGCGAGCTGTCGATAATTCCCACCGCAATGGTCATGCCCGCCTCTAGAGCGCGCAGCTGCTCTAGCCGTTCGCGTTTCTCTAGCGGCGAAGGCGGCAAGGCGCAAAATCTATTGAGCGCGGCGCGGCGATAGGCGTAAAGCCCGACATGGTGATAGACGGGCCCGCCCCCGCTCGGCGCACTGGCGCGGGTGAAATACAGGGCGCGGCCCTGGGTCTTTGCGGTAAAGCTAATCACCGCCTTAACCACATTAGGGTCGGCGATTTCACGCGGGTCCGTGGTCGCCACGACGAGGGTGGATATGTCCGCCCCGCTCGCTTCTAAAAGCTTGGCCGCGGTTTTAATGACTTGCGGGTCAAGGGTCGGCAAATCCCCCTGCACATTAATCACCATTTCATGCACGCCGTCCGGGTCAATAATATCGGCCGCCGCGCGGATACGGTCCGTTCCAGAGGGCAGGTCCGGGTCAGTCATAATAGCCACGCCCCCGGCGCGCTCCACGGCGAATTTTATCTCATCCTCGGCGCAGGCCACATAGACGGGGCCAATATCAGCCGCCATGGCGCGCTGCATAACGCGCACAATCATTGGCGCGCCGCCTATATCGGCGAGCGGTTTACCCGGCAGGCGGGTCGAGGCCATACGGGCCGGAATGATAATCATAGGGTCCATGGGACCTCCAAAAATACGTCTACACTGTTTAAGCGCTTTGCGACGCCTTGCCGCAAGATTTTTTTTCATAAATAGCGTATTATTTGCGTGAATTCCTGCGCGCTTACCTGTAAAGCGGTGCTAACAACACATATTCCTAAAAGGTATCTCATGAGCAACGATCTTGGCTTCAACAAAATTATGGCAGCTGTCTTGGCTACGGCGCTTGGCTTTATTGGTATTCGCGCCCTTGCCGGCGCGGCCTATGCGGTGCACGCGCCCCATACGCCGGCCTATGGCGGCGAGTTATTAGCCGAGATTGAAGCGGCCAAAGGCGCAACAAAAGTCGCCGTCGTTGAAATGCCTTTCCCGCAAACGGAATGGGTAGCGGCGATGAACGCCGATACGGGCCAAAAGATTTTTGCGAAATGTGCATCTTGCCACACCTATGACGCCGGCGGCAAAACCAAAACCGGCCCTAACCTTTTTGGCATTGTTGGCAATGGCGCAGCGGCCCGCGGTGGCTTTAAATATTCTTCCGCCATGAGCGACGCCAATCTAACCTGGGACTATGAAACCCTCGACGCGTTTTTGACCAAGCCGAGCAAATATCTTAAGGGCACGAAGATGAGCTTTGCGGGCCTTAAAAAGCCGGCCCAGCGCGCCGCCATTATTGAATTCCTACGCATCCAGTCAGACGCGCCAATTGCGCGCCCTGTCGCAGCTGTGCTTGAAAGCGCTCCACTGGAAGGCGCGTCAATGGAAGATATGCCGACCGAGCCTGTCAAAGCTCCGGCTGACGAACACGCCACGGATGGCGGTCACTAATTAGCCTAAGCGTTTAATCGCCGTAATCGGCCCAGCCGTTTTTGCGATGCGCGTTGCCGCCTCCGTAAGCGGCTCTATCTGGGTCATCATATGATGGGCATTGGCGTGGAGCAGCCACTGCCCGTCCATCATAATCCCCACATGGCCCTTCCAAAATATAAGGTCGCCGCGCTCTAGCCCAGACAGATTTCCTGTAATCGTAATGGACTCTCCCAGCGCCGCCTCTTGCTGGCTCGCGTCGCGCGGACACTCTATCCCTGCTGCCCACAATGCGTTTCTCACAAGGCCGGAGCAGTCAACGCCATCGCTAGACGTCCCGCCCCAAATATAAGGCAGTAGCAAATAACGCTCGGCAATCGAGACAAAATCATCGGCGTAATCATCCAGAGCGTCAAGATGGGCAGCGTGGATATAGCCGCCTTCCACTTGGCAATAGGGCCCAGATATAGCGCCAACATGAACCTGCGCGCCTAGGCTTAACATGGCCGTGATAGGGCTTTTAAGGTCAGGCTTTGAAAACACTGGGGCCTTAAGCGCGCAAATGCGCCGATTAGCCATGAGCCTACCCGCTGAAGCGCCGCGTAAATGCTCGGTTTTAACATAGCCCAAATAATGGCCAATATTGCCAAATAAGGGCTGGGCCTCACCGTAAGTCCAGCTTCCCTCTTGGCGTATCGCTTTAATGCCTTGGCCCAAAAGAAGTTGATCATCAAGCGGCCCGCTATCATCGGCGGCGGCGTATAGGCCGCTAACGGGCACGGCGCATTGCAAGGCGTCCATCACGCGCTGGCGAGGAGGGCGGCGCGAGAACGGCCCCGAACGCGGTCGGCAAAATCGGTTAGATAAGAGCTGCCCCTGCCCGTGCGCTGCACCAATACGGAGCGCCCATCGCGCGGGTCACGGGCGCGATCAACAAAGCCGTGCTTTCCCAGCGCGTCAAGGGCGCGGGTAATTACCGCCTTGGTCACATCAAGATGGCCGGCCAGAGAGCGCACCGTATGGGGGGCGCAGGTCAGGTAAACGGTCATCAGCACCGCCATTTGCCGCGCGGTTAAATCCGGCGTGTCAGCGCGCACGCCGCCAAGGGTCACATCATACCAAAGGCCGAGCGCGTCGGCGCGGCTAATATGAGAGGCTTGACTCGCGTGCATGACATCCCTTTAAAAACGATTCGCTACCGATTCGTTTCTGCTGATTTGGGAGTCGCGTCAAGGGCAAGTGATTCGCCCTTAAAAATCGCCCTCAAGGTCACGGCGGGTAATGCCGCCATCTTTTATCCAGCGATAAAGCGCGCGCACGGCAAATATCTCACCGCCGGCGCGGCCAAATTTTGTGTCGGCGGGGTTCCAGCCATACACATCAAAATGCATCCACGGCGTATCTTTGATAAATTTTGATAAAAACAGCGCCGCCGTGACGCTACCGGCAAAACTGCCACCGGAGTTTTTCATGTCGGCAATCGGAGAGCTGAGATATTTATGGTAAGGCTCCCAAAGGGGCATATGCCAGACCGGATCAAAATGGCTAGCGGCCTGTTTCATCACCCCGTCCACATATTGCGGGCGGTTCGTGAAATAGGGCGGCAAGGTCGGGCCGAGGGCTACGCGCGCCGCGCCCGTCAGCGTGGCAAAATCAATCATCATATCCGGATGGCGCTCCGCCCCCTTGGTCAGCGCGTCGCCCAGCACAAGCCGGCCCTCCGCGTCCGTATTATCAATTTCCACCGTTAGGCCCGCCCGCGACGGCAATATGTCACCGGGTCGGTAAGCCCCAGCCGAAATAGCGTTTTCCGCTATGGCGATGAGCACATGCAGGCGCACGGGCAGGTTTGCCGCCATAATCATATCGGCAAGAGCAATGGCGTGGGCCGCCCCGCCCATATCCTTTTTCATAATACGCGCGCCAGCGGCGGATTTAATATTTAACCCGCCCGTATCAAAGGTGATGCCCTTACCCACAAGGGTAAGCTTGGGGTGGGTCTCATCACCCCATGTCAACTCGACAAGGCGCGGAGCTTCATGGGCCGCGCGGCCAACCGCGTGAATCATTGGGTAGTTTTCTGTCAGCAAATCATCGCCAATTACCGCGCTTGCTTGCGCCCCGTGGCGACTGGCCAGCGCGAGCACTTCGGCGTGTAACGCCTGCGGCCCCATATCCCCCGCCGGCGTATTAATAAGGTCGCGTCCATTATTAATCGCGCTGATAATAGCGCGGCTCTCTTGCGGCTCATGCATATCTGTCAGTACGAGCTGCGGCGAAACTTCTTCCCCTGTTTTCAGATAGCGATTAAATTTATACGCCCCAAGTCCCCAACCAATCGCCAGTAATGGCCATTCCCAATCATCGGGTTTCACCGCTACCATATAGATAGCTTTTGGCAGGCGGCGGGCGAGCTGACCCGTTTGCAAAGCATTAATCGCGTCATCGGCCATGGCCCCCGCGCCAAATAACACGCCGATAGGCAAACCGGACTCGCCGCGTAATATCAACAGCTCCCCCGCCTTGGCCTTAAAATCACGGCTTGAAGCGGCGCGCTGTAAATTATCGGGCAGGATGCTTCGGACAAAATCCACATCGCCGCTGCGCACAATATAAATCGGCACGGCGTCACCCGGTCGGCTGTCTACAAAGCAATCGCGCATAATATCCTCAGATGGTTGCAGTATTACTGTAATATGTACGGGTTTTAACGCAGCTATGCCAGCTTTGTTAACGAATTATTGACCGAAACGTCAAAGGTTAACACATTCCAAACACTCACACTTCTACGGGTATCATTATGACAAATTTTAATTTTCCGCGCGCCGCGCGTTCAGTTTTACTTTTAGGCACGGCGCTGATACTGACCGGATGCGCTGGAACCAGCTATACGCCCGCGGAAAAAGAGTTAATCGACACTATGGGGGCCAGTAAATTTCAGCCCCGCACCCAGCTTGAACGCGAGGCCGTAGAAACCCAAGACATGTTTGCCCAGGCCGCCTTTTGGTCACGCGAATATGACCTTAACCCCGGCGACCTAGAGGCGGCGGTGAAGCTGTCCTCCTCCCTACGCAAAATGGGCAATCCTACCCAAGCGTTAGAGATTGCCAAAACCGCGCGGGCTATGTTTCCGCGCGATACAAACCTTATTGCCGAATATGCGGCCAGCCTCATCGCCCTAGAGCATGGCAAGGACGCAATCGCGCCGCTCTCCACCGCTCTGCGTAGCGCGCCAAATATGTCAAGGCTCTGGTCCCTGCTCGGCGCGGCCCATGATCAAATCGGTCAATACGGCAAGGCCCGCGAGCATTATGGCCGCGCCCTACAGCTCTCGCCCAATGCCCCAAGCGTGCTGGCCAATGTTGGCTTGTCCTACGCCCTAGAAGGCGATGCGCGCACCGCAGAAATTTGGCTACGCCGCGCCGCGCAAAATCCGCAGGCAAGCGCAAGCGTGCGCCAAAACCTCGCCCTTGTCCTTGGTCTTCGCGGAAAATATTCCGAAGCGGAGAGCCTTGCGCGGGAAGATTTAAGCGCCGAGGGGGCTGAAAATAATGTCGCGTATATGCGGTCCCTCCAAGGCGGCGGACGCACCTATCAAGCGCTGCAAAACCCGCAAGCGCAACCCGGCGCAAGCCGGCCTGCTAGCCATCAAGTTTCGCGGGCAATTTCGCGGCCTGCCACCCAGCAAGCACCCCGCCGCGCGCAGGTTCCTGCATCGCGTCAAATGCAAATGCGCGCCCCAAGCCCAGTAGCTTCACCCAGCGCGCGCCGCACCGCACCGCAAGTTTACCCCATGCCCGCTAGCGCGCCAAATGTCACAAGTTCAGGCGGAGCGCGCCAAGCCGCCATGGCCGCCGCCCAGCAAATTAAAGCGCGCGGCAACCAAGTCTACACCCAAGCCCTAGCGCCCCAAAGCGCCGCGCAAAAAGATGTGCTGGCCCAAATTTCATCCTCCCTTGGTGGCAAGCAAGCCGTTATCGCGCCGCGCAATCAGCCTGCGCAAATGCAAGCGCCCCGCCCGCAATCTGGGCAATGGCCCGTGCAGCAAAATGCCCCGAGCCGCAGGCCAGCACGCCGACGCAATTAGACGCTGGGATTTAAACAAATAAAAAAGGCACCTCGCATGAGGTGCCTTTTTTATTTGATGTAGTATTGGCGCGCCCTAGAACGCCGTACCAATACGCATTGCCGCTGGGGTAAGGATGATAATAAATAGCACAGGCAGGAAGAATAAAATCATCGGCACTGTCAATTTCGCCGGCAGGGCCGCAGCCTTCTTTTCCGCTTCTAGCATACGAATTTCACGGTTTTCATTAGCCATGGTTCGCAGGGTCGCCCCAAGCGGCGTACCGTAGCGCTCCGATTGTATCAAGGCCGTAGAAACGGAGCGAATACCCGGATGGTTATTACGGCGCGCAAGGTTCTCATAAGCCTGTTGCCGATTTGGCAAATAGGATAGCTCAGCGGTCGTTAAAGACATTTCCTCGGC
>JAZGFA010000156.1:0-7796 GCA_036478975.1 Robiginitomaculum sp. | reverse complement strand
CGATTGCCGGCTCGCCGCGCAAGAGTATGACGCCCTGACCAAAGACGGCCCCGCCGTGGTGTTCTCTACCCCGTGGAGCGAAGGCGACCGGCTCTATTCGGCGGCCCTATTTATGCAAGGCGGAGAGATTAGCGATATTCGCTTTAAGCATCATCTGCCTAATTACGGCGTGTTTGATGAAGCGCGGGTGTTTAAGTCCGGCCCGCTGCCAAAGCCGGTACTGTTTAAAGGCGTGTCCATTGGCTTGCCGATTTGCGAAGACCTTTGGCATGAGGGGGTTGCGCGCAATCTGGCCCGCGAGGGTGCGCAATTGCTGATTTCCCCCAATGGCTCCCCGTGGCGGCGCACGGCCCTAACAGAGCGCATTGAGCAGGTCGGCGGACGCGTCCATGCGGCGGGCTTGCCGCTCGTCTATGTTAATCAAGTGGGCGGGCAAGACGAGCTTGTCTTTGACGGCTCAAGCTTCTGCCTGCAAGCGGATGGCTCCTTGGCGCAAACCTTAAAATCCTTTGTCGAGGATTTTGACGTAACTATTTGGAATAAAAAAGAGAATGCCTGGCATTGCACGGACGGGGTTATGCATCCACAGCTGTGCGGCTATGAGGCAGACTGGCGTGCCATGTGTCTGGGGCTGGGCGATTACGTCAATAAAAACGGCTTTAAGCAAATCATATTAGGTCTGTCCGGCGGGGTGGATAGCGCCATTGTCGCCGCCATTGCGGTGGACGCCCTTGGCCCGGAGCGTGTGTGGTGCGTGATGATGCCCTATGACTATACTTCGCCGGAAAGCCTAAAGGACGCTAAGGATTGCGCGGATGCCTTGGGCTGTAAATATGACATTATCCCGATTGGCGCGGCGGTGGAAAGTTTTACGGGCATGCTCGCCCCGCTGTTTGGCGATTTACCGCCCAGCACGGCGGAGGAGAACCTGCAATCGCGCACCCGCGCCGTGACGCTTATGGCCCTGTCTAATAAATTTGGCCCCATGCTGGTGACCACGGGCAATAAGTCGGAAATGGCCGTGGGCTATGCCACGCTCTACGGCGATATGTGCGGCGGCTATAACCCGCTTAAGGACGTTTATAAAACCGAAGTCTTTGCCCTGATGAAATGGCGCAATCGCGTTACCCCCGATGACCTTTTGGGCGGGGATCATCCGTGCCCCGATAATATTATCAGCAAGCCGCCTTCCGCCGAATTACGTCCGGACCAAAAAGACAGTGATAGCCTGCCTGAATACGCAATTCTCGACGATATTCTCTTTGGCTTGATTGAGCAGGAAATACAGGTTGAAGACTTAATTGCGCGCGGGCATAAGCCTGAAACCGTAGCGCGGATACAGCACCTGCTCTACATCAATGAATATAAACGCCGCCAAGCCCCTCCGGGGGTGAAAATTGGCAATAAGAATTTTGGACGCGATCGCCGCTATCCTATCACTAATAAATACCGGGACGCGGTTCCGGGAAAAGCAAAATAGACAATGATAAATTGGAAGCTTCTATGACCATTAAACCTATCGTTCGTTTCGCGCCCTCTCCGACGGGGAAACTGCATGTGGGCAATGTGCGCACGGCTCTGATGAACTGGCTATTTGCCCGCGAGGCCGGCGGCAAAATTATTTTGCGTATTGACGATACGGACATGGCCCGCAGCACTAAGGCATTCGAGGACGGCCTTAAAGAGGATTTAAAATGGCTCGGCATGGAGTGGGATGCGACGTTTAACCAATCAGGCCGCATTGCCATTTATGACGAAGCGGCGGCGCGCCTAAAGGCCGATGGCCGGCTTTACCCGTGCTATGAAACCTCAGATGACCTTGACCGCGCGCGCAAACTTGCCCGCGCCCAAAGCAAGCCGCCCATTTATAATCGCGCCGCCCTAGATTTGACCGCCGCCGATATAGCCAAATTAGAGGCCGAGGGGAACGCCCCCCATTGGCGCTTTAAACTGAGCGGTAAGCCTAGCACATGGACTGACCTTGTGCGCGGCGAGCAAAGCATTGATACGGGCTCTATTTCCGATCCTGTTCTTATTCGCGCCGACGGCACATATCTCTATACGCTTCCGAGCGTGGTTGATGATATTGAGTCCAAAATCACCCATATTATTCGCGGCGAAGATCATGTTACAAATAGCGGCGCGCAGATTGAAATCATCAAAGCCCTAGGCGGGCAAACCCCGATATTTGCCCATACGCCCCTGCTTGTTGGCGGGGATGGTAAAAGCCTATCAAAGCGCATTGGCTCCCTGTCCATGGATGAGCTACGCGAGCAAAACATAGAGCCCATGGCGATTTGTAGCCTGCTGGCCAAAATTGGCACGTCCGATCCGGTAGAAGCGCGCCCGGATATGAAAACTCTAGAGGCGGAATTCTCCTTTAACAAAATTGGCCGCGCTCCCGCTCGTTTTAGCGAAGATGAATTGGCGCTGGTCAATGGTCGCTGGCTGCACGCCTTACCCTATGCGGACGCCGCGCCGCGCCTAAAGGCTTTTGGCATTGAAAACGGCGAGGGCTTTTGGAATCTGGTGAGCGGGAACCTTGAAAAGTTCCAAGACGTGGCCGGCTGGGCGAGTATGATAAACGGCCCGATGGCAGGCATTATAGAGGCTGAGGACGCGGATTTTTGCAAAGCCGCCGCCGCGAGCTTGCCTGATAAATTGACCGCTGAAAGCTGGGGCGCGTGGACAGCGGGCCTTAAGGCTAGCACAGGCCGTAAAGGGAAGGGGCTATTCATGCCATTGCGTATGGCTTTAACCGGCAGAACCCGCGGCCCGTCCATGGATGCCATGCTCGTGCAACTCGGCGCGAAAAAGGCCAAGGTGCGCTTGATGGGCGATGCGGGCTAGGGGCTAGGATTGGCCTAATTGCAGGGAAGCTTTGGAGCTAGCGATGAGCCATGGATGCCCCGGTAATACCCTTGCGCCGCTCTTACATGGGGACCATATTGGGACTGTGCAGCGCCTAAAGCGTGCTTGTTACTCGTCTTGAGCGCGTTGAAGTATAGAAATTGGTGCTTGCCAGCGTTTTTGTGAAGAACAATAATCGCTCTTATGGCGCTTGTTTGCAGCGAAAGCTTTGCTTCCCTGTTACGCCCACTATTCCAGTGCATATTTATTATATTGTGATGCTTGCCAGCGTTTCTGAAGAGAAACGCTCTTAAGGCACTTGTTGCAGGGAAGCTTTGCTTCCCTGTTAGTGGCTGGTCATTACGCTCGACGGGATAAATGCGAGAATAATGACCAGTCCACCTGAAGCATAGCAGCTCTGCGTGGGATCACTGCCAGCGTTGCAAGAAGGGTGGGATAACCCCTGTTTGCAATTTAAGGTATATATAGATTCGCGGGTAAATAAACCCCTAGTTGCATTTATGCTTTACAGCCCGTAAAGAGTTAGCGCCCGCCCCGTTTAAACCTGCGCCACAATCCGCGCCAGAGTGGGTCAAATAATAGGGCGACGGCAATTAGGGCGAGGCCCCAACCCCAATGGGCGCGCTTAACCGTCAACCAAATAAGGGCGGCGATAATGACGGGGTAATAAAGCGACAGATAGAAAAACCGCCAATAGGCCTTTAATATGGCTTTAGGCTTGGGCGGCCGGCTCACATTAAATCTTTTGGCCGGATAAAGTCTACGGCGCGCCAACTCTGCGGGGCGAGCCAGTCTTCGCTACCCGCAATGCGCTGCAATACGGCGCAGCCGCCCGTAGGGAAAGCTTCGGCCCGGCCCGTGAAATAGCCATAGAGCTCTGACCATCCCGGATTATGCCCGAGCCACATCAGGCGCTCGACATTTTCGGGCTCGCCAAATTTATCGGCGGCATCGAGGGCCGTTTGCGCATTGGCGTGATAAAATTCGCTAGAGCGCTGAATGGTCTGCGCGCCGGGGATGATACGGATAATATGCTCGGCGGTTTCGCGGGTGCGCGCGGCGTCCGAAGCCCAGATAAGCTGCGGGCCATAGCCGCGAGCCTGTAGGGCCGCGCCCACCGCATTGGCGGCCTTGCGTCCGCGTTCATTTAGGGGCCTTTGATGGTCGCTTTGCTCTGGGTCTGGCCAAGCCGCCTTTGCGTGACGCATTAAAAGCAAATGGGTTAGCATAGGCTAGATGGAAAAACTCGTGCCGCAACCGCAATTGGCCGTGGCATTGGGGTTGTGGATTTTAAACGCCGCGCCGATAAGCTCGTTGACGTAATCAATTTCACTGCCCGATAGAAACTCTAGGCTTATCTCGTCAACGACAATGCGCGCCCCGTCACGCTCTATGATGAGGTCATCATCATTGGCGGTTTCGGAAAAGCCAAATTCATATTGAAACCCGCTACAGCCGCCGCCATTGACCGCAACGCGCAGAAATTGGTCAATGCCTTGCTTGGCCATAATCGCCTTTATCTTGACCGCCGCAGAGGCGGACATAGAAACCGGCAGCGGGGAAACCGGCAGAGGGGTAACGGGCAGTTCTGTGGTCATTTCGGTCATATCAAGGCTGTTCCTTTAGGGCGTTACCCTTTATATAGGGGGCGTAGCGCCATTTCCAAAGGCCCAAAGGACAAAGCTTGTGAAAAAAGTAACGACTCAGTTTTCCCCCGTGGCCAATAGGGCGATCTATGCCAGCGACCCAAATACTGCGCGCGGCCGCCGTATCGGCCAGCCTAGCGCCTCAGAACGTAGCCCGTTTCAGCGCGATAAGGACCGTATCATTCACGCCTCGGCCTTTCGCCGGCTAAAGGGCAAAACCCAAGTTTTCGTGGCCCATGAGGGCGATTATTACCGCACGCGGCTCACCCATTCGCTCGAAGTGGCGCAGATTGCCCGCTCGATTGCGCGGGTTTTGGGCCTTGATGAGGATTTGGCCGAATGCATGGCCCTGTCCCATGATCTGGGCCATCCGCCCTTTGGCCATAGCGGGGAGGACGCCCTGCAAGAGGTGATGGCGCCCTATGGCGGCTTTGACCACAACGCCCAGACCTTGCGCATTGTTGATCAATTAGA
This sequence comes from Robiginitomaculum sp., assembly GCA_036478975.1. Taxonomy (GTDB): domain Bacteria; phylum Pseudomonadota; class Alphaproteobacteria; order Caulobacterales; family Maricaulaceae; genus Robiginitomaculum. Next base: position 2,805 of record JAZGFA010000156.1, on the reverse strand, counting down.
GGGCCGTTACGCGGAGTTTGACGGGCTAAACCTGACCTGGGAAACCCTAGAGGGCATTGCCAAGCATAACGGGCCGGTGTTGACCGCAAAGGATGATGAGAGCGCTCTGCCATGGGCGCTGACCGCGCTTGAGGACTGGAAGCGGTTAGAGCTTTCCACCTATGCGGGGCCAGAGGCGCAAGTCGCTGCTATCGCCGATGATATCGCCTATAATAACCATGACATTGATGACGGTCTGCGCGCGGGCCTGTTTAGCATTGCTGATATAGAACGCGAAGTACCCTTACTGGCGCAAGTGTTTGGCGATGTGCGTTCGCGCTATCCTGACCTGTCCGAAGATAGGCTCATTCATGAGGCTATTCGCGACCTTATCGGAATAATGATTGGGGACGTTTTAACCGAGAGCCGCGCCCGCCTTGCCAAATATAATCCGCAAAGCGCCGATGCTATTCGCGCGTTCAATTTGCCGATGATGGCGTTTTCTGATGCATTTAAAGCACGCGAGAAACCGCTGCGTAAATTCCTGCACCAATATATGTATCGCCATTACAAGGTAAACCGGATGATGGGGCAGGCGGCCCGGGTGGTCAAAGAGCTGTTCGGCCTGTTCATCAATGATCCGGATTTACTGCCGACGGCGCTGTTTGCCCAGTGCGACGGCCCGAACAACCCAAAAACCGCGCGGGTCATTTGTGATTATATTGCCGGCATGACCGACCAATACGCGGTAAATGAACATCGTAAGCTGTTTTCCGTCAGCGGATATTTGCAAACCCATTAGGCTTATTTAGCGCTGGCTAATTGATATTTATCGCAAGAACAGGCACTCTAATGTGGGGCTTGATATGATTCGCGCCATTTATAAGGATAAACCATGACCGCAACACGCCCGCCCGCCAATGATAGCCACGCAAATAGCCCGCATGGTGAGATATATTCCCCTGCCATGGACGAGGCAGAGTTTGATGCGCGTGAAAGCACGTCTCGCCGCTCATGGATATTGCTGGCCAGTGTTATTGGCGCTTTATTATTGGCCGCGATTGTTATTTTGAAAGCCTATGCGCCCGGCACGCGTGACGGCGGGGAGCCGCCGCGTATTTTGGCCGATACCTCACCCTATAAATCCGCACCGGAAAATCCGGGCGGGGCGCAAACCCCTAACCAAGACAAATCCGTTTATGACGTGATTAGCGGGGAAACGCGCAATGATGACGTGACCCTCGCCCCGGCGACCGAAGAGCCGATTAAAGTGGAGCCAACCCCCAATGCGGCGACCGTGATTGTTAAAAAACCAGAAGTTGTCACGCCCAAACCCGTGACAACAAAACCCGCCTATGTGCCCGTCAGCAAACCTGTTCCCGCCGCGCCGGCTGTGAAAGTGGGCAATGGTGATTATGTGGTGCAGGTCGCGTCCTTGCGCAGTCAAGCCGAGGCCAATGAAAGCTGGACTAAGCTTAATAAAAAACTGGGCGACATTATTCCTAGCGCTCTGTTTGCTGATATTAAGCGCGCTGACCTTGAGGGCAAAGGCGTGTTTTACCGCCTGCGCGTATCGGGCTTTGCCGACAAGGCCGCCGCGAAGACGTTTTGCGCAAGCCTGAAATCGCGTAAGCAAGACTGCATTGTTGTGAAGAAATAATGGGCCCTCGCGCCGTTATATTTGGCTGTTCTGGCCCTAAATTATCGCGCGCGGAGGCGGTGTTTTTTCGCGACGTTGACCCGTGGGCTTTCATCCTTTTTGCTCGCAATATTGAAACCCCAGAGCAAGTGCGCCGCCTTTGCGCCGATTTGCGCTCTTGCGTCGGCCGCGACGCGCTAATATTTATCGACCAAGAAGGTGGCCGCGTGCAAAGACTGCGCCCGCCGCATTTTCGCAAGGCCCCTAGCGCGCAGGTTTTTGGCGCGCTTTATGGCTCTGATAAAGCCGCGGGCAAGCGGGCAATATGGCTTAATCACCGCCTGATAGCCGCCGAGCTACGCGGCGTTGGCGTTACGGCCAATTGCGCGCCGGTTTTAGATATTCCGGTTAGCGGAGCCGACCCGATTATTTCTGACCGCGCCTTTTCCATCCGCCCCGAAGCGGTGATTGATATGGCGCAGGCGGCGATGGCCGGATTGATGTCAGGCGGGGTAGCGCCGGTGATAAAGCACATTCCCGGCCATGGCCGCGCCACCGTCGATAGCCATAAGGCCTTGCCGGTAATTACCGAAGACGCGGCGGTGCTCGCCGTTACTGATTACAAACCCTTTATCGCGCTTAACGATGCGCCCATGGCGATGACCGCCCATGTTATCGTCAATAGCGTTGACCCGAAAACCCCTGTCACTTTGTCGGCCCATGCGATGAAAACCCTAGTGCGCGGCACGCTCGGTTATCAAGGTCTGGTGATGAGCGATGATTTGGACATGAAAGCCCTTAGCGGCGAGCTTGAAACCCTCGCGCGCGGCGCCTTGTCGGCCGGCTGTGATATTGCGCTCCACTGCAATGGCAAAATGCGCTCCATGGCCCAAGTGGCTAAGGGGGCGGGCATGTTATCTGGCATGGCGCTGGAGCGGGCAATCATTGCCGATAATATCGCCTGCGCTCCCGATGATTTTGACACGCAGGCAGGCCTAGCCGAGCTTGAGCAATTGCTAGCGGGCAGTATCGCATGAGCGATGACTTCCAAGAAAACCTCGCCTTTGACGCGGTAGATGACGCGGCGCAGGAGGGCAAGGCACTCATCCTTGATATTGACGGCTATGAAGGCCCATTGCACCTTTTATTAGAGCTTGCGCGCAAGCAAAAGGTAGATTTGGCGCGCC
>JAZGFA010000155.1:0-13239 GCA_036478975.1 Robiginitomaculum sp. | reverse complement strand
ACGCGACCTAGTAGAGGAAATTCAAAAAATGTGCGCCCCGTATTATCCCATTGGGCTTTGGCGGTTTTTACAATATCGGCGTCTGGCATATTTGGAAAAGCGGTGCGCAGTCCCGTCAGTACAATATTTTGCTTGCTGGTCTTTGGTCCGATAAAGCGAAATAGCGCCCCGCCAAATTTAGAAATTCCGTTAAAGGGAAACAGCATCATGACCGCGCGAACCATGTCATAGCTGATGACCTCAAGGCGCCATTTTATGTGTTGAATGAAATTAGCCACGGTAGATTAACGCGACCGGCGCGCGCTGGCGAGCAGCGGGGTGAGCAGGCGGTCTAGACTGTTCTCATCTTCAAACACAGCCTTGACCGGCCAAACGCTGACATATTGGCGCATGGCGGCGGGCAGGCGGACAAAGTCTTTTTCCGTGGTGATGAGCTGCGCCTTATATTCGCGGGCAAGGGCTTGCAGGCTTTCAAGATCGCTGGCGCTATAGCCGTGGTGGTCGGGATAGCCAATGGCTTCAACCACATCCGCCCCGGTGCGCCGCAGGGCATCGAAGAATTTATTGGGGCGGCCTATGCCAGCAAAGGCAAAAAGCGGCCCGGGCGGCAGGGGCGCGGTTGGCGCAAGGTAGGCGGACAAAACGGGCAAATCGCCAAATTGCTTAAGCAAGGATTTGGCGCTTTTAAATTCCTTATAGGGTTTCATTAATATCACCGCGTCCGTGCGCGAGAGGGCCGCCTCTGCCGGTTCGCGCAGGGGACCCGCCGGAATGACGCGGCCATTACCAAAGCCAATTTGCGCGTCGACCACAAGCAAGGAAAGGGTTTTCTCTAATAGCGGGTTTTGATGACCATCATCCATGACAATCATTTGCGCGCCGCCCGCTCTGGCCGCGCGCGCGCCGTCATCGCGGCCCGCCGCTACCCATATGGGGGCAGAGCGGGCAAGGAGTAATGGCTCGTCGCCAACCTGCGCGGCGCTGTGCTTATTGGTCACCATGATAGGCCCGCGCTCGCTGCCTCCATAGCCGCGCGAGAGGCCGTGGGCATTAATTTGTCCGCCGCCGCGCAGCATGGAGAGAATATGCGCCGTGACCGGAGTTTTCCCCGTGCCCCCCGCCGTGGCATTACCGACGCAGATAATCGGAATGCCAACATTCAGCGGCTGGGTTTGGGCTATGCGCCGCGCCGTGGCATAGGCGTAAATCCACGAGAGCGGGGTTAGCAGGGCGCGCAATACGGGCGCGGCGCTGCGGCCCGATGCGTGGTTCCAAAATTCGGGAGCGTTAAGTTTCATAACTAGCCTTTACGCTCTGGCATGAAGGGGAGCAAGCCCGTCCAGACCGCATCTAATATTGCGTCTTGGGATGAGGCGAGAGTGCGCGCCGCATCTATTTGCGCTGTGCGCGCCGTATCATTTGTGAGCAGCTCAATAATCGCGGCAGGGAAAGCCACTGTGTCGCGAATGATTTGCGCGCCGCCGGCCTCGATAAGCGGGGCATAAATATCTTTAAAGCTATCAATATTTGCGCCGGATAGAATCGCGCTTCCCATGCGGGCTGGCTCTAATGGGTTATGGCCTGACAGGCCGGGGGCGAGGGAGCCGGCTATGCAAGACGCCGGAGCAAGGGCGTAGAGCAGGCCCATTTCGCCAAGGCTATCAAAGAGATAGACTTGATGACCGGCGCTGGGCGTCTCCCCGCGAGAGCGCCGCGCTATGGTCAATCCGCTATCGGTTAAAATCCGCTCGACTAAATCGCCGCGCCTTGGGTGGCGCGGGGCCAAAATGAGCAGGGCGCTCGGCAAGGTTTTTAGCACGGCTTTATGGGCGAGGGCGACAAGGCCTTCCTCGCCGTGATGGGTGCTAGCCGCCGCCCAAATCGGCCGCCCTTTCGTAGCCGTTTTTAAAACCGCGAGGGCCGTGCCGTCCACGGGCAGGGCGGGGCCGGCGTATTTCAAATTCCCCGTCACGTCTATGTCGCGCTCCAAAATTGAGGACAGCCCGTTCGCCGTATCTTGGTCCGCCGCTTGGATAAGGTCAAAGCCGCCAATGAGGTTTTGCGCCGCCTTTTTACGCCTGCCCCAACCGGCTAGGGATTTCTCGCTCATGCGCCCATTAATAAGCGCGGTGGCAATCCCAAGATTGCGGGTTTGCAGTATCATATTGGGCCAAAGCTCGCTCTCCGCCCAAATGGCGAGGCTTGGCTTCCAATGGTTTAAAAACTTCGCTACCGCCGCGGGAATATCAGCCGGAGCATATTGGTGAATAGCGCCGGAGGGCAGGCGCTTGGCCATAAGATTTGCGGAGGTCATCGTGCCCGTAGTGATTAAAATTGTGACGTCAGGGCGGCGCTCTCGCATATGGGAAATCAGCGGCAAAAGCATAGTCGACTCGCCGACGCTGGCCGCGTGCATCCACACTAATGGCCCGCTTGGCCGCGAGATGCTTGCCGTGCCAAAACGCTCGGGCAAGCGGGCGGGGTCTTCTTTTCCCGCGCTCACGCGGCGGCGTAAATATAGTGGCAAAAACCGCGTAAGCGCCGTGGTAAAAACCTTGTAAAATTTAAGACTAACCGTCATTGCGGGCAATCTTGGCAATATCAGAAGGCTGGATAATCTCTTTGCCTGTCAAGGCGTCGGCGCGGTTTGTTACCGCAATCATCGCGGATTCTAATTGGGCGCGCAGGGTCTCCATTTCATCGGGATTGGCTTTGCGCGGAATATAGATTGGCTCGCCCCAGACAATGGCTCCGCGGCCAAATGGGAAGGGAAACATGAAGCGGTCCCAGCTTTTCATCAGTTTGCGATTACGGGTTGATAGGGCGTAGGGAACAATCGGAGCGCCGGTCATTTTGGCCAGTGATAACGGGCCAAGCCCCGCGCGCATACGCGGCCCGCGCGGCCCGTCAGGGGTAATCACCATGCAGCCCTTAGCGCGCAAATGGCGCACCATTTCGCGCAAGGCTCCGGCGCCGCCGCGATCCTTGCTATTGCCCTCGCGCGCTCCGGAGCCGCGAATAACCCCAAGGCCGAGCTTTTGCGCGGCGGCGGTAATGATGGAACCGTCATTGGATTTTGACACTAAAACGCTGGCCGGCTGATCGCCCTTATGCCAGCCGGAATTGGACAGGAAAAACCGCCCGTGCCAGACGCACAGAATAAGCCCGCCTCCGCCTGCGCGCAGGGGCGCAATATGGTTTTCACCCTCTATGGCCCAGCGGGTTGTCCGCTTTATAAAGGCCATGTAAAAGGCTAAAATAATCGCGACGAAGCCGATAAAAGCCGGTGCGCGAAGGATGGATTTGGACACGTATGAAACTCCCTGTTAAAGCAGGTTTACTATAGCCGTAGCGCGACTGCTAGTGTCTAATGTCAGCAGATTAAGGTGAGAATTTATTGTGTCAAAACTGCCGGAAATTGATTTAAACACGCCCGAGGGCCGCAAGCGTGCGCGCAAGGAACTTATTTGGGGCGACCACGGATTTTTGCGCCTGCGCTTTCAAAATCTACGCCATATTGGTCTTGGCATGATGCGCGCCAATCAGCCGTCTCCGGAGCATTTGGAAAAATTTGCCGCCGAAGGGGTAAGGACTATCCTCAATCTACGCGGGGTGAGCGATAAGGGCTATTACCTTTTAGAAAAAGAGGCTTGCGCCGCCCTCGGCCTAGAGTTGATTGACTACCGAGTCTATTCGCGCGACACGCCGAAAAAGGCCGCCATTCACGATCTAAAGCGCATATATGAGACGATAGAATATCCGGCTGTTATGCACTGTAAATCCGGCGCGGACCGCACGGGACTGGCGGGGGTTTTGTATAAACATTTCCACATGGGCGCGCCGATTGAGGACGCGTTAGAGCAGCTCTCTTTGAAATATTTACATGTGCGCCAAGGTAAAACCGGAATGATTGATTTCTTCTTTGAGGATTTTTTGCGCTATCAAGATGGCGGTGGGGATTTGAAATTCATTGATTGGGTTGATGAAATTTATGACCCTGCCGAAGTCAAAGCGCGGTTTATGTCCGGCTGGATAGGCAATACAATCACCGATAAAATATTGCGCCGCGAATAGGCTTTTAAGAAAATTGCAGCTTACGCAATTTCGCGTAAAGCCCGCCCGCTTTCATCAATTGCGCATGACTGCCGCTTTGCGTGACAGCCCCGTCTTCTAGCACATAAATCATATCGGCATTTTTTACCGTGGAGAGACGGTGGGCGATGACGATTGTCGTGCGGCTCTTGGACAGGGTCTCGAGCGCGGCTTGCACCTTGGCCTCGGATTGCGCGTCAAGGGCGCTCGTGGCTTCGTCGAGCAAGAGTATCGGCGCGTCGCGTAATATGGCGCGGGCGAGGGAAATGCGCTGTTTTTGACCGCCGGATAAAGTATTGCCAGACTCCCCCGCGCGGGTTTGATAGCCATCAGGAAGTGCCATGATAAACGCATGGGCGGCGGCGGCCTTGGCGGCTTTTTCGATTTCACCTTGGCTGGCGGATAATTTGCCAAAGCTAATATTGGCCGCAATGGTGTCGTCAAATAATGTCGCGTCTTGGGAGACCAGAGCAATGTTTTCACGCAGGCTTTTTAGGGTGACCTCACGAATGTCTTGGCCATCAATTTTTACGGCTCCGGCGCTAACGTCATAGAGGCGCGGAATAAGGTTGATAATGGTGGATTTCCCGCCGCCGGACGGGCCGACAAGGGCGATGGTCTGGCCGGGTTTTGCGGTGATATCGACCCCGCTCAGGGCTTTGATGTTTTCGCCATAGGCAAATTCTACGGCGTCTAATACGACCTGTCCGCCGCTAATATTAAGCGGCCTTGCCCCGCTCGCGTCAACGATAGTGGGCTGGGTGTCAATCACTTCAAAAATGCGTTTAAGCGCGGCGTGGCCTTCTTGGATGACATTATTAAGCGTGCCGAGGGCGCGGGCCTTTGGCGCTAATAATAGGACGGCGCCAAGGATAGCGGCTATCGCGCCGCCGGTCATATGCCCGCCCAGTACGCGGTAAATACCCATGACAAATATCACCGAAATGACAATGCCGCCCATCACTTCGGTTATCGGGTCAACCTTGGCATGGTTGGTGACAAGTTTTAAATAAAGCCGCACGCGCTCCATAAAACTGGCATTAAGCTTTTCGCTTTGGCGCGCCTCAAGGCCGTAGGTTTTGACCATGCGCAGGCCGGAGAAGTTCTCATTAAGGCCAGACGTAATCACCCCCATATGTTCCTGCACTTGGGCTGAGTCCCCGCGTAAGGCTTTAGAGATTTTCATGAGGGGCGCGACGATGAGCGGATAGGTCAAAATGATAATAAGGGTCAGCATCCAGTCTATCCAAAACATGGAAATCACAAGCCCGATAATGGTCAGCAGATCGCGCACCAAATTGGTCATGGCCCGCAACAGGGCTTGGCTGAGCACATTGACATCATTGGTGAATTTGGAAATTAAATTACCGACGGGCTGTTTTTGCACCTCGGCAAAGTCGGCGCTCTGCAAGGATGTCAGCATGTCTTTTTGCAAAGCGGCAATGGTGCTCAACGCAACTTTATTGGTAAAGATGGACTGAATAAACAGAGCCGCGCCAGAGATGATTGTAATGCCAATAATCAGCGGCATAACAACGCTGGCAAAGTGAATGGCCGTGTCGACCGCATTGGCGTCGCCGCTAACATCTCCGGTCATAGTGGTTGAAAAATCAATGACCTTTTGAATTAAAAACACATAGGCCATTTGGGTTGCGGCCAGTATTAGCATGAAGAAAAAGGCGATAAATAACGCGCCCTTATGGGGGGCGATATAGCCGCGCCATAGCCGCTTTACGCGGCCCCTATCCGCGTGGGCATCGGGTGATTTTTTCTGTGTTTTTATATCGGCCATAATGGCGCGTTAGGCGAGCCTAACCGATAACTCCGTCATGATCTGGGTCGATGAGGTCATGGGCGTGCAATACGAAAAATCGCATATGGGCATTATCAACGCTGCGCTGTGCGGCGTTTTTCCACGCAGCGCAAGCCTCTGCGTAACTGCCATAAGCGCCGACAAATTCAACCTTTGTCAAATCGCGAAATTCGGTTTTCATTGGATCGACAAGCTCGCCGCCAATGACGACGTGGAGCAGTTGGTCTGGCATATCTTTGTGGTCATGTCCCATGGTCTTAGTCCTTTTGCTTAATTCATTTTTGGCGGCTTTGGGCCGCGCTTCACTTGGCTTAATAGCAAAGGGTGCAAGGTCGCGCCAGAGCAAATGACCCCGCTATTGATTACGCTATCGCCGTCAAAACTTAGCGGCTCCCCGTCTATGTCGGTAATGGCTGCGCCGGCTTCGGTCGCAATGAGGGAGGCAGCGGCAAGGTCCCAGTCGCATTTTGGGGTAAAGGCTATTGTGGCGTGGGCCTGCGCGCTGGCCACCAAAGCAATGCGGTAGGCCATGGAATTGCGCGCTTGAACGTGCATGTCAGGCCAGCTTAAGGCTTTGAATTTAAAGTCATAGCCAATCATATCAATGGCGGCGATTTGCTCGCTATCGCGGGCGGTTATCGGCCGCCCGTTAAGGCTCGCCCCGCCGCCAAGATGGGCGTTAAACGCCTCGTCAGTTAGCGGATTATATAGGGCGCCGGCAACGCTTTTCCCGTCTTCTATCACCGCGACGGAAACAACGAAATGCGGCTTGCGTTTGATAAAGGCGCGGGTTCCATCTATGGGGTCGACGACAAATACGCGGCGCTTAGATTTGCGAGAACCGTCATCTTTGGTTTCTTCCGACAGCCAGCCATAATCGGGCCGCGCGCTCATTAAGGCCTTTTGCAGAAAGCTATTAACCGCAAGGTCGGCGTCCGTAACTGGAGAATTATTGGATTTATTCCAAACTTCACTCTCATTCAATTCGTAATGGGCCCGCGCCAATTTGCCCGCTTCAAACACGGCCTTGATAAGCAGGGCGCGGTCAGCGCGGTTTTGGCCCGTGCCCATATTACGCGCCCGCTACGGTCAGCTCGCCAAGCAGCAAGCTGGGGGAGGCGGTGGCCCCGTCGATAGTTAAATCATTGGCGGCGATAATATTGGGGAAAATATCAATCAAATTTCCGGCCACGGTAACCTCGCTAACCGGCGTGGTAATCACGCCGCCGCTAATTTTAAAGCCGCTAACCCCGACGCTATAATCGCCCGTATTAGAATTAAGCGAGGGGCCAAACATGTCGGTAACCAAAAGCCCTTCGCCCATATTCGCCATGAGGGCGGCGGGGCTGTCATCGCCATTTTGCAAAATCATATTGGTGGAGGCCACGCCGGGAGGGGAGCCGATATTGCGGTAGGCATGGCCCGTCGTCTCTAGGCCCAATTGGCGGGCGCTGGCGCTATTAAGCAGCCATGTGGTCAGCGTGCCATTGTCGATAATTTTGCGGCGGCTGACGCGCACGCCTTCCCCGTCCCAAGGGCGAGAGCCGTGGCCGCGCGCAATCAGCGGGTCATCAATAATGATGATGTTTTTGCCAAAAACCGGCTCGCCTAATGCGTCTTTTAAAAATGACACGCCGCGCGAAATTGCGGGGCCTGATATGGCGCCGGTGAGGGCGCTAACAAGGCTAGCGGCGACGCGGCGGTCAAATATAACCGCCATTTTCCCGGATTTAAGCTGGCTTGCCCCAAGGCGAGCAATGGCGCGCTCTCCGGCCTTTTTGCCGATAAGGCTTGGATCTTTGACATCCTCTAGCCAGCGCCCGCCATCATAATCATAATCGCGCTCCATCGCCCCGTCTTGCTCGGCGATAGCGAGGACTGACATGTTAAACCGAGAGGAGCGCCATCCGCTGGCAAAGCCGTCTGAAGTGGCAAAATATATCGCGCTCGATGTGGCGCTCGCCCCTGCGCCTTCCGCTTGGGATACGCCCTTTACGGAGAGGGCGGCGGCTTCTAATTCTAGGGCGCGGATTTTTAAATCTTCGGGGTTTAAAATGGTCGGGTCAAAAAGGTTTAAGTTTTCTGGCGCGCGCTCTAACACGGCGCTCGGCGCAAGGCCGCAATAACCATCATCGGGGGCAAGGCGGGCCATGGCGACCGCGCGCTCGGCGAGCATTTCTAGCGAGGCTTTTGACAAATCTGAGGTGGAGACGCAGGCCTGTTTTTTACCCAGTATAACCCGCAAGCCAACATCGCGACCCTCCGAGCTATCCACGTCTTCAATCTGCCCGCCGCGCACGCCAATGGAGAGCGAGCGCCCATGGGTCGCCACGGCGTCGGCCGTGTCCGCGCCGGCTTTTTTGGCAAGGGCAAGCAGGGTTTCAAGCGGAGCCTTAAGCGCTTCGCTGTTAATCGGGCTGCCGGCTCGTGATGTCATTTTTTCCATAGGGTGTGTCATTTTTTCCATAGGGTGTGTTATGGGGCGTCCCTAACCTTTTGCGCCGCGCGCTTCAATAGCTAACAGCGTAAGGGCTAATTTGGCCGTCCTTAACCTGCCAGCCAAAATCCCAAGAGATAACCGAGAATATAAAGGGCGGTGAACAGGCTTGTGGCCAAAAACAGAACAATGCCAAATGGGCGGGCCTTGCCCACCGAGTGCGGGCCGGCCATGCCGATGGCGTGGGAGATGCGGCCAATTACCGTGCCTGCGCCAACCAGATGCAAAGCCCAAACCGGCGCGCCAAGCATGGCAAGACTAAACAGGCCAAATAGGGCAATCGGCACGGTTTCGCTAAAATTAGCATGGGCGCGAATACGGCTATGCAGGAGCGGATCATCGCCATCGCCAAGGCTGACCCTCTTAGATTGGCGAATGCGAAATACCCGCACCATTAAAACCATATTGATGATGAGCAATAGGGCCACATAAAGGCCTAAAATTTGAAAAAGTGTCATGGGAAGTCTCCTGTAAAATTACATATCTTCAAGCGGGGCTTGGCTTGCCGCTTGTTTAATTGCGTCTAAATGCGCGCTGACCGGCTGGCCGCCCTGCACGGCGAATTGGCCATTATAAATAAAGGTTGGCACGCCGGAAATGCCAAGGCCGCGAAAATAAAGGATTTCCTCGCGCACGCTATCCGCGTCTTTATTGTCGCGCAGTAATTCCATCGTTAGCGCGCCGTCCATGCCAATCTCCCCGGCGATTTCGCCAAGGGTTTCAACATCGCCAATATCGCGCAGTGCTTTGAAAAACGCGCGAAACAAAGCCTCGGCGGCGGCGGGGCCAAATCCCTGTTCTTGCGCCCAGCGGATAAGCATATGGGCGCGCAATGTGTTGGGGCGAACGGGGATGTCGTCAAATTTAAATTCAATGCCCGCGCCGCTTGCGGCCTGCTCTAATCGCTCGCGCATAGGCTTGAATTTATCGCGCGCACCGGCGCCAAATTTCTTGGTCAAATAGCCCGCATAGGGCACGCCCTCCATCGCAATATCCGGGTCGAGCATATAGGGGCGATAGGTCACTTCAACCTTGCGGCCTGACTTGCGCACGGCCTCGTCAAAATAAGCCTTACCGAGCCAGCACCACGGGCAGACAATATCGCTGACAATATCCACATGCACGGGTGAGGTCGGGTTTTTAGTTTTCTTTTTTGCCATGGGGTAATCTAATGCCTAGTCCTCAACATTGTCCACCGCTTCGCTTAGAAATTTATAGATAATATCAATTTCAGACTCGCTAAACCCCTTCACCAATTTTTCATTAAAACCGCGAAACTCGCCCATGACGATTTCGCGCTTGCTCCAACCCTTGGCCGTAAGGCGCACTTTTTTGGCGCGGCCATCGGAGAGAACGCGGATGCGCTCGACAAGGCCGGCGGCGCTCATGCGGTCAACTAATCCGGTAATGGCGGAATTGTTATGGCCGACGCCAGCGGCAAGTTCTGATAATGTGCATTCATCATGATAGCCAAGATAGGCGAGCGCCGCCGCCTGCGCGGTTTTTATGCCTGCGGTTTTCGCCAGCCGCTTATCGGCGAGTTTAGACAGGCGGCCATGGGCGCGGTCAAAGATAAAAAACAGGCGGCGATCAACGCGGCGGGCAATGGCCATATGGCTCTCCTATAATAGAAATATAGTACGCATATGAAGCAATTTGTCTAGCGCTCAGAGACTATCCGCAAGAGCTTATATTCATACATGGCCGCATCTTGGGGGCACATATCGCCCGCGCAAGATTGGCGGCGTTCAATTTCTATAATTGAGACTAGGCCGGGTTTATGGGCGTAGCCCTCAATTTTGTCATAGAAATACTCGCCATTTACCACCAAGCATTTTTGCGCAGACTCGCCAGTGCAATCGACGATGTTTGGGCCTATTTCAAAGAGGATAGTTTTACGCTCCCCCTTATGGCCGATGCTAATGTCTTCGGTAAAGTGCGCCTTGCCGTTAACGCATTGACGGGGATAGCTTTCCATCACCACGCCGCCGTAAATCAGGCAGGCCTCAAAACTATTAACAGGCAGGTCGGTCATGCCGGTTTTTTGCCCTGCGCCGCCCCCCGCCGTGCAAGCGGCAAGGGTTAGGACGAGGATAAAGCTCGCGGTGAATTTCATACGTCCAAGAATGCTTTGTTCCAATCTAAATATCGACATCCGCGTCTAGGGCGTTGGAGACGATGAAGTCGCGGCGCGGCTCTACCACGTCGCCCATGAGCTTGGTAAATAGCTCATCGCTGGCCTCGGCGCTCTCGACGCGCACTTGCAAGAGCGTGCGGGCATTAACGTCGAGCGTGGTTTCCCAAAGCTGGTCCGGGTTCATCTCGCCAAGACCCTTATAGCGCTGAATTTTAAAGCCCTTGCGCCCGCCGGCAAAGATAATATCAAGCAGTTGCGCCGGCCCGTAAACGTCAATGGCATCGTCCTCGCCGCGCCTAAAGCTGGCCGTGCCGCTATAGGTTTCAGACAGGGCGGGGGCAAGGCGATGCAAGCGTCGCGCATCGGCGCTATCCCTAAAGGTTGACGGCATGATTGCGCGCTCGCGCACGCCGCGCACTTCACGCTCGAGCATAAGCGTGCCATCATCTTCAAATTTTCCGCTCCAGCCATCTTCGCCCTCATCGGCGACATTATCAAGACGGGCGACCGTCTCATCAATTTCGCTTTGGCCCGCATCAGGGCCGAGCGCGCCGGCAATGGCGCATTGGGCAATCACGCTATCGGGCGCTTTGGATTTCAAACGGTTAATTAAGCGCACGGCTTCTAGGGCTTCATGGCCAAGGCGTTTTAAATCTTCGCCGACAATAACCGCGCCGCTTTTCAGTGTCAGGGCGCTATTGCCCGCCCCCGCGTCGATAAGGTAATCATCAAGCTCGCTTTGGTCTTTCAGGTATGTCGCCGCCTTGCCGCGCTCCACCTTATAAAGGGGCGGCTGGGCAATATAGAGATAGCCGCGCTCGATAAGCTCTGGCATTTGACGGAAAAAGAACGTCAGCAAAAGCGTGCGGATATGGGCGCCGTCAACATCGGCATCGGTCATGATGACGACTTTATGGTAGCGCAATTTCTCAATGTTGAAATCTTCGCGGCCAATGCCCGTGCCGAGCGCGGTAATCATCGTGCCAATTTCTTGCGACGATAACATGCGGTCAAAGCGGGCGCGCTCCACATTGAGGATTTTACCCTTAAGCGGCAAAATAGCTTGGTTTTTACGATCGCGCGCCTGTTTGGCAGAGCCGCCGGCGCTGTCCCCTTCCACTATGAAAAGCTCAGAGAGGGCCGGATCGCGCTCTTGGCAATCGGCCAATTTTCCGGGCAGGGAGGCAATGTCGAGCGCACTTTTACGGCGGGTTAAATCACGGGCCTTGCGCGCGGCTTCGCGGGCGGACGCCGCCTCGGCGATTTTTTGCACGACCAATTTGGCTTCAACCGGATTTTCTTCAAACCATTCTGACAGGGCTTGGCCCATCAAGCTTTCAACCACGGGGCGCACCTCGGAGGAGACGAGCTTGTCTTTGGTTTGGCTAGAGAATTTCGGGTCAGGTACTTTGATAGATAAAACGCAGGTTAGCCCTTCGCGTGCATCGTCGCCGCTAATGGATACTTTTTCGCGTTTCGCCGCGCCGGATGTCACCGCATATTTATTGACCGCGCGGGTTAACGCCCCGCGAAAACCGGCCAAATGGGTTCCGCCATCGCGCTGGGGAATATTATTGGTAAAGCAGCGCACATTTTCATGGTAGCTATCATTCCACCACAAAGCCGCCTCGACAACAATGCCGTCATCGCCTTCTTTCATCACCGTAATTGGCTTGGATAAAAACGACTGTTTATTGGCATCGAGATGACGAACGAAAGCTTCGACCCCGCCCTCATAATATAGCTCAACTTCAATGGGCTCTACGGGGCGGTTATCAATTAAGATAATGCGCGCGCCGGAATTAAGAAAAGCCAGCTCGCGCAGGCGGCGCTCTAATGTGTCGCGGTCAAATTCGATCATGGTGAAGGTTTCGCTCGACGGCCAGAAACGCACCATTGTGCCGTTCAGCACGCGCTCTTCGTCTACGCCTTCAGAATTTTTGCGCATTTCCATCGGCGCATCGCCGACGATTTTAAGCGGGTTTACGGTGTCGCCATGGGAAAATTCAACAAAATGCTCTTTGCCGTTTCGCCAAACAGTCAGGTCCAATTTAACCGAGAGCGCATTCACAACAGAGACGCCAACCCCGTGCAATCCGCCGGAGACTTTATAGCTATTACTATCAAATTTTCCGCCCGCATGAAGCTGGGTCATAATCACTTCGGCGGCGCTTATGCCTTCTTCCTCGTGGATAGCCACAGGAATGCCGCGCCCATTATCACGCACGCTAACACTGCCGTCACTATGGAGGATAATTACCACGCGGTCAGCATGGCCGGCCAGGGCTTCGTCAATGGAATTGTCCACCACTTCATAGACCATATGATGCAGGCCAGAACCGTCATCCGTATCGCCAATATACATGCCGGGACGCTTACGCACCGCGTCTAGCCCCTTAAGGACTTTAATGCTGTCGGCGCCATATTCGGCGGTGTTTGAAGCGGGGTCGGCCATAGGATTCTCACATATGCGAATCAAAGCAAAATTGCCCTTTAACTATAGACTAATTAGGCGTGAAATGCACGTTATGACTAGGCTTTATTCGGCTTAATAAAAAAGAACACCTCTACCCCATATGGGGGATGGTTTGGTTTTCTTGCCCTGTTAGGCTACAAGCCTATTTAAACAAAGGGCTAAAATTATGACACGTAAACTTACACTCGCACTGGCGCTAGGCGCTTTCCTGATAGCGCCAATGG
>JAZGFA010000154.1:0-4352 GCA_036478975.1 Robiginitomaculum sp. | reverse complement strand
GTTACGCGCCGATTCTAGGATTTTACCATGGTCAGTCAGCGCCGCTTCAAAGAGATTTTCATTGCCGGCGCTTGCGCCGCCCGCCATTAAACGGTCTAGGGTTTCTTGCGCTTTCGTCCGCTCATTTGTCAGCCTATCAGCGCGCAATTGCGCCGAGGATAAATCGCGCTGGGCGCTATCGCGCCGCGCCGCTTGCTCGGCGGATTTTCGGGTCAATTCATTAACTTGCCCTTCGGCGGCGCTGCGCGTTTCAATCGCTTTGCGCGCTTCAATCTGCGCGTCTTCAATCGCCGCGCTGGTGTCGCTGACCGCGCTTAAGGTTTCAAATTCATGGCCAAGGCGGGCGAGGGCTTGCGCCGCATCTTCGACAATAGAGCGCTCGCGGGTTATATCAGAGCCAAGGTTTTCAATCTGCTGCTCAAGCTTGCGCACTTCGCCCTTGGCGCTCTCCTCGTCATTTTCCAGCGCTTCGCGGGCCGCGTTAAGGCGCGCATATACGCCGGCGGCAATCAGCTGCTCTTCGCGTTTGGGGTTAAGCTGGGCGGCAATTTCCTCAACCTGCGTGGTTAAAGACGCGGCCAGTTTCGCCGTATCGGCCACGGCAATTTCACACGCGGCAATTTCTTCTTTCGACGCGCCTAGCGTGGCAATGGCAAGCTGCCAGCGTTTAAGCCAAAGCAAAGCCTTATATTCGCGAATATCGCCGGCGAGCCGTTTATAGCGTGACGCCTGACGGGATTGGCGGCGCAGGGATAAAAGCTGGCTTTCAATCTGGCCAATAACATCGTCAAGCCGGTCAAGATTAGTTTCGGCGGCGCGCAGGCGCAATTCTGCCTCATGACGGCGAGAATGCAGGCCGGAAATGCCCGCCGCTTCCTCTAATATGCGGCGGCGATTGGACGGCTTGGCGGAAATAAGCTCATTGATTTGCCCCTGACGCACAAGCGCCGGAGAATTCGCGCCGGTAGAAGCGTCAGCAAATAAAAGCTGAACGTCCTTAGCGCGCACGGTCTTGCCATTGACTTTATAGGTAGAGCCGCCGCCTTTTTTAATGATGCGCGTGACTTCTAATTTATCGTCATCATTAAACATGGGCGGAGCAAGCCGCGCGCTATTGTCGATAAACAGCACAACATCCGCTTGGTTACGCCCGGGGCGGCCTTGGGTTCCGGAAAAGATGACATCATCCATAATTCCGCCGCGCATGGCCTTGGCAGAATTTGCCCCCATGACCCAGCGGATAGCCTCTAAAAGATTGGACTTACCACAGCCATTCGGCCCGACAATGCCCGTAAGCCCGCGTTGGATTTTAAAGTCAGTTGGCTCAACAAAGGACTTAAATCCCGTCAGCCTTATCTGA
The DNA here is from genome assembly GCA_036478975.1 of Robiginitomaculum sp. Lineage (GTDB taxonomy): Bacteria > Pseudomonadota > Alphaproteobacteria > Caulobacterales > Maricaulaceae > Robiginitomaculum. The sequence goes on along the minus strand of JAZGFA010000154.1, from coordinate 2,992 downwards.
TCAAATCTTAGCGTGCCCATAGCGACCTATCTTAATTAATGCTCTGGCGCGGCTTCTGCTTCATCAGCAGGGGCGCGCTCTGGAACTTCAACATGCTCCGCAAAAAACTTATCGAAATCTTCGATTTTATAAACCTTTTCAACCTTACCATTGATGAAGAAAGCTGGCGTACCCCTTACGCCCGCATCCTGACCGCCAATAATTACGGCCTCAAGCTTTGCGCGTTCATCTTCATTGGCGAGGCAGGCGTCATAGGCTTTCTCTGATAGGCCAGCCGTCTTTGCAAGCGCTTGGTATTCTTGCGCGGCGCGTCCCGTGGACAGGCTGTTAACGAGCTGCCTTTGGCGCTCATATTGCAGGCCGATATTGGCAAAATACTGATCTTCTGAGGCGCAATTTGCTATCAAAAAGCCCGCCATGGCAAGGTTTTGCGGCGCAGTGGGGAATTCACGATAGATAAAGCGCACCTTGCCCGTATCGATGTAATCCTTGCGAATGTCTGGCCAGACCGCCTCATGCCAATTAGCGCAAGCGGAACAGGTTACGGAAGCATATTCCACAACCGTAATCGGCGCATTGACGTCGCCAATGGAATGGTCGCCCGCCACTTCATATTTAGCCAGGCCGTCCTGAGCCATTCCGCCTTCGCTAGTACCGCCGCACGCGGTCAGCACTGCCGCAGCGGCTAGGCCAAGCATAGCGCTTTTAGTCGCCGTAACTAGGCCGCGCGAATCGGTATGGAATTGTATTTTCATGGTGTAACTCTCTTAATTTATAGGGAAAAGGCAAGCAGACTCGTTATTTCGAGGCGATTAAGGCGTCAATAACTGTGGATAATGCGGATGCGCTGACGTCTTTGCCGGGATAAACCACCCCGTTAATCATCATGGACGGCACACCTTTAAGCCCTGCGGCGCGGGCGCGGGCCACGGTTTCGTTAAGTGCGTCAAAGCCGTCTTTGTCCGCAAGGCAGGCCTCAACCTGCTCAGGGTTTAGGCCAGACTGCTCGCCAAGGCCGTCAAAAGTCTCTTTAATATCGCCCGCTATCAAAGCCTCTAAGGTTTGTTCTTGATGGGCCATTTGATACTCAATTGCAGGGAAGTAATCCTCATCACTCCCGCAAGCGGCAATAAGAAAACCCGCTACGGCGACTTGGGCTGGCGCGGTGGGAAATTCACGAAACACTAGGCGCAGTTTGTCCGTGTCGACATAGTCGCGCTTAATCACCGGGTAATCTTCCTTAAACCACACGGCGCAATGGGGGCAGGTTACGGAGGCAAAGACAATAAGGGTCACGGGGGCGGCTTTCTCGCCAATGGCATGATCGCCGGCCACTTCGCTAAACACGCCCTCTGGCATGGGCGCGTCAGTTTTAGAATGGGCGTGCGTTTCGCCTTCTGCGTGCGCATGGCCATCCGCGTCTTGCGCGATAGCCAGCGGCGCAAAGCCAATGGCCACAATAGCGCCGAGAGTAGAAAGGGCGGAGAGTACAAAACGTGACATATATTTATCCATTATAGTGTAAATTAAGTTTGGCGCGACAGCACGCCGCGGCCGAGTTTTCCTAGGGCCTGTTTTAGCGCGTCATTATCAATGTTTTCCAGCCCTTTATACAGCGCATCTTCCTCGCTAGGGGTAAGGCCACGTTTGGGCACGGCCGCGCGCCGAATTGGGGCGGCCAGTTTTGGCGCGGCGCTACGCGCGCTTGGCGTGGCAGGCGGGGGCGGGGGAGCGTCTTCGCGCAATTGGCCCTGCACAACTTTTAGCCGGACAATCTGTCCTTGGCCTAAAAACGTATTAGCCGCAGCAATGATTTTCGCCGCGTCCGCCGTTAGCAATGTCGCCGCCGGCCCGCGGGCGCTAATGATAAGCGTATTGCCATCCTTGCCCCCTTGGAGGCGCAGCGGCCGAGACAGCTTGGCATAGCGCGGACCGACAATATTGGGCCACTGGCTTCCGAGCGCATTAGCGCCAAGCGCCGAGCCGGCTCCAAACTTCTTCGCGAGTGGTTTCATCACCCGCGTCATCGCCCGCGCCGCCCTTGGCGCAGGGCGAATAGGGCGCCGTCCGCGCTGGCTTTCCAGATAGGCGGTCAGGCGCGCGGCGCGCTCTCTCTTGGTCATCTTCTCTGGCGGCAAGGATCTCATGCTTTCTTTTGGCATTTTTTTGCCCTCCCCGTCTAGCAAGCCTATGTGAATAATTATACAGACTATAGATATGGAGATTAACGCAATGAGAGCGGCGCTGCTGGCGCGCTATGATACAAGCGGGCGGGCCTTGCCGTGGCGCGTGCGGCCACAAGAGCGCGCGGCAGGCACAATCGCCGATGTTTACGCGGTCTGGCTGTCAGAGATTATGTGCCAGCAAACCACGACGATCCACGCCGCCCCCTATTGGCATAAGTTCCTTGAGGCCTTTCCTACCGTCACGCATATGGCCAATGCGCCGCGCGATGACGTGCTGACCTTGTGGGCTGGGCTTGGCTATTATGCTCGCGCGCGAAACCTGCATAAATGCGCGCAAATCGTCGCCCGTGATTATGGCGGCGTGTTTCCGGCCTCTGAGGCGGGCTTGCTGACACTGCCCGGCATTGGCGCTTATTCGGCCGCCGCCATTGCCGCCATTTGCTATAATGAGCCGACCAATGTGGTGGACGCTAATGTGGAGCGGGTGATAGCGCGCATCTTTGCGGTGGAAACGCCCTTACCCACCGCGCGCAAAAATATCAGGGCGCTCGCCGCCACGCTGGCTGACCCCGGCCGCCCCGGTGATTATGCCCAAGCGCTAATGGATCACGGCTCGCAAATTTGCAAACCGCGCAATCCCCTCTGCACGGATTGCGTCTGGGCCGCCCCGTGCAAGGCTCGCGCCCTTGGCGAGCCGCAATCCTATCCGCGCAAAACTAAAAAGCCCAAGCTTAAGACCCGCTACGGCGCGGCCTTTGTTTTGCGGCGGGCGGATGAAGTCCTATTGTCGCGCCGCCCCGATACGG
>JAZGFA010000153.1:0-3892 GCA_036478975.1 Robiginitomaculum sp. | reverse complement strand
GCTTCTGTCATAGCTAAAGCCAGAGCAGGGGAAGCCTATTTTAAATTTTGAGCAGTTTAAACGCGAAAATAGCGATTTTGAGTCGGCCTATAATGGCGCCGCGAGCCAGCGGCGCTTTCGCGCGGGCGAAACCCTGATTTATCAAGGCGGGGACGATAAGGCTTTGTTCTGCCTTCAGAGCGGCAGCATCAAAGTGGTGAAACACTCCATTGGCGGCCATGAAATTTGGCTCGCCGAACTGGGGGCTGGAACGCTTTTTGGCGAAATGTCAGCCCTAACGGGAACCCGGCGCAGCTCTGACGTTGTCGCCATAAGCGATTGCGCGGTTTGCATATTGTCCGCCGCGGATTTTCTAAATTTGATGGAGAGCTATCCCAAATTTGGCCTTTATATAGCGCGCATGCTCGCCGCCCGTATTGATAGCACATCGCGGCAAATGTTTGAGCGGCTATCCTTGCCTGCGACCCAGCGCGTTTACGCCGAATTGACTCGCATGGGGGAGCAGGACGCGGATAATTCAGAAGTGCTTACCATCTCGCCGGCCCAATCCGTGACCCAGCTGTCCGCGCGCTGGAACATATCACGCGAGTCCGCCTCGCGCGCGATGAGCACTTTGCAAAAACAAGGCTTGCTGAAAAAAACCGGTGATAGCTGGCATGTCATCCAGCCGGATTTTGAGGACGCGGATGCCGGCTAGATATTTGATTCATTTTTGCTCCCAGTTAAGGTATGAACCCCCATGTTAAAACGCTCCTTTATGTCGGCTTTCATTGCCGCCCTCCTCTGCGCCCTCCTAACGGCCTGCGCCCCCGCCGCCCCTAAAGATGAAGCGATATATTACCTCGTCCGCCACGCGGAAAAAGTCAGCGGCGAGCGGGACCCAAGCCTAACGCAGGCCGGTGAGGCCCGCGCCCTCGCTTTGGTCGTGCGCCTAGCCCAAGCCAATATTAATCAAGTCTACTCCACAGATTATAAACGCACCCGCGAAACCGCCGCGCCCATGGCCCACGCTTTCGGCCTTGAAGTCAGCCTATACGATCCGCGCGACATGGCCGGTTTTGCAGAGCAGCTAAAAACCCAAAACGGCAATATCGTCATTGTCGGCCACTCCAACACCACGCCCGGCCTAGCGGCTTTGCTCGGCATAGATCCCGGCGAGCCCATCGTAGAGGTGAGCGAATATGACCGGCTTTATGTGATTAAGCGTGTGGGTGAAAACGTGACGGGGATGCAGGTGCACTACGGGGAGTAGAAAGTCCGTGAATAAATCTTTGAAGAGCGTAGTTCGTATTTTTCCATGGGCTGGAATGATATTTTTTGGTTTTCTTTACGTCAAAATATTTACTCAGGGTATAGGTTCTAATTACCTTGACGAAACCTTTAGGGATATGAGTACTCAAATTGAGCAATTGTCTGACTATATTAAATTAAGGCGTGAATACGAGAATGATAAGTTAGCGTTTGAAGAGTTAGGTTTAATTTCAACCGATGACTTTGACGGAAAATATGACCCGTGGATTAATACACAACTTGGTTTAATTCGATTTGATTCAAATGGTTTTATCGTAGCGTATTGTTCTGTTACCCACGAGTACAATGACCCGGAATGTCCGCCCAATCTCTAATTAATTTACATCCCTTTCGTCTACTATATCCCCACCCTTCACCGCTCATCCCCGCCATGCCCGCCTCAAAACCTGCGGCTTTGCGGCGTCCATGGCCGTTCCCCCTAAACCCTATCCCCGCCTAAAATAGCGCGCTTATAGTAACCACATGAATATTTATTTGTTTTATATGCTCGCCATTATAGGCGCTTTGCTTTCTCCGCCTGCGCTTGGCATTGCGGGGCTTTTGGCATTGGCGGCTTGTATATTAAGGCGGGTTTGTTTTCATCGGGATAAGCGTTGGGCATGGAGCGTTTTGGCGAGAGCGGAATGTTTCCACTATAACAAGAATGACGGGCGCGCTACGGCGCGCCTCGGGACGACGTCCGCCCTTTGGGTGGATGGGACTACGGACGTGATGGAGAATGGGCGCGGGCTTGGTGTGAATATCGCCGCACTTGCGCCAGCGATTTTCGCGAAGAACGAAATTCGCTCTTTACGGCGCTTATTGCAGTGAAACTACGTTTCCCTGTTGGCGGAAACTTTTGATTTTTAATCGATAGATTTTCACGCGAAACTGTCATAAATGAAACGGGCTGCAAAGAGGCTTTGCGGCGATATTGGCATTGGTGCATCCGCTCCAAAACCGTAAAGAGAAAACTCCAATGACGCAGACCGTTCAAATCGCTGAGAAAACCCAAATGCCCGCGACATGGCGCGGCGAGATGTCGGGCTTGCTGCGCCTTGGCGTCCCTATGGGCGCGACGCAATTGGCGCAATTTGCCGTGTTCACTATTGATGTGGTGATGATTGGCCGGCTAGGCGCGGTTGACCTTGCGGCGGCGTCCCTTGGAGCGGTGTTTTTCTTTGGGCTGTGGATGCTCGGCGCGGGGCCGGTCATGGCCGTAGCGCCGCTGATTAGCCAAGCGCTTGGCGCCAATAAACATGATCGCCATGACGCGCGCATAACCGTGCGCATGACGTTGTGGTTGCTCGCCATGATGACGCCCTTTGTTATTGCGCTTTGCGTTTTTGCAGAGCCGCTTTCGCTCGCCTTAGGGCAAGACGCGGAGGTCGCGCGGCGCGGGGCCAAATATGCATTTATTTTAGCCCTGTGCTGGCCGTTTTCTCTCGCCGTTACCGCCCTGCGTAATTTCCTCGCGGCGATTGGCAAGACGGCTATTCCCTTTGTGTTAGTGATGATGGGCACATTGATGAACGGCCTGCTCAATTACGTGTTTATCTTTGGCCATTTTGGCGCGCCGCGTTTAGAGCTTGTCGGGGCAGGCATCGCCTCATTGATTGCGACGCTGATAAACCTTCTTATGTTTATCGCCTATATTCGCATGGATAAACATGCCCGCGAATTTGACGTGTTTGAGCGGTTCTGGAATCCCCATTGGGATAGGCTTAAAGAGATTTTCCGCCTGGGTTGGCCGATTAGCATCACCACGTTTTTTGAAGGCATGTTGTTTAACTCCGCCGTGTTTATTGTCGGCATTATTGGGGTGGCGGAGCAGGCGGCCTATAATATTGGGCTGAATGTCGCCTCGCTCGCTTTCATGTTCCCGTTTGGCCTGTCCATGGCGGGGAGCGTGCGCATGGGGTTAGCGGTCGGGGCGGGTAATCGCGGCGCGATGAAGCGGGTTTCGGTCACGACTATTTTGGCCTGCATTGTCGGCATAGGGTTCGCCGCCATTCCCATTGCTCTGTTTCCCGATATGGTGTCGGGGCTTTATCTTGATACAAGCAAGCCCGATAGCGCGCAGGTCGTTGCCTTGGTGGCGACCTTCCTGCCGATTGCGGCGGGCTTCATGTTGTTTGATAGCGTGCAGGTCGCGGCCAATCAGCTTTTGCGCGGGTTAAAGGATGTGCGCTGGCCGATGGCGCTGACGGGGTTTAGCTATTGGATGGTCGGCTTTCCGGTCGCGTATTGGCTTGGCCTGCACACGGATTTTGGCGCGCGCGGGGTCTGGTATGGCTTGCTTGCGGGGCTATCGACGGCGTCTGTTCTGCTCGGCTACCGGCTCTGGCGGCTAGTGTGGCGGGCTTGATTGTCTCACTTTCGGCCTCCCGCACTGGGTTTTTTGCCTAACTTCACTGTGAAAACCCATAGTTTGTTCTTGCTTTGTTCTATTCTGCCCTTTAAACGTCACATTCCTTACCTAAATATTAATTAGGCAAAGCGAATCGCCCAAGCTTACCAAAGCGGATGACGAAAATCGGTTCGCACGAAACAAGAGGCGCGTATCGGCCATTGGCCGATCCGGGACCAAGAAAGTGAGACT
>JAZGFA010000152.1:0-3184 GCA_036478975.1 Robiginitomaculum sp. | reverse complement strand
CCCCAAGCACGGCCTGCACGCGCGATACGGGCAGGGATACGGCGACGATGAGGCTTTCATCGGCGTTATATTGCTCGCCGACCACCGAGTCGCCCAGCAGAGCGCGGCGCACGTCTTGGTCAAGATTACGGCGCAGGCGCTCGCGGCGGTTTTTAAAGGTAGGAATAGCGCGCACAGCTTTGGTAATGAGGGCGCCTATACGTTCGGGTATGGTGGAGGGCAGGGCCTCTGCTTGCCCAGAGCTTTGGCCTTGCGGATATCCGGCGCGGGCGGGGTCGCTAGGACTAATCGCTGCGTCCAGCGGCTCTATGCTCACCCCGTCTCGGCTAATGGCGCTATCGGCAATGACTTTAGCGTTCAGGTCAAATAGGCGCACCCGCGTACCCGGCGGCAGGGCAAGTCGCGCCATGGTCGCGCGCGCATCCTCCTCGTTAAGGCTAGGAATAGCGCCGTCTCCGGTCGCGTCACTGGCTAAAATATTGGTGATAAATTCGGCTTGGGAATAGAGATGCTGTAGATTGGTATCAATCAATCCGCGGCGCATTTCATTTAAAGTCAGCGCGCCAATCATAAGGATAAGCAGGCCAACCATATTAGAGATAAATATGGCCCGCGCGAGTGACGAGCTGGCAAGCGAGCGCAGCCTTCGCCGCCGCTCGCGCTTTTGACGCGGCGGAAGCAAAGATTTGCGGGCCTGTTTAGGCTTCTTTATATTTATATCCGACGCCATAGAGGGTTTCGATACCATCAAACACCTTGTCCGTCTTGCGGAACTTTTTACGAAGGCGTTTTATGTGGCTGTCAATCGTGCGGTCATCCACATAGATTTGGTCATCATAGGCCGCGTCCATAAGTTGGTCGCGAGATTTCACATAGCCAGGGCGAAGCGCCAGAGCGTGCAAAATTAGAAACTCGGTTACGGTGAGACGCACGGAATCGCCGTTCCAGCTACAGGCGTGGCGGTTAGGATCAAGCACAAGCTGGCCGCGGCGAATGACTTTATCATCGCCCTCTTGCGGCATGGGCATTTCCACATTGGTCATGCGGGCGCGGCGCAAAACCGCCTTGATGCGCTCGCCCAAAAGGCGCTGGCTGAACGGCTTGGTGATATAATCATCCGCGCCCATATTAAGGCCAATGGCTTCGTCAAATTCGTCATCTTTGGAGGTGAGGAAAATCACCGGCATATTGCTGGTTTGGCGCAGGCGACGCAAAAGCTCTAGCCCGTCCATTTGCGGCATTTTCACATCAAAAATCGCGATGTCGGGCGGATTTTTGGTCAATGCCTTAAGCGCGCTCACGCCCTCATGATAGGTGCGAACCTGATAGCCCTCACCCTCTAAATACATCGAAACCGATGTCAGGATATTCTCGTCGTCATCAACCAGTGCAATCGTCGCCATTATCTAGCCCTTACTCATGTTAAATAGGCAACCCAGTTCACCTATGCTCTCGTAGTAATATGGGGGTTAGGCGATTATATGACAAGCTTTGCCTTAATTTGGTCTTTGTTTGTTCCCGGCTCCGCTATGCGGAGACTCGCCTCTTGTGTTTACTTCCTAACTAAAATTCCGCTCACCCCGACGAAGGTCGGGGCCCATCTCCAAAGTCTAGAGGGTTTCTTTTGGCTTTGAAAATGACCAAAGCCGCCCCTAAACCGGCAAATCGCCGCTGCCTTCTAGCTCTACGGGGCCGGTCATGATGACGTGGTTGTCGCTCTCTCGCCAGTCTATGTGGAGGGTTCCGCCGTCCATGTCGACGCGGACTATGCGGCCTGTGCGTGATTGGCGCACGGCGGCGACGACGGCGGCGCAGGCTCCGGTTCCGCAGGCGGCGGTGAGGCCGGCTCCGCGTTCCCACACCCGCAGGCGCATATGGCCCGCATCTATCACTTGGGCAAAGCCGATATTGGCTTGCTGCGGAAAGAGCGGATGAAATTCTAGCATCGGGCCGAGGGTTTCAACCGCCGTCTCCATCACGTCATCGACGAAAAACACGCAGTGCGGATTGCCCATATTAACCGCGCCGGGCCGCGCCAAAACCGGATCATCAATCGGCCCGACTTTGACGTCTATAACAATCGTGCCCATATATTCTTTGAGCGGAATTTGGTCCCATTCAAGCAATGGCTCGCCCATATCCACGGCGACTTGCAAATGGCTGACCCGCTTAGATTTAAGCAGGCCGACCGCCGTCTGTATGGTAATTTGGTTTTGATTACGCTCTTCCATCAATAGCCAGCCCGTGCAGCGCGCCGCATTGCCGCAAGCGTCCACATGGCTACCGTCATTATTCCAAATATCCATGAACACATCGGCGCTGCCATCATCGATTGGCGGATCCATTAGCACGATGATTTGATCACAGCCCTTAGCCCCCATTGGCCCGCCCGGCGCGCCGACGGCTTTGGCAAGGGTTTCGCTCATGGCAAAGCCGCTACCCCGCGCGTCAAATATAGCAAAGCGGTTACCCGCGCCGTTCATCGTATAAAACTTCATTCTTAGTATCCGCTCACCCCGTCGAAGGATGGGGGCCTCTTGTTATGTTTCCGGGTCGCTACGCGACACTCGCCTCTTGTTAGTCATCCCGCTCACCCCGTCGAAGGACGGGGGCCGCTTGTTACATGCGCTATATAGGCGCGGCGTAACAAAAAAGCAAAACTTGCCCGCCGCGCTGTGTCAGCCTAAGATTAGGAAACACATAAGGGAACTATTATGACTTACGCAAAATTCACCGCAGCATTACTAGCAACCGCGCTAGGGCTAACCGCCTGCAACGCCCCAAGCACTGAAGTAAAGAATGACACGCCCATGACAAAAACCGACATTTCGGCCCATAGCGGCCCCGCCCTCGAAACCCACCTTTATCTTGAAGACGTTCTCGGCGACGAGGCTCTAACCAAGGTTAAGGGCTGGAATAAGCGCACGCTTTCGCGCCTAGAGGCCAATCCTTTGTTTAGTGAAATGCGCGCCGAAGCGCTGGAGATTGTTAATTCGAAAGATAAGATTCCTTACGTGTCGTATCGCGGCGGCAAAGTGCATAATTTTTGGCAAGACGCGGATAATGTGCGCGGGGTTTGGCGTAGTTCTAGCCTCGATAGCTATCTGACCGACACGCCAAAATGGACGACGATTTTAAATTTTGACGCCCTGTCAAAAGCGGAAGATAAAAACTGGGTCTATAA
>JAZGFA010000151.1:0-2121 GCA_036478975.1 Robiginitomaculum sp. | reverse complement strand
CCCGTAGCCCTATGGCAGCAAAACGGCGTCGTGCGCGTTGTTGACGGCGAAGGCCTTGTCATCGAAGCGGCGCTCGCGAGTGATTTTGCCAAATTGCCTTTGCTGGTAGGCCCGAATGCGGCGGCTCACTCCCAGTCTATTTATGACGCCTTGGCGCAAAGCCCTGCCGTGTCTAAGCGTCTTGCGGCTATTATCCGCGTGGGCGATCGCCGCTGGGATATTGCGCTTAAAGGTAATGGCCCGCGGTTAAAGCTGCCCGAAAACAATATCCACGCGGCATTGGCCCGTATTGAGGACATGCAACGCAGCCACCACATTCTTGACCTAGACCTTGAAACTATTGATCTGCGCGCGCCGGGACGCGCGGTTTTGCGGCCCAACGAGGCGCAAAGCCGTATTAGGCGGAGCGCGGCGTAATGGCATTTGGTGTGGGCGGGGGAGCGGCGAGCGGGCCGAGCAATAAGCGCGGCGAAGTCAGCGCTGTTCTCGATATTGGCAGTTCTAAAATTGTGTGTTTTATTGGCGCGCAAGACCCGGATGTGGGTGTTCGCCTATTGGGAATTGGTCACCATGCTAGCGCGGGTATTAAGTGCGGCGCGGTTGTTGACATGGTTGCCGCCGAGGGGGCTATTCGCAGCGCCGTTGAAAAGGCGGAGCGCGCGGCGGGGTTCACAATTTCCGCCGTGACCGTCAATGTATCGGCCCGCACGCTCGCCTCGCACCATATGAGCGTGGGGACAAAATTTGCTAGCGGTGAGGTGGCTGACCGTGATTTGAAACGCGTGCTTAGCTCTTCCTTGAGTGAATTTGACGAGCCTGATCACACTATTGTTCATGCCTTGCCGCTAAATTGGTCGGTCGATGATACGCGCGGCATTCAAGATCCGCGCGGTATGTTTGGCACGCGCCTTGGGGTTGATATGCACTTTGTCACTACGGGCATAGGCGGGCTGCGCAATCTTGCCCACTGCGTTGAGCGCTGTCATTTGCGTATTAAATCCATGGTCGCTGCGCCTATGGCCGCGGGGCTAGGGGCTTTGGTTGATGACGAGTTAGATTTGGGCGCAACCGTGATTGATATGGGCGCAGGGGTCACGACCGTTGCCGTGTTTAGAGAGCGCTCTTTATTCTTTGTCGACGCCGTGCCTATTGGCGGCTCTCATGTTTCAAATGATATTGCCCGCGGCTTTACCACCACATTAGAGGCGGCGGAGCGCATTAAGTCACTCTACGGCTCTGCCCTTGGCAGCGCTAGCGATGATGTGCAGATGATTTCCTGCCCGCCAATTGGCGAGCGCGGTGAAACCCATAAGGAAAGCCGCGCTTTGTTGACCGCGATTGTGCGCTCGCGGGTTGAGGAAACCTTTGAAATTTTACGCGACCGGCTTAAGGCTGCGGGCGTCGATGAATTTGCGGGCCGGCGTATCGTATTGACCGGCGGAGCATCGCAGTTATCGGGCGCAGCCGAACTGGCGAGTATCGTGTTTGGCAAGCGGGTGCGGGTAGGGCGACCCAATGGTTTGTTGGGGCTGTCCGATACAGCGTCAGGGCCGGGGTTTGCCGCGGCTGCGGGGCTAATGAAGCATAGTTTTAATCCTCAGCGCGACGCAATTAAGGGCGCGCCTGACCTGTCAGGGCAGAAATACCGCAAACGTAGACATGCCGGCAATGGTATTGGCCGTTCTTTGGATTGGCTTAAGGAAAATTTTTAAGTTAATTTTCCCTTTTTCTGCGATTAATTTGTCATTCACTACGTTATAATTAATAGGCCCTTAAGGGTTTAACTGCACTGTGCTTTCATATTAAATTTTATGAGGCGTAAGGCATGTCAGCTCCAATCAATTTCTCTCTACCAAAATCCGTTGAACTTAAACCGCGTATCGTTGTTATTGGCGTAGGCGGAGCCGGCGGTAATGCGGTCAATAATATGATCGCCTCTGGCCTTGATGGGGTAGAGTTCGTTGTTGCCAATACGGACGCGCAGGCTTTGGCCCTATCGCGGGCCGATCGCCGTATTCAAATGGGCGGAGATGTAACGCAAGGTCTTGGCGCGGGCATGCGCCCTGAAGTAGGCGAAGAGAGCGCCGAGGACAGCATGGCTGAAATCCTTGAGCAGCTTGA
>JAZGFA010000150.1:0-3858 GCA_036478975.1 Robiginitomaculum sp. | reverse complement strand
TACATATAAATCGCCGCTGCAGGATTGGTATTCTGTAAAACACATTAACATTTTGGTATCCATCAGGGTGCCGATCCTGCGGACTGTCCGCCCTAATCGTCACTGGCCTCGCATTTTAGCGTCGAGGCCCGCCAAGCTTAACCCCTGCAAGAAGGAATGTGCATGACCCGTAAGTCCTTAAAAACAAGTCCCATCCCAACGGCCAAGTTATATTTGCCACGGCTTTTATGCTACTCTAGACTAAGTCAAAATATAAGGGGACTATGATGAAGCTATTTTACCGCGCGCTTACGCTCTCAACGGCCTTGCTGGCCATCACGGCCTGTCAGCAAGCAGAAATGCCCACCCCCAAACCCGAAACAGCCAACCCAGCCCCGACCGCCAAACGACCTGCCCCCAACCCGCTTAAAAATGCCTATTTTGGCGATACTCATGTGCATACTAAAAATTCCTTCGACGCCTTTATATTGGGCACGCGGACAAATCCTGATGATGCTTACCGTTTTGCCAAAGGCGAGGCGATTGATAATGGCGCGGGCGCTAAAATCCGCCTCGCCGGGCCGCCGCTGGATTTTTACGCGGTCACAGATCACGGCGAATATATGGGCGTTGTCGCGTCCATGGGCGATAGGGGCTCGCCTCTTTCCAAAACCAAAACGGCTAAATCTATTTTCGGATTAGCCGCCGGGTCGAGAGCAAAACGGCGCGAGTCTTTTCTGCGCGTCGGGATAACCATTGCCACAGGCGATGCGATTGCGGATATTTATGACCGCGATTTCATTGATAATGCCTGGGCGGAAAATATCGCCGCCGCCGAGAAACATAACCAGCCGGGGGTTTTTACCACCTTTTCCGCCTATGAATTTACCGCCATGGAAATTCTTGGCACTGTCGAAAATAACAAAGGCGCAATTAACCTGCACCGCAATGTTATCTTTGAGGGCGAAGCTCCGGCGCGTTTGTTTTCGACGCTGGACAGTCCCAACCCGGAAGATTTATGGCAGTGGATGAATAGCGAGCGCGCGGCAGGCCGCAAAGTTCTAGCCATTCCGCATAATTCCAATGGCTCTAACGGGGCGATGTTTGATACCGAAATGACAGACGGGTCTCCGCTGACGGCGGACTATGCCGCTAACCGTATCCTTAACGAGCCGTTGGTCGAGATCACCCAGCTTAAAGGCACCTCCGAGACCCATCCTATCCTCTCGCCCGAAGATGAATGGTCGGATTTCGAGCTTTACGATATTCTGGTCGGCACGCCGTATAAATCCAAAGTCACCGAAGGAAGCTTCGTGCGGCCGTCTCTGGCGCGGGGTCTGGGACTGGAAGCCAGCCTCGGCGGCAACCCCTATGAATTTGGCGTCATCGGCGCGTCCGATACCCATATTAGCGGCCCTTCCATCTCGGAAGAAGACCATTTTGGCAAATTTTCCAGCGATCTTGATCTGGATGTGCGCGGCTCTGTCCCGCCGGGCGGTGCCAAGACATGGCCGGAAAATCCAGCGCCCGAATCCGCGCTCCTCTCTGCGCCGCAATATGGCGCCAGCGGCTTGGCGGGAGTCTGGGCCGAGGAGAATACGCGAACCTCTATTTTCGCCGCCATGCGGGCCAAGGAGACCTTCGCCACATCCGGCCCGCGTATCCGTGTGCGCTTTTTTGCCGGCTATGATTACGGAGAAACAATCATGGCCCGGCCCGATATGACGGCGCAAGCCTATGCCGGCGGTGTGCCCATGGGGCAGCGTCTTAGCGCAGGAGAAACCTCGCCCAGCTTCCTCGCATGGGCGACGCAAGATCCAAACGGCGCAGCTTTGCAGCGGCTGCAAATTATCAAAGTCTGGAGCGAAGGCGGCGAAGCCAAAGAAGCCCTTTATGACGTCGCCTGTGCGGGAGGCGCCAAGATCGACCCCGCCGCTTGGCGCTGCCCTGATAATGGCGCGAAGGTCGATCTGGCCACTTGCGAAACCAGCGCCAATACCGGCGCGGCAGAGCTAAAAGCCCTCTGGCAAGACCCGGAGTATAACCAAAGCCAAAACGCCGCTTATTATGTCCGCGTATTGGAGAACCCGAAATGCCGGTGGAGCACATGGGACGCGGCAAGAAACGGCACGCCGCCCAATCCGGATATGCACGCAACGCTACAAGACCGTGCGTGGAGCAGCGCAATTTGGGTTAAATAGCGGCCCCTCAGCCCGCTTTGGACAAATCCGCCGCTTTGTGGTAAGGTGTCCCCGAGGAGAAAGATATGAGCGTCAAGGATATACTGGAAAGCAAGGGTAATAAGATTTACGCCGTCGCGAAAACCGCGAAACTCCGCGAGGCGATTACCTTGCTAAATAAGAAAAATATCGGCGTGGTTCTCGTAACCGATAGCAACGGGAAGCTGGCCGGAATTTTGTCCGAACGCGATATTATCCGCCGGTCTTTGTTGCAGGAAACCGGGTTTCGCGACGAGCCGGTGACCAAATCCATGACCAAGGACGTGCTGACAGTTTTGCCATCGGCCAGTGTCAATGATGTCATGGAAATTATGACCACCTCCCACATCCGCCATGTTCCTGTTCTGGACGGAGATAATATCATGGGATTGATCTCGATTGGCGATGTGGTCAAACGCATTATCGCCGATGCTGAAACCGAAGCCGCGACCCTGCGCGACTACATCACGGCCGGGTAAAATTAAACCGTAAAATCCGCAGTTACGGCTTGATAAAACCCGCCGCCCCCCATATATGGTGCACTCTTTCGCGGGGTGGAGCAGCCCGGTAGCTCGTCAGGCTCATAACCTGAAGGTCGTAGGTTCAAATCCTACCCCCGCAACCAAACACAAAAGCCCTCGCAATTTGCGGGGGCTTTTGTGTTTTTATGGAATAAAATGAACCCAAACCCGCATATGGACGACTTTGATACTATAGGACAGTAATTGGAGGCTTCCGTGGAAGGGCATTGTAAATGGCTAATCATGTTGCTCGTATATTT
Source organism: Robiginitomaculum sp. (assembly GCA_036478975.1). Classification (GTDB taxonomy): domain Bacteria; phylum Pseudomonadota; class Alphaproteobacteria; order Caulobacterales; family Maricaulaceae; genus Robiginitomaculum. Next base: position 879 of record JAZGFA010000150.1, on the reverse strand, counting down.
GATGAATATCTTGTTGCCTCTGCACGGGCAGGGGATCGAGCCGCTTTGGAGCGTATAGCGCAGCATTGGCAGCCCAAATTATACGCTCATGCTTATCGGCTCATGGGCGACGCAGAACAGGCGCGAGATGTTGCGCAGGACGGGTGGGCGGACATTATAAAAGGTCTTCCGGCCCTTACGGAAACAAAGTTTTTTCCGGCGTGGGCTTACCGGATTATTACCCGCCGCGCCGCTGATCATATTCGCCGCAATATACGAAAACGGCGCACAGACGCGGCCTATGCAGCGGAGCCTGAAACGGCGGACACTTCATTTAAGGCGATAGAGCGAAGCGCCGACACGGCGCCGCTCAGCAGGGCTATTGCAGAATTATCACCTGTTCAGGCCGCTGCTATCACTCTGTTTTATATTGACGATTTTAGCATTGCAGAAATCTCTGTCGCGCTTGAGGTTCCGGCGGGAACCGTAAAAACCCGCCTTATGCACGCCCGCCATAAATTGAGGGCCATTTTGAAAGGAAATGCAAATGGATGAACTTGATAAAAAAATAGCAGAGGCTTTAAGCGGCGAAGACCGGGAATTGATGGCGCATTTTGGCGAACAAGGACTATTTGGCCAAGTTGGCGGCCTGTTTAGCGGCAAACTGGCATGGCTCTCTATGGTAACATTTGTCTTTGCGCTCGCCGCCTTTGCAGTGGGCGTCTATGCAGCTTGGAAATTCACGACATCAAATGATCCTGTGACCATGCTCCGGTGGGGCGCGCTCGCATGGTGCGGATTAATGTCGGTGATAATGATAAAACTCTGGAGTTGGATGCGCATGGAATCAAACCGCGTCATCCGAGACATAAAACGGGTTGAGCTACAAGTCGCGCGCAT
>JAZGFA010000149.1:0-9404 GCA_036478975.1 Robiginitomaculum sp. | reverse complement strand
TGTCCAAATAATCATAATGGGTAATGCCCAATGACGTCTTCTTCAAATCACGCATATTTGGCTCCTGTCACTACCTTATGCATAGACCGCGCGGGCCCGTTCGGCAATGCTGATATGGCCAATCCCTTAATGCAGAAGCTGTGTTAACTAGCCCAAAACCCGCGCGGCGAAAGTCCGGTTGACATTGACCTTTTGCACGGCGGCCTCGCGGTCGAGAAAATCGACCACGGCGTAGGCGGCGTCTACGGAGCGGGTTTGGTGGCGCAAAAGATAATCAATTAGGCTCTGCGAGACCTTTAGCCCCCTATCGAGAAATAGCTTTTTATAAATCGGCTCAAGCAGCGCATCTTCGGGGGCGCTGATACGGGCGATTTGCATGGCGCTAAGGCGGGACTTTAAATCGGGGATTTCTACCGCCCATGCGCTAGCTTGGCTACGCCCCGTGAGCAGAAGCGCCTTAAGCTCTCCGCGCATGGCCATATTAAACAGGGCAAACAGCAGAGGTTCACTCGCCGCCCCCGCTCCGTCCACCCATATATACTGGTCACGCCACGCGGCAATATCGGCCAAACCGCTATCATTAGAGACGATAATCGCGCGATTATCATCGCTCCATAAATAGCCCAAATGGGTTTTACCGCAGCCCGCCGGCCCGATAAGGGCGAGCGCGCCATTGGCCCAATTTTGCGGCGCAGACAGGGCGGCGCGCGCCTCTGCATTACTCGGCGCATCGACAAAATTTGCGCTCCGGTAATCCGGGCGCAGGGATAAATCTAGTATGGTTTGCGAGCCGAGCATAAACTAATCTAGGGCCTCTAACGGCTAAATGTCAGCGCCAATACGGGGCCAAGCTTTGCGCTGGTTTCAAACTTCACGCCCTTATAGGATAGCTCATTTGCAAGCCGCCCCAAATCGCCGCCATAGGTAATGGTCATTAGCGCGCCATCCTTTGAGATAGCGTCAAGGCGGGCATCGCTGATTTGGCTGGCCGAGTTAATCGCCTGTTGCAGCCTTTGCCAATCGCTATGGCTATTATACAGTACGGAGACCAGCATGGACTCGGCGTTTTCAAGTTGATTGACCGAGGCGCGTTTCCACTCGCTCTCTAGCAGGGCCACGGCGGCGGCGGCGGCGGCGTTAAAGTCCGCGCCGTGCACGCTTCCAAGCGTGGTGGTCTGGCCGCTATCAAGGGCGTAATCCGTAAGCGTAACGGTGATTCCAGAGCCGCTATTGACGGCATTAGCAACAAGCACTTGCTGGGTGCCAACGGTTTGGCCCGCCAGCGCAATCGCGTCCATATCCCCCGCTAGGGCCGCGTCGCCGCTAATCGGTAAGCGCTCCCCTGAAGGGCCAGCGCGCACGGGCGTTAAGGCGTGACCAAAGGCGGGCTTATCCCACGCCGCGCCCCAAGCGTGGCCGGAGCCAGCAATTTTGCCGGTAATTACAGGAATAACCAAACGCTCACGGGTTTGCGTTGAAATCATCGTCATGTCCTTAGAGCGCACATAGGCTTGAATGGCGGACGGGTTAAACGCCACGGTAATATCGCCGAGATAGCGCGTGCCAGAGCGTTTTTCATTGGCAATTTCCATGGCGCGGATAAGTTTGACCGCTTGCTCAATCTCTAATCCGGCAAAGCCCTTGGCGGCGCGGTCGCCCTCTAAGGTAACGCGCTCAATCATCAGATTAGCCGCGCGAAGCTGGCCTTCGCCAATCGCAATGGTCTGCGCTTCAATCGCGCTCTCGCCGCGGCCGTCCACGTAAACCCCCGCCACGGTGAACGGGTCACCGGCAAAGGCGGCGCTAACCGATAAGGCGCACAGGGCGATGAAACTGAGAATGGCTTTTAGCAGCGCTCTTGGCATGGGGGCAGACTCCAAACGACAAAGTGTTAGCCCCTAGCTATAGCGGTTTGCGAGACATTGCAAAGGCCAGATACTGTTATTCCTGTGCTGTTATTAGGCAATGTTAATCAGCAATGGCGACTTCAAAACGCAGTTTCGATGCAATACAGGCCATAAGAGCGTTTCGTAAGAAACGCTGAGACGCGCCACATTGTCTTCAAATGCAGAATTAGCAATGGTGCGCGCGAGGGACATAATCGCACGTTAGGGTGATTATGTTCTAGGGTCAAACGGGGATAACCAAGGGCGTAATCCTACGCGCAAAGCGGCTCTCCATGACCTCATCTCTCGCGATTTTGCTCTTGAGCCCAAAGCAGTGCCCAGACGCGCAAATAAGAGGCTAGTCCTTGGCGGCTTTTCGCGCCCGTGCGCTCATCATCAAGACTTGCGATAAACCCCGCGAGCGAGTGACCGCTGCTTTTTGCGGCGCGTTCTATCACCGCCCAAAATTCAGGCTCTAGGGCGATGGAGGTGCGGTGACCGCGCAGGGAGAGGGAGCGCTTCATTGGCTCTCATCATCGAGCTTGCGTCCATCAAGGCGGCTTACGGCTTTGTCTTTTTCAAAATCGTCAATACGCTTTTGCGCCTTAGTGCGTCCAAATTTTACGCGGTTCTGCTCGGCTTTGTTTTCTTTACGCCCGCGCAGGATAGGCTTTTTCGCTTTGCGAAAGCTTATGATATTTTCTTTTGTTTTATCAGTCACTTAGCGAGGCTTAATCATGTGCTCTGGGCGCACAACTTTATCAAATTCCGCTTCGGTGACATAGCCTAGACGCACGGCTTCTACCCGCAGAGTCGTGCCATTTTTATGGGCGGTCTTGGCCACTTTTGTCGCCTTATCATAGCCAATTACCGGCGCGAGGGCGGTGACAAGCATAAGCGATTTCGCCATTAAATCGGCAATGCGGTCTTCATTAGCGGTGATACCAATAACGCATTTATCATTAAAACTGACCGCGCTATCGGAGAGCAGGCGAATGGACTGAATCATGTTGTAAACCATTACCGGCTTATAGACGTTCAGTTCAAAATGGCCTTGGCTACCCGCCATGCTCATCGTGGTATTATTGCCCATAACTTGGGTGCAGACCATGGTCAACGCTTCGCACTGGGTCGGGTTAACCTTGCCCGGCATGATGGAAGAGCCCGGCTCATTTTCTGGCAAAGAGATTTCGCCGAGGCCAGAGCGCGGGCCGGATGCGAGAAACCGAATATCATTAGCGATTTTAAACAGGCTCACGGCCACCGTGTTCAGTGCGCCATGGGCGCTGACAAAGGCGTCATGGGCGGCGAGGGCTTCGAATTTATTAGGCGCGGTTTTAAACGGCAATTTGGTATAGGCCGCCACTTCGCTAGCAAATGCCTTGGCAAAGCCGGGCTTGGCGTTAAGCCCGGTGCCAACCGCCGTGCCGCCTTGGGCGAGCGGCATAAGCTCTTTAAGGCCGCGCTCTACCCGCTTAATGCCATTATCAAGCTGGGCCACATAGCCGGAAAACTCTTGGCCAAGGGTGACCGGGGTCGCGTCTTGGGTGTGGGTACGGCCAATTTTGATGATTTTCTTATAGTCTTGGCTCTTATCATTAAGGCCGTTACGAAGCGCCCGAAGCGCGGGCAGTAAGCGGTGATGGATTTCCTCCGCCGCCGCAATGTGCATGGCGGTGGGGAAGGTGTCATTGGAGGACTGGCTGCGATTTACGTGGTCATTAGGGTGGATAGGGTCTTTGGAGCCGATTTCCCCGCCGAGCATTTCAATGGCGCGGTTAGAGATAACCTCATTGGCGTTCATATTGGACTGGGTGCCAGAGCCGGTCTGCCAGATGGAGAGCGGGAAATGGTCGTCAAGCTTGCCCTCGGCCACTTCACTGGCGGCGCGCACAATCGCCTTAGTCGTCTTAACGTCGAGGTTTTTAAGCGATCTATTAGCCAGCGCCGCAGACCGTTTCACTACGCCTAGGGCGCGAATAACCGAGAGCGGCATGACTTCTATGCCAATGGGGAAGTTAATCAGGCTACGCGCGGTTTGCGCTCCGTAATATTTATCCGCAGGCACTTTTAAAGGCCCAAAGCTGTCGGTTTCGGTCCGCATCTTGGTCATGAGATTCTCTTATAATTAGCGTGTAAGGGGTGTTTATTTCTTGCGAAAGCTATCAAGGCTCACGACTTTGCTCTCACCGTCGCCGTCTGCCGCAACGGGCTTCTCTGCTTTAGTTTCAGCTTTCACCGCGGCTTTGGGCGATGATTTTTTCGCCTTCTTTTTTGCGGCAGGCGCAGCTTTAGGAGCAGGTGCTAGCGCAGGGCTAGCGGGCGCAATACGGGCAATTTCCGAAGGCGCGTCTTGCATTTGCACGGGCGGATCAAATTGCAGAGCAAAGCCAACGCTTGGATCATGAAAGCGGGTGACCGCCGTATAGGGCACGGACAAAAATTTCGGCACGCCGTTAAATTTCAGCGTCACTTCAAATGTGTCATCATTGGCCTTAAGGTCCCAATATTGATGCTCAAGCACGATGGTAATCTCGTCGCTATATTTCTTTGCCAGACTTTCATCGACGTCTACGCCCGGAAAACGGGTTAAAAACGTAATGTAAAAATGATGAGACCCCGGCAAACCGTCCTCGCGAATAACCCGGCGAATGGCATCACGCACCACCCCGCGAAGGGCGAGTTGGGTCATCTGGTCATAGTTCATCAAATCTTGGCTCATGGGGTTAAATTAAACAATGCGCGCCATGCGTCAACTAGAGACTGACAGCGCGCCATGAAAAAGTGTCGCGTCACAGGCGAATGCCTATCGCAATGTTTCCAAACCTATTCCGTGCTAAGGGTGAATGATACTGATTCGGGAAATGGAGACCCTATGCGCTTACTATCTATCGGGTTGACCTCGACCCTGCTGTTATCGGCGCTAAGCCTTGGCGCCTGCGCCGGTTCTCCCGGAGCGCAAATCAACCAGCGGCAAGCCCAAGCCCAAGCCAGAGCCATTCAAGCGGCGCGCCAAACCCAGCGCCTTAATGACCGGCGCGGGCAATATACATACCCTGAAAACCAGCGCCCTGCCCCGCGCGCTTATGGCCCGGCGGCAGATCAATGCGGCGCGCGGCTTTATCAGGGGCTACGCGGCGGCCATATTGGCGGTATTCATCTGGCGGTAATTGGCGGAGATAAACGCATTATCAAGCCGGCGACGATGGAGACTAGCGCAAATGATTTCTTGCGGGACATGGAAGCCGGCAGTCCGCGCCTTGAGGTCAAGGAAATGCTGGCGGGGCAGCCGCTCTACGCGGCGTCCGTGCGCACGGCCCTCTATCTTAATGAACTTGGCCCGCAGCGCCCAGACCGCCTCACCCTAGAGCTTGACGCTGAGGGGTATGTTATCAATGTCGCCTGCGGTTAGGCCGCTCTCATCGGGGGTCGCGAATAAATCTTGCTCCGCGCCCATAATTTGCGCGCGTAAACGGGTAATATCGTTGTTAAAATGGCGTAATTGGGCGAAGGCTTCTTGCAGGCGCTCCAAATCCAAATCATCAATTAATCCGCTATAAAGCCGCTCTGCCCGCGCGCCGTCACAGCCCTTAAGGCTGAGAAACACCGCGCTAGCGAATATGGCATGGGCGCCGGGAATACGGTGGAAGGCGTCAATAACAACCCCTTCCTCACGCGATTTCCTCGCCTCCTCTGAGTAGGCAAGCGGTAGGCCTAGTCCTAAAAAGGCCGCCGTGACCGTATTAATGGTTTCAGGATTGTCCTGTTGCAATTGCTCTGGCGCTGAGGCGCTAAGGTGGATGAGCGCGGCGAGCGAGCGCGCGGCGCGCGCGGTGATATAGCCCGGCTCTGTAATGCGCGACGGTTCATAATAGATAACCGGGCGGCCGTAAGCGTCCGTATAATAGCGTTCAAGACTGGGTTGACGCTGACCAAAAGCGGGCAGTTCTTTATCTGATGCGCGCCGAGGCCGATCTTTCTCAAGTCCAACAAATTCGATAGGCCAGCGCCCCATGCCCGCGCGATATTTAATCGACTCAAAACACGCCTTGGCCCAAGCCTCCGGATAGGCGGCAATCGGGTAATGCTCGACCTCCATCATCCCGCCTTCAATACAGCAAAGAGAGGCCCTAAGCGGGCCATATGTCGGGCTGAAATTTTTGATAAGCCATGCGAAACGCTCAAGCGTCCAGTTGGCATCATATTTACTTACAAGGTTTTTACCTAATATCATCTGCGCTATCCCACAATTGCGCCCCCACGCGGGAGCCAATATAGGCAATAGAATTTCACAAAGTCTTAAAGCTTAGGGTTAACTTATATTTTCGCTTTGGCCTTCTCATAGGCTTCTGATGCGGCGAGCCAATCTTCTTCAAGCCGCGCGATTTTCTTTTTAATCTGGCCGCGGTTTTGGGTAAGACGCGTGGCCCCGTCGCGATTTTTATTGAAAAAACCGGGGGCAGATAATTGGCTTTCAATCAAGCCAAGCTCATCGCGAAGGCGCTCGGCCTTACGCTCAAGGTCATCGGCGCGTTTTTTAAGCGGAGCAATGGCCTCGCGCGCTTCGGCGGCGGCCTTGCGCTGCTCGGCCTTGTTAGTGTCGCCCTCTTTGCTCGCCTTTTTCTTGCGGTTTTTCTTAGTGTCGAGCTGGCTTTGTCGATAATCGTCAAGGGTTCCCTCATAGGTTTCCACCATGCCGTCATCGACCAGCCAAAGCCTATCAACAACGGATTCAAGCAAGTTACGGTCATGGGAAATGACAATGATTGCGCCCGTATAGGCGTTAAGTGATTTAATAAGCTCGGCCCGGCTATCCATGTCCAAATGGTTGGCAGGCTCATCGAGGACGAGCATATGCGGGGCGTTGAAGCTAATGAGGGAGAAGAGCAAACGCGCTTTCTCTCCGCCCGATAAATCTCCGGCGGGGGTTTCGGCGTTATCGCGGCCAAGGCCAAAGCCCGCCAAACGGGCGCGGCGCTGGGCTTCGCTGGCGTCCGGCATAAGGTCGCGCACATGGTCATAGGCGCTCTCTAGGGGGTTAAGCATGTCAATTTGGTGCTGGGCGAAATAGCCAATGGTCAGCTTTTTATTGCGGCGAATAGCGCCCTTTTGCGGCTGTAAATGCCCCATAATTGCCTTGGCAAAGGTTGACTTACCCTCACCATTACGGCCCAAAATGCCAATGCGGTCATCCGGATCAATGCGCAAATCAAGGCGCGAGAGAATAGGCACGCCCTCTTCATAGCCGACGGCGGCTTCTTCAAAGCGGATAATCGGCGGGCTGAGCTGCTTTTCTGGCCCCGGCAAAGCGATAGGCGGAATCGGGTCATTGATAATCGTGGCGACCGGCTTCATTTTTTCGAGCTTTTTCACCCGCGATTGCGCCTGCTTGGCTTTGGACGCCTTGGCCTTAAAGCGGTTGACGAAGGCCTCTAAGTGGCGGCGTTCATCATCTTGCTTGGCCCGCATGGACATGGACAGGCGCTGCTGCTCGGCGAGGGCCGCTTCAAATTGATCATAGCCGCCCGTATAGCCGGCAAGTTTACCGTTTCTAAGATGGGCAATATGGGTGACAGCGGAATTGAGAAAATCCCTATCATGGGAAATGATGAAGGCGGTTCCGGGATAGGTTTTAATATGTGCCTCAAGCCAGACCGCCCCTTCAACATCAAGATAATTGGTCGGCTCATCGAGCAGGAGCAAATCCGGCTCGGCAAAGAGCATGGCCGCTAGCGCCACGCGCATGCGCCACCCGCCGGAAAAATCAGAGCAAGGCTTAAGCTGGTCTTCGGCGCTAAAGCCAAGGCCAGAGAGGATAATGCCGGCGCGCGATTCGGCGCTATAGGCGTCAATATCGGTAAGGCGCGTATAAATATCGGCAATGCGCATCGGGTCCGTTGCGGTTTCCGCCTCTAAAAACAGGGCGTGGCGCTCTATATCCGCCTCAAGCACCGTATCAATTAAGCTTTGCGGGCCGGAGGGAACCTCTTGGTCGACAAAACCAAGCCGCGCGCCTTTGCGAATATTGATAGAGCCATCATCAGGGGTGATAACGCCCTTAATCAAGTGAAATAGGGTGGATTTGCCCGTGCCATTACGGCCAACAAAGCCAACTTTAGAGCCTTTATTAATGGCCAAAGTCGCCTTGTCGAACAGGGGACGACCCTCAATACGGTAGGTAATATCGTTTAAATGCAGCATGGGAGCGGCTAGCCTATAATTAGGGGCGAAATTCAAATAATGAAAACAGGTGAGTATCATGGCTTCACAGAGAGTCAAATGCCCGTTATAGAGCGGCCAGAATCTACTGACGTTTTATCAATCAAGGAGGCCCTCATGGCTACTCAACGTACTTTCTCAATCATCAAGCCTGACGCAACGCGCCGTAATCTTACGGGCGCTATCAACGCTAAAATCGAAGGCTCCGGCCTGCGCATCGTTGCGCAAAAGCGTATTCGGCTTTCCGAAGCCCAAGCTAAAGGCTTTTACGCCGAGCATTCAGAGCGTCCGTTTTACGGCGAACTGGTTGAATTCATGATGTCAGAGCCGGTTGTGGTTCAAGTGCTAGAAGGCGAAAACGCCATTGCTGCTTATCGCGGCGTTATGGGCGCAACTAACCCAGCCGACGCCGACGCCGGCACAATCCGCGCTGAATTTGCTGTGTCCATGGGCGAAAATAGCGCTCACGGTAGCGATTCAGAGACCTCTGCGGCGCGCGAAATTGCTTTCTTCTTTGAAGACGGCGAAATCGTTGGCTAATTAAAGCCCTAAATAAAATGCAAAAGGCCGGGCAATTAATTGCCCGGCCTTTTGTTTTTCTAGGAGTTTAAACTTAACTCCGGATACGAATTTGATCTTCTTTGATGTCCTCGCCAATATCATCAAACACATCCTCTAGCCCGGCGGCGTTGGCCGCGTCATAGAAATGCTCATCATCGGTAGCGCAGCCCTTAAGCAGTGCATGGGCCTGCGCCACTTCGTCTTTACGCCTTTGCGTCGTACCCGAAGTCACAGTGAGTGCATAACCAATGGAATAGATTTTAACCGGCGGGTCCATAGCTTTCATAACAGAGCAGCTCGCAATGGTTTGAGCGTCATAAGATGAAATGTTTTTACAGCCCTGCGCTTCCCAGTAAAATGTGTTCTCATCATTTTCCCTAACCCAAACCCTATCCCAGCCACCCCACCAGCTTTCATAACTATTATGGCTTATTGTCTCGTGATAGTAGTGGCGATAATGCCAATGGCCCGCGTCGCAGCTCTGCCCTGTCGTATTATTAACGCCATCGGTCATGAAAATCACATATTTCAAAGGTTCGTCATTACCATGCTCGTCAAAATGCGCGGTATTTTCACCGTCCATCCATGTTTGTGCTTGCGCCATTGCGCCGGATGAATTCGTGCCGCCGCCAGCAACCATAGCATTGATGTTCGAATTGGTTAGCACGGGGGAATTCCAATTTGGCGCTACAGCTTTCGTGGATATATAGCTACTATTATAAGGCGCTAATCCCGTGC
>JAZGFA010000148.1:0-2335 GCA_036478975.1 Robiginitomaculum sp. | reverse complement strand
AGATTACATGCGGGTTATCCCGTCTTTAGACATGACTTATAGGAGGCCTCATGGCCAATACATCATCAGCCAAAAAAGCCGTTCGCAAAATGGCACGCAAAACGATCATCAACCGTGATCGTCGCTCGAGCGTTCGCTCTACCCTGCGCGCCGTCGAAGAAGCAATCGCTTCCGGTGACCAAACCATCGCTAAGGCCGCTTTCGCTAAAGCCGAGCCCGCTATGATGCGCGCCGTTGGCAAAGGCATCTTCCACAAAAAGACAGGCGCACGTAAAGTGTCTCGCCTCTCTAAGCGTATCAAGGCTATGGCCTAGGCCATATGGACGCGAATACGGGCTAGTACATTCGCCTGTTAGGCGAAAGCTTAGCTCCGTAAATAATAACGAAAACGGCTCCTCTTGAGGGGCCGTTTTTTTTTGCCCGAGCAGGCTCGCCTTAGGCCGCGCCATCAGGACGCCAACCGACAAAGCCGCCGCCCTGTCAAGAAAACATTTATTTTTACAACCACAGCCGCAAGTCACTGCATTTTCACGGTTTTTTTGAGTCAACAGAAAAGACTTGCAAAAAGTTAATTTTATCACATTGACGCGGGCGCTTTGATTCGCTTTAAGAGGAGCAGATGTGGTCAGGGAGAGAAGCAAACGCCCCATTAAGAAGGCAAAGCTACGCGAACAGGGATAAGCACATCACAGAAGACGGAACCGGGCAAATACGTTTGGGGAAGATTTCAAATATTACTATTGGTTTCAATAGCTTAAACAGGTTTTAAGCTAGCGATACCGTATTACCACACGCCGGGGGGCGAGCGGCGCGCCATTTTAAATGGGCCACGACCTCCTAATGACAACGCTGATATAAGGCCCGCAAAGCCGACAAGGGAAATGGGATGCCACCGATGACACAATTAGGCAAAACGCCACACTCTGCCCGCCATATTTGGACCGATGTTTTGACCGATTTACGCTCTCTTTTGGGCGACAACGCCCACCGCTCTTGGACCGCCCGCCTGCGCCTGCATAGCGCCGATGAAACCTGCGTTAAACTCGCCGCCCCGTCCCGCTTTGTTGCCAACCGTATCATCCAAGATTACGGTCAAAACCTGCAAACCCTTTGGGCCGCCCGCGATGGCCGCCAAGTGCTTGTCGGCCTCGCCGAAGATTTCACGGCGGGCGATAGCCAAAACGCTCAGGGCGCAGCCATTAGCCTTGCCGCGCAAACCCAAAAACCCGCCCCCAGCCAAGACGCCCCGCAACACGCTCCACTTCCCGCCCTCCGCCTAGCGGGTAAAGATAAAGGCCGCGCCGCGCGTTTCACCTTTGATAATTTCGTCGTCGGCCCAACCAATGAGCTAGCCCACGCGGTCGCGCGCAAGGTCGTCGCCTCGCGCAGCCCGCAATATAACCCCGTAATTATTCACGGCCCGCACGGCATGGGCAAAACCCATTTACTCCACGCGGTGAAAAACCAGATAGAACGCGATGACCCGTCCCGGCGCGTGCATATGATTAGCTCTGAGCAATTTGTTGCCAGCTTTGTCACCTCCCTGCGCGGCGGTTCTCGCAATGCGGTAGACCTGTTTAAAAAGTCCATGCGCGATGTGGATTTGCTCATCATTGATGATGCCCATTTCATCGCCGACAAACCGACCAGCCAAGAAGAGCTGCTCCACACCCTCATCAGCCTTGTTGATAATGGCCGCCAGGTCTTGCTGGCCACCGACCGCCACCCGCACGCCATCACCAAGGCAACCGAGCGGCTTAAATCCTATCTCTGCGCAGGCCTGCTTTGCGACATCGGTCCCGCCGATTACGAATTGCGCCGCCGCATATTAGACCGCTTGATTGAAACCAAGCGCGAGGGCGGCAATCCTGAACTGGCCATGCCAGAGCAAGCCCGCGACCATCTCGCCGCCCGCATTAACGCCACGCCGCGCGACCTTGAGGGCGCGTTTAACCAAGTGGTTGCCCGCTCTGAATTTCTCGGCAGGCCCCTAACGCTTGAGAGCGTGCAAGAAGCGCTCTCCCATAGCCGCTATAATAATGGCATGCGCCCCACCGTAGACCGCATTCAAAAGGCCGCCGCCAAGCAGTTCGGCATTACCATGGATGATATGCTATCCAAACGCCGTGCCCGCGCCATTGCCCGCCCGCGCCAAGCCGCCATGTATCTAGCCAAAACCCTGACCACGCGCTCCCTGCCCGATATTGGGCGGCGCTTTGGCGGACGCGACCACACCACGGTCATTCACGCGGTGAAACGCATCGAAGCCCTACGCATGGAAGACCCGGTGCTCGACGCCAATATCGAAGCCGTGGTTGAAGCGCTTAAAAGTTAG
>JAZGFA010000147.1:0-5237 GCA_036478975.1 Robiginitomaculum sp. | reverse complement strand
GAAGCCCTATGACACAGCAAAGAAAAGGCATAATCCTTGCCGGCGGCACGGGCACGCGCCTGCACCCCTCCACCATTTCTGTCTCCAAACAGCTTATGCCCGTCTATGATAAGCCGATGATTTACTACCCGTTATCCGTTCTTATTCAGGCGGGGATTTCGCAAATCCTTATCATCACCACCCCCCATGACCGCCGCGCATTTGAAAAACTTTTAGGCGACGGCGCAAGCTGGGGGCTAGAGATTGACTATGCAGAGCAGCCTAGCCCCGACGGGCTCGCCCAAGCGCTTATTATCGCAGAAGACTTTTTAGACGGCAGCCCGTCGGCGCTTATTTTAGGTGACAATTTATTTTTTGGCCGCGCCTTCACCTCCGCCATTCGCAAATCCGTGACGATAGAATCCGGCGCGGTAATTTTTGGCTATGAGGTCAATAATCCAAGCGATTATGGCGTGGTCGGATTTGACGATAATCACACGGTTATTTCCCTCGTGGAAAAACCCGAAGACCCCGCCTCCAATTACGCGGTCACGGGGCTATATTTTTATGATGGCAAGGCGAGCGAATACGCCAAAACCATCACCGCGTCCGCGCGCGGAGAATTAGAAATTACCGCGCTCAACCAAATCTATCTTGACCGCGGAGAGCTGGCCGTAGAGCTGCTACATGACGGAACCACATGGCTGGATACAGGAACCCATAAGCGGCTTTTAGAAGCGGCGCAATTTGTCAGCGTGCTAGAGAGCCGCTCCGGGCGCCGTATTTGCTGCCCAGAAGTTGAGAGCTATCGCCAAGGCTGGATTGACGCCAAACAGCTTCGCGCGCTAGCAAAACCGCTAGCAAAATCCGGATACGGGGAATATTTGCTTAAGGCGGCAAAACAAAAACAGCGGCGCTAAGCACCCGCGCGCAACGCCCGCAAGCTATCGCGGATAAGCGGGATGGCGCTGACCACAATCAATATGGCCACAAGAGCAGAGAGTATAGGGTCGGCGGGCATATAGCCGGTGGTGAGAATGATAATCGCCGCAATAATCGCCGCAAGGGAGCCGAGCATATCCGCCATCACATGCAAAACCGCGCCGCGCATATTCAGATTATCGCGGTTGCCTTTTATCAAAATTGAAAACACCAAAATATTCACCAATAGGCCGAGCGAGGCAATAATCAGCATAGGCGTCCCCATCACTTCATGGGGGTGGCCAAGCCGGTCATAGACCTTATAGCCAATCCAAATGGCGATTAGCAGGAGCGATATTCCGCTGCCTAGCGCTATATAATTAGCCGCTTTTTTCCCGCCTCTCTGGCTAAGACGCACGCCAATATAAGCGGCGATAAGCGCGGCAAAATCGGTCAGCATATGACCGGCATCGGCGATAAGGGCGAGGGAGCCAGAAATATATCCGCCAATAATTTCGGCCACCATAAAACCGCCCGTAAGCGCCGCGCATAACAGCAGGCGACCCGCGTCGGCGTTGTGGCTGGGACAGCTATGGCCCTCCCCTGCGCCATTATGGCTGTGATTATGATTATGACTGTGGCTCATAGCCCTGCATGGCACGGTTTGGGCGCGGACACTATGACCTTTGAAATATTTATTCTCTTAAGGCGATTATAACCAAATTTGTCTATAAATGGGGCTTAAGTTTTATGACGGGAGTGAGCATGGGAGCCCTAATGCCCATCAATAGTGATTTTGGCGAAGGCCAGATGGACGTGATTGTCAAAGCGCCGGGGGATTTAACCCGCGCGCAGAAAGACGCTTGGGCCGCTATTCGCGCGGCTAATCCGGCGCTCTATAGTCCCTATTTCCACATTGAATATAGTGAGGCGGTCGCCAAAGCGCGCGGCGATATTAACGTGCTTATCCTTATGCGCGCCGGCAAACCCGCCGCGTTTTTACCTCTCCAAGGTAAAGGCTTTGCCCGCCCCGCAGGCGCGCCGTTCACCGATTATCACGGCGTAATTGCGCCGGAGGATTTAGATTTTGATATCGCCGCCATGCTAAAGGCCGGTGACATTGGCGCCCTGCATTTTGACGCTTGGGTCGAGCCAAAGGCTAAGGCCCAAACCGGCGAGGATATGCACTGCGCCGTTATTGACGTTAGCGCAGGCGGCCCCGCTTGGCGCGAGGGCAAGGGCGGCTCCTATCGTCGTCACCTTAAGGGCCTGCGCCGCCGCATTAAAAAATCCAGTGAATTTGGCGCGCCGCGCATGGAATTCAAAAGCCGTGACAGCGCCGCCTTTGAGCAGCTTATCGCGTGGAAACGCGCCCAATATTTACGCACGGGGAAATATGACGTGCTGGGCGCGAACTGGACGCGGGGGGTGTTAAAAGATTTATTTGAAAGCCAATCCGAGCTGCGCGCCGACATGCATGTGCTATATTTTGGCGACAAAATTGCCGCGATAGATTTGGGCCTTACGGACGGCGAGGTTTATCATAGCTGGATTACCGCCTATGACCCCGACTACCGCAATGTCTCTCCGGGCATGCAGCTTTTTGAGCGCCTTATCGATGAGGCCAGCCCGCTTGGCTATCAAACCATTGACCTTGGCGCTGGCTTGGACGGCTATAAGCATCATTACGCGGACGCGCATATGGGCGGGGCAATACGCTCTGGCTTTATTGCGGCGCGCGGGCCGGCGGCGGCCCTGTCGCGGCTTTACGGCGCGGCGGAGTCCTTTGGCGAAAAAAAGAAGCTGGGCGGCCTTGGCCCTTTGCCGGGCAAAATCCGCCGCCGCTATAGCCAAATCGCCGCCTGTGATGACAGTTTTTCAGGCCGCGCGAAAGCCATGCTTTCCGCGGTAAAAGGCGCGCCAAAAGCCCCGTAAACAGCGCGTAATTTGAGCATAAAAAAACCCGCCAACGGTCTAGTCGTGGCGGGTTTAATTTTTTAATCTTGGTGAATACTACCAGATTTTCACGCGTTTTTCCGGCGCAAGATATAGCGCGTCACCCGGCTGCACATCAAAGGCTTCGTACCAAGCATCGAAATTACGCACAATGCCATTGGCGCGGTATTCGCCCGGGCTATGCGGATCGGTTTTCACGCGCGCCTCAAGAGCCGCGTCGCGGAATTTACGTTGCCAAATTTGACCGTAGGACAAGAAGAAGCGCTGATCGCCTGTGAGGCCATCAATCACCGGAGCCGTCTTACTGCCAAGCGCCTTATGATAGGCGTCATAGGCCATAGTAATGCCGGTCAAATCGCCAATGTTTTCGCCAAGGGTTAGCTCGCCGTTCACATGCACGCCCGGAAGCGGCTCAAAGGCGTTATACTGGGCAACCAAAGCGTCAGTGCGTTTTTTGAACGCCGCGGCGTCCGCCTCAGTCCACCAATCGCGCTGCTCGCCCGTGCCGTCGGTTTTGCGGCCTTGGTCATCAAAGCCATGGCCCATTTCGTGGCCAATTACCGCGCCAATGCCGCCGTAATTTACCGCCATATCGGCGTTCGGGTCAAAGAAAGGCGCATCTAAAATCGCCGCTGGAAACACAATTTCATTGAGACTAGGATTGTAATAAGCATTGACGGTTTGCGGCGTCATGCCCCACTCATCGCGGTCAATCGGCTTGCCAAGGTCGCTAACCATATCTTCCCACTGCCACACGCCAGCGGATTTTACCGTGCCGATAAGGTCTTTGCGGTCGACAGACAAGGTTGAGTAATCGGTCCATTTGTCAGGATAGCCAATTTTCGGGTTAAAGGCGGCAAGCTTGGCCTGCGCCTCAACTTTCGTTTCTGGACCCATCCATTCGAGATTATCAATGCCGGTTTTAAAGCTAGAGCGTAGGTTTTCAACGAGGGCGCTCATTTGCGCCTTAGAGCTTTCCGGGAAATGACGCTTCACATAGACTTCGCCAATCGCTTCGCCGAGAACGCCGGACACTTGTCCTACGCCGCGCTTCCAGCGCGGGCGCTGTTCTTCAGTGCCGCGAAACGCTTTGCCGTAAAAGGCAAAATTAGCCGCATCTACAGTTTCCGGCAAGTAAGCCGCCATGTCGCTGACATAATGGAACGTCATATAATCTTGCAAAGTTTGCACGTCGGTTTTGGCAAAGATAGCGGCGGATTTTTGCACCGGCTCATCGGCGGTCAGAACAATTTCCGTAATCGCGCCAAGGCCCGCAGTCTTCATCATCGCGCCCCAATTCACGCCGGGGGCGTAAGCCTTAAATTCTTCGATGCTCATTTTGTTATAGGTAATGTCACGGTTGCGGCGCTTAGTGCGTGACCACTGAACTTCGGCAAGCTGCTTTTCAAAAGCCATAACCCGGTCAGCGCCAGCGCTAGCGTCCTTGCGGCCCGCGGCGTCCAGCATAGCCGTAACTAGCGTTTTATAGGCGGCGCGCATGGCGAGGGTTTTCTCGTCATCATTTAAATAATAATCACGGTCTGGCATGCCAAGGCCGCCCTGCCCGAAATAGGTAATGTGCTTAGTCGGGTCCATGCGGTCAATATAGACATAACCGCCAAAGGGGGCCGTCAGGCTTTGCGCCGGATCGCCCATGGCGGCGGCAATCGCGTCATGGCTATCAAGGCCCGCAATCATCGCCAAATCATCAGCAATCGGAGCCATGCCCGCCGCGTTAATCGCGTCAACATCCATAAAGGCGGCGTAGAGATCGCCAATTTTTTGCTCGGAGCTTCCGGCTTTGGATTTAAGCTTAGACACGTCTTCAATGATGGTGCGTACGCGCGCTTGAGCATTGTCGCCAAGAACGGAAAAAGAGCCGTAATTAGATTTATCCGCTGGAATTTCCGTGCGCTCTAGCCAGCCGCCATTGACGTATTTAAAGAAATCGTCGCCGGGCTTAACGCTCGTGTCCATCGCTTCGATGTCAATGCCAAATGTGCCAAGAATAGGCGTGGTAACGGGCGCGACTTTCGCCGCCTTTTCGCCCGTGTCTTTACAGGCGCTCATTGTCAGGGCCGTGGTTAGCGCTAGGGCGCTGCTGGCTAATAGGTGTTTAATGGACATTATATTTCCTCTCGTTATTTTTTAATATCTTTGTGCGGGGCTCCCGCGATTGCGCCTATTGTGGCACTATGGCTAGTCGGTTTCAAGGTCTAGGTCATCAAGGGCAATGGTGACTTGCGGATTATAGTTTGAGCCGAGCGGCGCTTGGCGCTCTCCGCTCCACCATCCCTTAAACATGCGGTTTATGTCAATGCCAATGCCATACATGGCCGGCACAAGCATGAGGGTTAGGAAGAAGTCAAACAGCACGCCAA
>JAZGFA010000146.1:0-3591 GCA_036478975.1 Robiginitomaculum sp. | reverse complement strand
CGCGAGGGTGTAGGCTAGCTCTATGTCGGCGCTCGCCCCTGCCTCTTGCATGTGATAGCCGGAGATGGAAATCGAGTTGAATTTGGGCATATGCTCCGCCGTATAGGCGAAAATATCACTGACGATTTTAAGGCTTGGTTTTGGCGGGTATATATAGGTGTTACGCACCATGAACTCTTTTAAAATATCGTTTTGAATTGTCCCCGTAAGCTGATTAAGCGCAACGCCTTGCTCTAGGCCTGCCGCGATATACAGAGCGAGAATGGGCAGGACCGCGCCGTTCATGGTCATGGAAACGCTCATTTTACCGAGCGGGATTTCGCTAAATAAAATCCGCATGTCGTAGAGGCTATCAATGGCCACCCCCGCCATGCCGACATCGCCTGTGACCCGCTCATGGTCGCTATCATAGCCGCGATGGGTCGCCAGATCGAAGGCGACGGAAAGCCCCTTTTGTCCCGCGGCAAGGTTGCGGCGGTAGAACGCATTGCTGTCCTGGGCGGTGGAAAAACCCGCATATTGGCGCACGGTCCACGGCCTTTGCAGATACATGCTCGGATATGGGCCGCGCAGATAGGGGGCAAGGCCGGGATAGCCGCCGGTAAAATCAAGGGGCAAGCTGTCCTTAATCCCGTAACGGGTTTTGATATTTATGCCTTCGGGTGTCAGCCACGGTTTTTGGTTAGCAGAGCGCGGGCCAGAGAGGGCCGGAGAGAATTTAATTTGCGTGAAATCAGGCATGAATTTGCACCCCCAAAAGACCAAGCGCTTCGGACAGGGCCGCGACCCTATCTTGCCCCGCATATAAACTGCCGCTCATCCAGTCGGTTTTCGCCCTGATTTCTGGCGTGGCGCAGGCCCAAACCGCGCAGGGGCAAGCGGCGCGCAGAGCGTCTAATGTTTGCGGCTTTAGCTCCGCATAGTCGTCGTCACTGCCAATAATAATCAGCAGACGAGACGGGGCGTTTTCAAAGGCGCGGGCGAGCGCGAATGTAGACGGGGTGAGCGATAAAATTGCGTTCTCAATGCCGCCGCACGCCAGATAGTTTTGGGTAAATTGTACGCGGTCAGCGCAAGCCTTTGATAAAGGCAAAAGCGTGACCACGGGCTTGGCCTTAGCGCTCGCGGCGCGCAACATTTCAAAGGGTTGGGATAGGCGGCGCGCTTTCAAAATAGAGGGCTGGATGATTTTAACTTTGCCGGATATTTTGCGCATTGTGACGGGACGGGTTTTGATTTTGGCAAAGCTGTTGACCCCGACGAGAGATAATTTTGCGCTTGCCACGTCGCCCATACGCGCCTTGGCAACGGGCTTTATCATCCGCGCGAAAAACCCGCTCTCTAGCGCGGCCACTATGCCGCCGCCCGCTTCAATGTCTTGCAAAATCGCCCACGCCTTGCTTGCCATTTTCGCGGTCATAGTCTCATGCATATAACTACCGCTCGCCGGATCGACCACATGGCCGGCGCGGCTCTCTTCCATCAGCAAAAGCCCGATATTGCGGCTAAGGCGGCGCGCAAAACCGTCCGCTGTTTTGCTGTCACTGGCCAGCGCTTGGGTGAATGGTAATGTGGTGATATGGCTCACCCCGCCCATTATGGCGGCAAAGCTTGCCGTGGTCAGGCGCAAAAGATTTGACCACGGGTCAATGGCGCTCATCATTCGCAGGGAGGTAATGGCCCGCACATCCATGGGATGATCGGCGGGGGAGGCGTTAAAGCTCGCGACGATTTGCCCCCAGACATGGCGCGCCGCGCGCAGTTTTATCACGCTTAAATGGGCGTCACTATCAACGGGTATGAGAAAGCTAATTTGCCCTATGGCCGCGTCAATATCCATGCCGCTATCGGTCAATGCGCGCAAAACGGATATGGCGGCGCAGGCAATATAAGCAATTTCTTGCGCCTCGCTCGCCCCCGCGCCGTGGGGGACGCGCCCGTCAAGTGTTACGGCTTTCCAGAGCGCGCTTTGCCTTTGGTGAAAATTTTGGTGGCAAAACTTGGCCACGTCAACCACCCCGTCCATAGGCGCGCCGTGCCCAATAGGATCAATGCCGAGCGTAAGGCTTGCCCCTTGTGGCGGGCTGTCCATCAGGCTTTGGGCCAGCGCCATATTGCCCGCCGCCGGCGCAAGGCTTAGGGGGGCGCACTCTAGGCGCACTTGCTCAAGCAGGCGTGTTAAATCATTAGCGGTCAGGGCGCTGGCTTGCATTAGAAACAGCGCCGAAGCCCCGCCCTCTAATGCGGTGAGCGCGTCCTTATTGCCCGCCTTAATATCGCGCCCGTCAATCGCCGCGCTAATGTGCCAAGGGCGGCCCTCAAGCATGGGCGCCTCGCTGCGCTCTAAAAACGCAGAGCTTTTCGGCGCATTAGCAAAGACCGGCCCGCGCGCAATCGCGTCATAGCTAAGGCGCGTTATCGCGGATAGATCACCCCCGTTTAAAGCCTTAAGCGCGCCATTTTTCCATTGGCTCTCGCTTTGGCCGGGGAAATTTCCGGCAAATGAAAGAATCGATGCGGGTGATGATGTCTCGTGCATAGCTATTTCTATATCATGGTCTGCTAGGATAATTGTAAACAATACGCGCCCATAAGGAATAGGCATTTTTCGCTGTTTAGGGGTGATATTTGCCGTTTTTACCATGGTTTTCGGCGTTTTCCCTTGATTGCCCGCTTGCTTCTGTCATAGCTAAAGCCAGAGCAGGGGGCGCCTATTTTAAATTTTGAGCAGTTTAAACGCGAAAATAGCGACTTTGAGTCGGCCTATAATGGCATGGCGAAGGCGCGGCGTTTCGGCGCGGGCGAAACTCTTATTTATCAGGGCGGGGATGACAATGCCCTGTTCTGCCTTGAAAGTGGCACTGTTAAAGTGGTCAAACACTCCATTGGTGGCCATGAAATTTGGCTCGCCGAACTGGGGGCAGGAACGCTTTTTGGTGAAATGTCGGCCCTAACGGGAACGCGGCGCAGCTCTGATGTTATCGCCATAAGCGATTGCGCGGTGCAAGTATTGCCCGCCGCGGATTTTTTAAAATTGATGGAGGCCTATCCCAAATTTGGCCTCTATATAGCCCGCATGCTCGCCGCCCGCATTGACCGCACATCACGGCAAATGTTTGAGCGCCTGTCCCTTCCGGCCACAAGGCGAGTTTACGCGGAAATGGCGCGCATGGGGGAGCAAGACGCGGCCAATTCAGAGCTTTATATTATCAGCCCCGCCCCGTCCGTGACCCAATTATCCGCGCGCTGGAACATATCACGCGAGTCCGCCTCGCGCTCTATCAGCACGTTGCAAAAACAAGGCCTGCTGAAAAAGTCCGGCAATAGCTGGCACGTCATTCAGCCGGATTTTGAAAATGATTAGAAAGCGCCATAAAAAGGTGCCATAAAAAGTGTAAGGAGCCATTATGTTGAGACGTTATTTTATATTTGCGATTGCGTGCGCCGCCCTAGCCGCCTGCGCTCCTACGACGCCAAAAGATGAGGCCATTTATTACCTCGTCCGCCACGCGGAAAAAGTCAGCGGCGTAAGTGACCCCGGCCTCACGCAGGCCGGAGAGGCTCGCGCCCTCGCTCTGGTCGTGCGCTTGG
>JAZGFA010000145.1:0-8168 GCA_036478975.1 Robiginitomaculum sp. | reverse complement strand
ATTTTTTACCGTCATACCGCTGCTTTTGATTCCCGTGCTAATTTACAATGTGATTGCATGGGCCGGCCAAGAGTTTTCCGACGTCGAGGCCGTGCGCGCCTCCATGAACCTAGAAGCGTTCTCCGTGCCCATGGCATCCGGGGTGGAATGGGTGGTAACCCGCGGCTCCGTATTGCTCGGTATATCGCTAATATTACTATTTTTTGAAATGCTTAAATCGACAGGCACGGGCCGCGCCGCGGTGATGAACCATGCGTTCTCTATGCTGATATTTATCATCTGCTTGATTGAGTTTCTCATGTTTGGCGCTTTCGCCACTTCGGTGTTTTTCCTGATTATGCTGATGTGTCTTCTGGATGTTATGGCCGGCTTTATGGTGACCATAGCCGCCGCGCGCCGTGATTTTGGTGGGGGTGATGGGTTCCTAGACTAAGCACACGCATAAGGTGTAATTTATTAAGACCTTTGCCCTAAAAGGCCAATGCGGGCTTAAGACAGACTATAAAGCAAGATGAATAAAGGTAACCCATGAGCGCCGCAAAACCGCCAAAAATAGCCCCGCTGCTCGTCAATGATTTGGCCGCGCTGAGCCTGCTGCGCTGCGCGCCCTTTAGCTGGAGCGGCGGCGTATTTTCTTGGCGCGATGATAGCCTTGCCGCAAATTTAATGCAGGGCCGCGCCGACGATCTGCCGCGTTCGCTCACCGCCTTAACGGCCCGCCTTGATGATGAGGGCCGCGCCGCCCGCAAAGCCGCCATGCGCGCCCTAACATGGGACGGGGCCCAATACCGCGCCCAGTACCAAGCCCGCCAATTTAACGGCGCCAATATTTGGATAGAAGAGCGCGGTCAACGCCTCGCCGGTAACGGCAAAACCCCCGCCCATATAGAGGGCGTACTGCGCGACATTAGCCTAGAGAAAGCCGCCGAGCAAAGCGCCCATTACCGCGCCAGTTTTGACCCGCTAACCGGGCTTTGGAATGAGGCGCGCATGGGAGAAGCGCTTAAATGGCTGATTGCCGCCTGCCAAAGATATCAGCGCAGCGGCGTGTTTTTCACCCTGCAAGTGTCTAATATTGAAGAAATCAATGCCTCCTATGGCTATGAGGCCGGCGACCGGCTTCTCACCGGTATAGCCCAGCGTATTTTGTCCCATGTGCGCGCCCCCGACGCGACGGCGCGCCTGTCCGGTCACGGTTTTGACGGCATTGTTTTTGGCATTGCCATTGGCGAGTGCGATGAGGGCGGGCAGGCGGCCATGGCAGAGCGGCTTATCGGCGAGCTTACGGATACGCCCTACCCTTCCCCGCACGGGGATTTATACGCCAGCTTTGCCATCAGCGCGGTGCAGATACCGGCGCAAATTAATTCGGCCATGGAAGCGATGGATTGCGCCCGCATTGCCCTTGACCACAGCCTTGCGCGCGAGGGCATATATGTGGCCTATGAGGACGGGATGGAGGATTTATCCGCTCGCCGCCGCCGCGCGCCGATTACCGAAGGCGATATTTTGGGAGCACTCAATAGCCGCTCCATCACCCTCGCCTATCAGCCGCTTGTCCACGCCACCACCCGCGAGCCGCACCATTATGAATGCCTGCTCCGCCTGCGACGCCCCGATGGTCAAATTGTGCCCGCCGGAGAATTTATCATGGCGGCGGAGCGCCTTGGGCTTGTGCACTTTCTTGATCGCCGCGCCTTGGAAATTGCCAGCGAAACCCTGCGCAATGTTGACGATATTGAGCTAGCGCTTAACGTGTCCGCTGCGACCGTAAAAAATGAGCTGGCGGCGGCGGATTATATCAGCGCGCTTAAGGCGCTTGGCCCGATGGCCAGCCGCGTCTCCATAGAGCTAACCGAAACCGTAGCCCTAGACGATCCGGCCATGGCGGCAGGGTTTTCCAGCGCCGTGCGCGCCCTTGGCTGCACATTCTCCATTGATGATTTTGGCGCAGGATACACCACATTTCAAAACCTCATGGCGATTGAAGCGGACGAAATTAAAATTGACGGCAGCTTCATCACCGACCTTTCGGTCACCCCGCATAAGCAAACCTTTGTCCGTATGATGGTTGACCTTGCCCAGACCTTTAACGTCAAAACCGTGGCAGAATTTGTCAACACGCCGCAGGACGCAGACCTTTTGACCCGCCTAGGCGTGGATTATTTGCAAGGCTATATGTTTGGCGTGCCCAACACCTCCCCGGATTGGCAGAGCGCCAAAACAGGCAAAGACACGCCCATTGCGAAGCGGCGTCCTAGCGGCTAAACCCGCCCTATGTTTTACAGATTTACCCTTATCCTTGCCCTAGCAATCGGCGCGCTCGCCCTGCCCGCCTGCAAAAATGATCCGGTGGTCAGCGCCAAGGTCGATGCGGCGCGCACCCGCAATGATGGCCCGCCGATTTGGAAAGTGACCGCTAATAATCAAGAGGGCGGCATACTCTACCTCTACGGCGCCGTGCATATTCTGCCCGAAAGTATAGATTGGCAAAAAGACGATATGAAAGCGGTTTTGACGGGCGCGGGAACCGTGTTTTTTGAAGCGCCCCAAGATAAGGATGCCCTCGCCCTCGCCGCGATTATTACCGCCCGTGATGGTTATTATAGCGGCTCTATCACCCTGCCCGACCAGCTCGACGGTTATAATCAAAAACGGCTATTTGCCGCCACCCTCAATATGGATTTGCCCGACGGATCGCTTGACCATATGCGGCCATGGCTCGCCGCCGATGTTCTGGCCCTTGCCGCGCTTGAAAAAGACGGGCTGACCGGCGCGCGCGGCGCAGACCAAACCTTGCACGCCCTTGCGCGCAGGGCCGGCAAACACATTCGCTATCTGGAAGACATGGAAAGCCATTTTGCCGCCAGCGCAATCCTCTCGCCTGATGTGCAATTGCAAGACTTCATCCAAACCCTCGACAGCCTTGACGCCCTGCCCGCCCAAACCCGCCAGTTAAACGCGGCGTGGGCCAGCGGCAATACCGCCTATATCGAGGCCGCAATAACCGCGCCCCTAGCCAAAGCCGCGCCCGATTACTACGCCGCCCTGTTCACCACCAGAAACAGAGCATGGGCCGACACGCTCGCCCCCTTCGTTAAAACCGGCGGAAATGGCATGGCCGTCATCGGCGTAGGCCACCTCCTCGGCGAAGACAGCCTGCCGCAAATCCTAAAAGTGCGCGGCCTAAAAGCCGAACGCTATTACGCCTATAAGGGCGAGAACGTGATTAAGACAATAGATTTGGATTAGGGACGCAGGTTTCCCCAATAAAAAAGGCTCCCGAAGCGGGAGCCTTTTCATTTAACTTTTATAAAAGCCTTACGCTTTAACCGTGTGCGGCGCGCTGGCGTTTTTCTTGGCCGTTTCGACGAGCGCCTTAAATGCAGCTGGCTCTGAAATGGCAAGATGGGCGAGAACCTTACGGTCAACTTCGATACCGGCTTTGTTAAGCCCGTCAATGAAGCGGCCATAGGTCATGCCGTGCTCGCGCGCGGCCGCGTTGATACGCTGAATCCAAAGGGCGCGATATTGGCGCTTTTTAAGCTTACGACCGATATATGCATATTGGCCGGCTTTTTCGACGGCTTGGTTAGCAATACGGAACGTATTTTTTCTGCGGCCTCGGTAACCCTTGGCGGCGTCGGTGATTTTTTTGTGACGGGCGTGCTTGGTGACGCCCCGTTTTACGCGTGACATAATATATCCTATTTAAACTGGGTTAGTTAGCCGTTTGGCATGAATTTCTTTTTGATACGACGTGCATCACAAGCGGCAAGAACCGTTGTGCCGCGTTTATTACGCAGCTGCTTGTTCGTCCGTTTGATCATTCCATGCTGTTTACCTGCTTGGCCAGCTTTCACTTTGCCAGACGCGGTCAGTTTAAAGCGTTTTTTCGCGCTCGACTTGGTCTTCATTTTTGGCATTTCGGTCTCCTAATTGGCCCGCATTGCGGCAGGCAGTGCCTTTTGAACCCGCAGGCATGCCTATAGCCTGCAAGGTTGCTTAAAAATCCCTCCGAGGAGGGAAAGGGGGTTATAGCGGCGCAGGGTAGCAATGCAAGCCCTATTGCATGCAATTTTCGGGCAAATTGCAGAGTTAAACTAACGCGCTCCGGGGCTATATATCTCGCTAGCCTGCGCGCGAATTTTGGCTTCATCCAGTTCAATGGCGCGAAGTTTTTGCGCGGCAAATAACGGCAATTGGTCATTATGGTGAACAGAGCCCCTATCCTCGACATTACTGCCAAAGGGCTGAATGACATGGGCGGTCTGGCGACCCTCACTGTCCCACTCCACTAGCGCCACATAGCTATCGCCCGAACCAGCGGTTAAAACGCCGTCCTCGCCGCGCGCCTTAGGGTAGATAGCCCGCAGCACATCCGGCCCGCCGCTAATAGGCGCGCTCGCCTCGCCGCGCTCTAGCCGGTTAAGCTCGCCCCATTTCGGGTCTATGCGGCCATAATGGGCCGTTAAATAATCAACCGCGCTGACAAAGGCGTCGCGGTGACTTGGCGCGGGGTCGCCGGTGTATTTTTCGGTGATTTCGTCTAGTACGGACAAAACGCCCAGCGCGGCGTGGCGGTTTTCCATATCGGTGCCGTAATCCCACTGGGCCAAATGCGCTTGCGCGGCGTGCAGGTTTGGCGCGCCGCTAAAGTCCATGGACAGCACGTCTTTGATGAGCAAATCCGCCTCGCTCCCTTTGGCGTAGCTATTATCAAATTTCATCGTCAGCAAACGTGCGCGCGAAATATCGCCTTCATTGGCGGTTAATTCCTCAATTCGCAGGGCGCGATTGGTCATATTGGTTTGCAGGCCCATATGGGCAGGATGATCCGCGCGGGACAAATTATCCGCCCCGTCCGTGGCACGGGTCGGGTCATTATTGGCGTTCCACAAAAACCCGCTTTCGGGATTTATTAGCCGCGGTACGGCGCTAAACGGCAGATAGCGGTCCCAGTTTAAATCACTGCGATCCCCCGGCAGATATTTTTGCCAGTCCCATCCGGTTACGCGATCCGGATATTGGGCATTATGGATAAAGCCAATATTGCCGTCCTTATCCCCGTAAACATAATTGATGGACGGTAGGGCGTTCATCGCCATCACGCCCATAAAGCTCTCTAGGCTGTCGGTTTTGCTTAGGCGGATATATTGCTCTAATTGGCGCACCTCATCCATGCCCGCATATTTTAGGGCGTAATGGCCGCGGGGCGTTTCCACCACCGGCCCGTGGACAGAGCGCAGCACGTCGCGCTTCGCCTTATAGGCAAAGGGGCCAAAC
Source organism: Robiginitomaculum sp. (assembly GCA_036478975.1). Taxonomy (GTDB): domain Bacteria; phylum Pseudomonadota; class Alphaproteobacteria; order Caulobacterales; family Maricaulaceae; genus Robiginitomaculum. Next base: position 2,882 of record JAZGFA010000145.1, on the reverse strand, counting down.
AGTTTCACATTAATGCGGGCCGTGCTTTTTTCAAAATCCGTCCACTGGCCGTCGAGTTTATATTGGTATTTATTCTTGGGGTTTATGGTCAGCACGAAAATATCTGTCAGGTCGGGATTATTCACCGTATTGGCCCAGCCCAGATGTTGATTAAACCCACTAAGCACAATCGGCGTGCCGGGAAACAGCCCGCCCTGAATATCAAGACCTGCGCGTGACACCATATGCGCTTCATACCATGCCACTGGCCCGGTCAGCGGTTGATGGCTATTGATAAATAGCCGCGTTATCCCGTCGCCGGAGCGCTTAGGGCTAACGGCGAAAGCGTTAGAGCCGCGCTTGGCCATGGGTTTTGGCCCCACGTGAAAAGCCTCGGTTTTCGTGGGGTCAAGGGAGATAGTTTCTGCGCGCTCATCGCCAAACAGCTCTAATAGGCGCGCGTCAAAGCCGTAAAATAGCGGGGTCTTAAACATGAAGCCCGCGACCACGTCTTGTTCTGTCATCGGCATAAGCCCTTGCCAGTTTTTCTCCTTATGCTCGGAGGCGTAGAGATTGACGCCGGCGACAAAGGCGCGCGCGCTTTGCTTCACGTCATCGGGGACTTCTTGGGCGTAACGCCTATCGAGCCTATCCCAAATCCCCATTAAATTTATCAGGTAATCCGTGGTCGCTGCGCCCTTGCCCTGATAGCGCGCTAGAACCCCTCGCCCCGCCGCCGTGACAAGCTGTAAGGTTTCAAAGTCATCTTCCGCCTGCGCGTAGCCAAGGCCAAATGAGGCGTCCGCGTCGCGCGCGCCGTAAATATGCGGCACGCCCCATTTATCGCGAACAATCTCCGCATCAAAGCTTTTAGCGCCGGCGGCGAGCGTTTCTTGGCTCGCGTTTTGCGGCAGGGGTGACCATGTAAAAACCCCCGCGCCAATCAGCCCAAAAGCCATGAGCACGCCAAAACCCGTTGTGTTTTTTCTCATATTTCCCATGTCCAACCCCGTTTTCTTTCACTAGACCATAAAGGGCTAGTTATGGGAAGCGCGCAAAATGACATCTCTTTTAGATTTTATCACTGACAGCCATATCCGCGTGCGGGTCAGCCCCAAAGCCTCGCGCAATGCTATCAAAATTGAAGAGGGCGGCGTGCGGGTTTATATCACCACCGCGCCGGAAAACGGCAAGGCCAATGCCGCCGCGGCCAAATTACTGGCCAAAGAACTCGGCATAGCCAAATCAAAGCTGACCCTGACGCGGGGCGCAAAGTCCCGCGACAAAGTGTTTAAAGTGGAGCATTAACTAGCTACGAAAATCGCCATTTTCCCAATAGGTATTGCCGGTGCTCTCATCGACATAAAAACTACGGCCAACTTGCTCATCAACATACATTTGCTGCGCTTGCGGGCCAGAGTGCGTCTCATCTTTTTTATAGCCGTGATAGGCTCCGCTAGCGCCGCCGACTACCGCCCCAATTGCGGCCCCAGCTGTAGCGTCTCCGTCTCCGACATTATTGCCGATGACCGCGCCGGCTACAGCTCCGACGCCTGCGCCAATGGCAGCGTCGCGCTCCATATCACCCGTGGTCGAGCAGGCCGCCAAAGTAAGGGAAGCGGACAGTGCGCTAAAAATTGCGAGCGTAGATATACTGGTATTACGTAAGGTTTTCATAATCGTCTCCTTTGCGCCGCCCCAGCGATAAAGGTATGATTATGGCTAATAAAGGCGAGAGCATGACCTACCAAAGGGTTAGGTTTTGTCCATGTGGCATTAGAATCTGCGCTAGAGTTTTCTCTAAAATCTGCGGCCGGTTTTAAAGCCCCCGCCGCCGCCGCGCGGCAGTTTGATACGCGGGGCACGCGGGCGCGGCATGCGCGGACGAGAACCGCCCCCAAAACCACCAGAGCGGCCAGAGCCAAATATTGAGCCGCTGCTACGGCGACGGCCACGTCTTTGCGGGGCGCGGGGAAGACGCATGGCCTGCTCCCAATCAATGCCGCCAAAATCAATGTCCGGGCCGCGGCCCCTTTGCACCGTGCGCTGGGCGCGTTCTAGCTGTCGCCAAAAATCATTGCCGCTCATCACCCCCATTAAAACTTGCCCCAGCAGTCCGCCGAGCAGATTGCCGCCGCTACCATTAGAGGGAAATTGCGAATAGGGAGCATCATAGCGGCGCTGTTTAAAACGGCGGCGCACGGCTTCAAGCTCGCGTAAGCCGTGCTGATATTTACTCAGCAAAGCCGAAGCGTCGCGTTGGTCATTTTCTAGGTCGCGCCCCGTCACCCGCAAATTGGCAATGCGGGCCACGGCGCGGTCATCATCACCGGAGCGCGTGCGCGAGGCTAAAACCCGCAGGCTTGGCACATCCTTGCGCGCCAGCGTATCCGAGAGCAGTTTAATCGCGTCCTGATATGGCCCTGCCGCGCCCGATGTTAGAGCGCTTTGGCGGCTTTGCGCGCCGGCCAGTTCATCCTCGGCCGCCTCAATTTTTGCGTCTAGTTTTTCAAGCCGCGCTTGCTCGGTCAGGGAGGTTTTGCGCAGGCCTGTCACCCCTTCGGATACCAACATATCCGCTTCAATTTGGCCAAGGGCGAGGCGCGCCGTCTCGGCCCGCATTTCTAGCGTCTCCGCATGGCCCTCAAGCCGGAGCGGGATAGCACGCAGGCGGCGATAATTCACCGCCGCAGTTTGATAGCCGCACAGGCGCGCAATCCATCTATCGAGCAATTTGGTCAGCGCCCAGCCGCGCGCATCTTCTTGGCCAAAATTACGCTTTTGCAAATAGCTAAAAAACGCATCTTCGCGGTAAGGTGCGCCCTTGGTTTTTTCATCCTCGCGCGCCAGTTCTAATTTAGCAATCGCGCGCTCTATCGTCGCCTCTAGGGTTTCTACCTCGG
>JAZGFA010000144.1:0-6829 GCA_036478975.1 Robiginitomaculum sp. | reverse complement strand
TAGGAAGTGCTTTTGCACCGCATCTAAGCGCCGTTCGGATAGGACAATATTGCTGGCCTCATAGCTGAGCGTAATAAGCGCGCGCGAGCCAAGCCCGATAAAGGGGCGCAGGGCAGAGCGGTCGCATGCGGCTACTCCGTCAGGGGCGCAAACCGCGTCAAGCACGCGCAAAAGGTCGCGCGCCGTGTCGACGAGGGTTCCGTCCAAATCAAAACTGATGGACAGGCCGAAAAAATCATCTGTCATAGTGCCTCTATATATGTAAATCGACTCGTGTCTTTGTCTCTCTATTGCTATAGATGTGCAAGGGAAAGCCGACTCAAAGGCTTAAATTATAAAGGACATCCATGGGCACTGATACCAAGCTAAGGTCGCGCGCGGCTATTATCCTCGCGGCGGGCAAGTCCACGCGGATGCAATCAAAAAAATCAAAGGTCCTGCATGACCTTGGCGGACGGTCTTGTCTGTCATGGGTGACGGCTTTGGCTCGCTCGGTTGATGTAAGCAAAATTGTTTGCGTGGTGGGCGAAGCTAATAAAGATGTGCGCGCGGCAGCGGAAGAGCTGGGCCTAGAGATTGCGGTGCAAGAGCCGCAGCTTGGTACGGGGCATGCCGTTTTGTGCGCGAAATCCGCCATGGCGGGGTTTGACGGGGATATTGTGGTGCTGTGCGCTGATGCTCCGTTAATATCGCGCCAAACATTGCGGGATGTGTTTCAAACCTTGCAAGGGGGAGCCGATGTCAGCGTGTTAGGTTTCGAGCCAGAGCGCGTTGGCATGTATGGCCGGTTAATCACCGCGCGGGGCGAGCTTTTAAAAATCGTTGAAGCCCGTGAAGCGAGCGCAGAAGAGCTTGCCGTGCGCCTGTGTAATAGCGGTATTATGGCGGGCAGGGCGGATGTGCTATTTTCCTGCCTTGATAAAGTTACCGACGATAATGCCAAGGGCGAGTATTACCTCACCGACGTTGTGGAAATTGCGCGCGCGGCGGGGAAATTGGTGAAGCCGGTCATAGCCCATGATCCCGACGAGGTTTTAGGCATTAACTCGCGTGCGGATTTGGCGCTTGCCGAAGCCGCATTTCAAAGCCGTATGCGTGATAAGATGCTCTCAACTGGCGTGACCTTACGTGACCCGGCAACGACTTATTTTAGCTTTGATACGCAAATCGCCGCCGACGCTGACATTGGCGCAAGTGTCATATTCGGCCCTGGCGTGAGCGTTGAAGAAGACGCGATTATTCATCCTTTTTGCCATATTGAAGGCGCTATCATTGGCAAGGGGGCACAGATTGGCCCGTTTGCGCGCTTGCGCCCCGGCACGGTGATGGGCGAAGGTTCCAAGGCGGGGAATTTTGTCGAGACTAAGAAAACTATCGTCGGCAAGGGCTCTAAAATCAACCATTTATCCTATATTGGCGATGCGGTTTTAGGCGACGGGGTTAATGTCGGCGCGGGTACGATTACCTGTAATTATGACGGCTATAATAAACACACGACCACAATTAAGGACGGCGCTTTCATTGGCTCTAATAGCGCGCTTATTGCGCCCGTTACCATTGGCGCGGGCGCCTATTTGGGCAGTGGCGGCGTGATTAGCAAAGACGTTCCAGATGACGCCCTTGCGGTGGCCCGTGCCAAACAAATCCATAAAACCGGTTGGGCGGCCCGTTACCGCGCCGCCCAAGAAAAACGCAAAGCAAAGAAGTAGCCTATGACCAATCCCATTATTACGGCCAAAGAAAATGCCGCCAGCGCCGCCCTTGACCTTGTCGAAGACGGCATGGTTCTCGGCCTTGGCTCCGGCTCTACGGCGGAAATTTTTATCGAAATGCTCGGCAAGAAAATTGCCGAAGGTATGAAGGTTTCCGGCGTGCCAACTTCTGCGGCCACCGCTGCCTGCGCGAAAAAACACGGCGTGCCATTGGTTGAGCCAGATAAGGTCGAAAAAATCCACCTGACCATTGACGGAGCCGATGAGGTAGACCCGGAATTTATTCTGATTAAGGGCGGCGGCGCGTGCCTGCTGCGCGAGAAAATTATCGCCCACGCGTCTGACCGCATGGTGGTGATTGTTGATGATGCTAAGATTAAAGACAAACTCGGTAAATTCCCGCTACCGATTGAAATTGACCCTTTCGCCATGGCCCTAACGGCCGAGGCTATTTACAAAGCTTTGGTGAATACGGGCTGCAAGGCGGGGGCAACGGAGCTGCGCCAGAAGAAAGACGGTGGCGGCCCTTTAATTACCGATGGCGGGCACTATATTTTGGATTGTCAATGCGAGGTAATTCATAATCCGCGCGCGAGCGCGGCGGCGCTTGATAGAATCCCCGGCGTCATGGAGCACGGCCTGTTCGTAGACCTCGCCACCATGATTATCGTCGGCGAAACCGACCACGCAAAAATTATGGAACTGAAGTAGGAGCGCGACATGCGTAAAATAATACTAACCGCTTTATCAGGGCTTGTTTTATCGCTTACTGGCTGCGCCGATGAAGATAAAAAACCGGCTGTTGAATCTACGCCAGAGCTGAGTTTGTCCGAGCGGGTGAAAGCGACAGGGGATGTAGATGTTTATATCCCAGATAATGTTAGCCCAACGGAAGAGCTTTTATATTTAATGGGAAGTCCGCGGACCGTAAAGGCTTCTATTATTTTAACACAAGATGCAATGAATGCTGCGTCACTGTTAACGGACCCAAACTTTGATATGACAGAAACATTACGCGTGCAAGAAATGACGCTTGAGGAACTGGACGGCCTGATGCCTAGTTTTATTTCAAATGTAGCAAAGGTGTATGATGGCCATTTTACAACAGATGAAATTTGAGAACTTATTGCATTTTATAGAACGCCTGTAGGGCAAAAAATGATTAATAAAACGCCGGTTATTATGTCCGAAGCTGTTGTAGTGGGTGAGGAGCTTGGTGAAGATTTGGGAGTTCATCTTAGAAAAAGATTGCAAGATGAAGCGGCAGAAAAAAACTAAATAAATAAGTTGAGAATATTATGAGCGAATATGATTTTGATCTTTTTGTAATTGGCGCGGGTAGTGGCGGGGTGCGCGCCGCGCGCCTTGCGGCCCAAGCGGGCAAGCGCGTGGCCGTAGCCGAGGAGAGCAAGCCGGGCGGAACCTGCGTTGTGCGCGGCTGCGTTCCAAAGAAATTTCTGGTCTACGCCGCCGATTTTGGCGATGGTTTTAAAAAGGCTAAGGGCTATGGCTGGAGCGCGAGCGGCGCGACTTTTGATTGGCCAAGCTTGCGCGATAATATTCAAAAAGAAGTCAATCGCCTGTCCAATATTTATGCGGGGGTTTTGTCGCGCAATGATGTCACCCATTTTGAAGAGCGCGCCGAATTTGTTGACGCGCATACTCTGACCCTAAAATCTAGCGGTAAAACAATTACGGCCCAGACCATTCTTGTCGCCGTTGGTGGCCGTCCTTGGTCGCCGGAAATTGAAGGCGCGCAATATGCCATCACCTCCGATGAAGCCTTTGTTTTAGATAAATTGCCAGAGCGTATGCTGATTGTTGGCGGCGGCTATATCGCGTCTGAATTTGCCGGCATCTTTGCCGGACTTGGGGTTAAAATTACGCAAAATTATCGCGGCGATGCCCTGCTACGCGGCTTTGATGATGACGTGAAAAAAGCCGTCGGCGAAGGCCAGAAAATCAACGGCATTGATTTGAAATTTAACGCCTCGCCAACCGCGATTAAGAAAACCAATGGCGGCTATATTGTTAGCTTTGACGATGGCTCTAAAATTGGCACGGATTTGGTGATGATGGCCACGGGCCGTAAGGCGCATACAAAGGGGCTTGGCCTAGAACATGCGGGCGTGATGACCAAGCCGTCCGGCGCGATTATGGTTGATGAATTTTCCCAAAGCTCCACCGCAAATATTTACGCCGTGGGGGACGTGACCGACCGGGTAAATCTAACCCCCGTAGCCATTCGCGAAGCCGCGGCCTTTATTGAGACTTGGGCCAAGGGCAATCCCACCGCCTATGACCATAGCAATATTGCCAGCGCCGTCTTCACCCGCCCGCCCGTCGGCACTGTGGGCTTGTCAGAAGAGCAGGCGCTTGCACAGGGCCGCAAAATCCATGTCTATGAAACCAGCTTTCGCCCGATGGCCAATGCCTTGTCGGGTAGCGATCATCGCTGTTATATGAAACTGATTACCGAAGGCCGGAAAGAAAAAGTCATCGGCGTTCATATCGTCGGCGACCATGCGGGCGAAATTATTCAGGCCGTCGGCATTGCCGTAAAGGCGGGGCTGACTAAGGCTGACTTTGATAATACTTGCGCCGTGCATCCGACCCTCGCCGAGGAACTTGTGACGCTCAATACCCGCACGGAGCGATAGAATTATTTACCTATAAGCCTTGCTATTTACGGCAATAACTGGCTTTTATCACTTCCTTTAGAATTTTATCCCGCGCCGCTAATCTGCGGCAGGTTTTATGGACTGAGACAATGGCAAATTGGACACCGAATAGCTGGCGCGCAAAGCCGGCCAAACATATTCCGGAAGATTATCCGAGCATGGATAAATTGGCCGAGGTCGAGACGACGTTAAGCGGTTATCCGCCACTGGTCTTTGCCGGAGAAGCACGCCGCCTGAAAGCGCGCCTCGCCGATGTGGCTGCGGGCAAGGCGTTTTTGCTGCAAGGCGGGGATTGCGCCGAAAGCTTTGCCGAGTTCCATCCCGACAATCTACGCGACATGTTCCGCGTCATGATGCAAATGGCCGTGGTTCTGACATATGGCGGCGGCAAGCCCGTGGTCAAAGTCGGGCGCATTGCCGGTCAATTTGGCAAGCCGCGCTCATCGCCCGTAGAAGAGCGCGACGGGGTGACCCTGCCGAGCTATCGCGGTGACAATATTAACGGCATGGCGTTTAACGAAAAATCGCGCACGCCCAATCCGAAACGGCTTTTGCAGGCCTATGCCCAGTCCGCTTCGACGCTCAATTTATTGCGCGCCTTTTCCACGGGCGGTTACGCGGATTTGCGCAATATCCATAAATGGACGCTCGGTTTTGTTAGCGGATCTGAGCAGACCAAACGCTACCAAGAGCTTTGCGACAAAATCAGCGACGCCATGGACTTTATGGCCGCCTGCGGGGTGACGGCGGAAACGACGCCGCAAATGGCCTCGACCGAGCTTTACACTAGCCATGAAAGTTTGCTGCTCGGCTATGAGCAGGCGATGACCCGTATCGATAGCACGTCCGGACGCTGGTATGACACCTCCGCCCATATGCTGTGGATTGGCGATCGCACGCGGCAATTGGGTGGCGCCCATGTGGAGTTTCTCTCTGGCATTGAAAACCCGATTGCGATGAAATGCGGCCCGACCCTAGAGGCCGATGATTTACTGCGTATTTGCGACAGGCTAAACCCGGATAATGAGCCAGGCCGCTTGACGCTGATTAACCGCTTTGGCCATGATAAGGTCGGCGAGCATTTGCCAAATCTCGCCCGCGCGATTGAGCGCGAAGGCAAATCCGTTGTGTGGTCATGTGACCCAATGCACGGCAATACGCTAAAAACCGCATCTGGCTATAAAACGCGGCCCTTTGACCGTATTTTGGGCGAGGTGAAAAGCTTTATTGAAGTGCTGCACAGCGAAGGCGCGTGGCCGGGCGGCGTGCATTTTGAAATGACCGGGCAAAACGTCACCGAATGTATTGGCGGCGCGCTCGGCCTTAGCGAGCAGGATTTATCCTCGCGCTATCACACCCATTGCGACCCGCGTCTTAATGCTGACCAAGCCTTGGAACTGGCATTTTTGCTGTCCGAAGAACTGCGCGCAAAACGCAGCGTGGCAGGGGCGAGCTTGGCGGTTTAGGGCCGCTATTACCCTCTGCCGCGGTAAGGCGGGACGCCTTGGTCGGGGACCCAAACGCCTTTGGGGCACTGCCCAAATTGATAAAACACATCAATCGGGATGCCGCCGCGCGGATACCAATAGCCGCCAATGCGTAGCCAGAGCGGGGACAGCTCTTTGACAAGCCGTTTGCCAATGCCGGTGGTGCAGGCTTCGTGGAAGTCGCCGTGATTGCGAAAACTGCCCATATACAGCTTGAAGCTTTTGCTCTCGACAATCCATTGATCTGGCACGTAATCAACAACCATATGGGCGAAATCCGGCTGGCCCGTCACCGGACAGATAGAGGTAAATTCCGGCACAACAAGGCGCACCATATAGGGAGCGTCAGCGCACGGATTGGGCACGCGCTCTAACACGGCCTCATCAGGACTAGCGGGCAGCGGGCTATCAGCGCCAAGGCTCGTCAAATCTTTGTAATTATTATTGCTCATGTCAGGTGAGTAGCCCAGAGATAGGCGGGGGGCAAGGGGGCAGGGAGACGCATGGGGCACAATCAGCACGATTTAGACTCGGTGATTAGGGTGATTAATCCGGTGGCTTGTCGCCTGATAATAACCCCATGGATAACGCCGCCTTGGCCCGCGCGAGATTGCCTTGAGTGCCTTTAAGGCGGGGCGCATGGCCAAATTGCTTGAAAGCCGCGATGGCATTTTCATAAGCGGTAATGGCCCGCTTTAAGGCGTCCAAGTCCCCGTTCTCCCCTAATGCCATAAGCGCAGTGCCGAGGTTGTTTTGTGTCGCAGCCCATTGTAACGGCGCTGTGTCCTGCGTCCGGACTTTCAGGGCGTTATTATAGGCGGTCACGGCCTTCTCTAATGCGCCTTCCTTCCCGCGCTCCCCTAATATCGTAAGCGCATTGCCGAGATTGTTTTGCGTCATAGCCCAGTCTAACGGCACTGTGTCCTGCGTCCGCACTTTCAGGGCGCTG
>JAZGFA010000143.1:0-2673 GCA_036478975.1 Robiginitomaculum sp. | reverse complement strand
TGTCGATCATTCACTTAAGAATGTATTGACACAAAATTACTCCATGGTATTCATACCCGCATGAATAATTGGTCCGACTATCCTATATTTATGGCAATAGCGCAGACGGGTAGCCTTACGGCTGCCGGGCAAAGCCTTGGCATAAGCCAGCCTACGGTTGGACGGCGGCTAAAGGCGCTTGAGGGGCATTTCGGCGGGCCGCTTCTGCGCAAAGAAGACGGCCGGCTTGTGCCCACCGAATTTGGCTATCAAGTGCTAGAGCATGTCGGGCGGATGAATGACGAAGCGGCGGCGATAGAGCGCAGCTCTGCCACGCTAGAGCACTCCCTCTCGGGCCCTATCCATATTTCCGCCAGCCAAGGCATGGGTGATCACTGGCTACCCTATGCGCTGCAAAGTTTTCGCGACGTCAATCCCGATATTATCGTCGACGTTAGCGTCAATATGCGTACGGCCAATTTGGCCCAGCGCGAGGCCGACATTGCCCTACGTTGGGGCGGGCCGGGTACGCAAAATAGTTTGATTGGGCGCAAAGTCGTATCCTGCGGCTTTGGGCTTTACGCGGGGCGGGGCTATATTGAGCGCCACGGCATGCCGCAAAAATCGACGGAAATTATCGACCATGATGGCTGCACGGTGACCCTTGATGGGCATGATTTGATGTGGAAACGCATTGTCGATGAGAGCCTTTTAACCCCGCGCCGCTTCACCTTTCGCACCGATAGCGTCGAGGCCCATAAAAATGCAATTGAAGCCGGATACGGCATTGGTCCCCTGCCCCATTGCGGGCTTGGCGGGCGCGACGTTGTCCGCGTCCTGCCAGAGTTTGAGCAGGTGATGGATTTATGGGTTGTCGCCCATGAGGACTTACGCAAAAGCGCCCGCATCCGCGCCGCCTTTGATTTCCTTATCGGAGCCCTGCAAGATGACAGCGCCCATTTCCGCTTTGGCCAGCAAAGCTGCTTTGAAGGCACATGCCAAGGTGAAGGCCCGCTCCACCGCCGCATGGCGCGTAAAGCCCGCAGCGTCGCGAGCCTAGAGCAGGCGGAGTAGCGACCCGCTAAGGCCGCCTCACCGCGCGCCTAATTCGTACTCGCCGCCTCCTCTAATTTAACGGCGTTGTCTTTGACATTACGCTCAATCAACCAGGCGCGCGGATCGGCCATGACATGGCTAGGCTTTTCGCTCACCGTGATTGTGACTTTAGTTTCTTCCTCCGTCACGGGGATGCGCTTATAGACCAAAGCTTCGCCGCCGGCGCTCGCCGATGGGTTTTCGCTGAACACGCCAATTTCGATAAATTCGGCAAGGTCGGTTTCTTCCTCTTTGCCCGTCTCTTCGCTGGCATATTTTTTTACCGTTTGCAGGGTGAAGCTAACGTCATAGCCGCCGTCACTATTGGCCGTGACGCTCTCGTCCTTAATCTTCAAATCCCAGAAGGTCAGCTTGTCAAAACTATCGGTGATAAATTGCTGCACGTCATCATCACCGCGCGCGCGCAGGGCAGAGACGAGGTCAAGCGTGGTTGGATACGGCCCTTCTTTCAGGCCATATTGCGCGATTAAATCTTGCATCGCTCCGTCCACAGCCTCGCGGCCCATATATCCGCGCAGGCCCCAAAACACCATATGGCCTTTATTGTACCATGTGTATGGGCTGTTCTCGACCAGGGCAAGTGGACGCTCCGCGTTTTTATCAGCGGTGCGCGCAGCAAGGTAGCCGTTAATAGGATGGTTAGCACTGCTGTCGCGGCGACGTTTGGCCGCCTCCCAGCCTTGCAAATCCTCAAGCGCGCTTGATGCGGAATTTTCCGACAAAGTTTCGGACAGCACGTTAAAACCCTTCACTTGCGCTGGGAAAATCTGATGACCGAAATATTGATGGCCAAGCTCATGCAAGGTAACATAGGTCATCAGGTCAATCGTCTCTCCGTCCTTAATGGCGTTATCTTGGATAAAGCCAATGCGCTCTGAAAACGGAATGGTTCCGGCAAAGCTTTGGGCAAAGCTGCGATACGGAAATTCCATAATCCGCACATGGTCATATTGATACGGGCCATAGCTTTTGGCATATGAATCGAGGCCGGACTTCAGCGCGTCCATCATTTTTTCCACATTATAAGGATGGGATTTATGATAGAGAATACGCAGTTTCACGCCCTTATGCGCGTCCGTGGACTCTAGGAAATTCGCGGAAACAAAGGCGAAGAAATTAGCGATCGGCTGCTGAGTTTTATAATCAAAACAGGCGCGACCATTGTCCTCATATTCACGCACCAGATTACCCGGCGCGATAGCGATCTGTCCCGGCTCCGTGCAAAATCTTGTTTCAAAATTTACGCGCGGGTCATTATAGGTAAAGAAATTATGGCTCCGCGCTTCCATGTCCTCACGGTCTTTCATTTTAGACAGCTTAGGCAGGTCATATTTGCGGCGCTTATCGGGGTTGCGCATACGCATATTGCTTAGGCCAATGACTGGAAAAATTCGCGTATTATCGACAAAGGTGCCGTTAGGGATAATCGGTGAGCGCCGACCGATTTCGGTGGCCTCAATCTCAACGGTGAAATCCATTTGCGTGCGCGCGCCGGGGGCGAGCGGGGTAGCAAAAACAAACCAGCGATAGCCGAAGTCCTTGAGTGTATAGTCCGACGGTTTGGTTTCAAGCGGCGCC
>JAZGFA010000142.1:0-4335 GCA_036478975.1 Robiginitomaculum sp. | reverse complement strand
CTCCTGGCGGTCTTAGCGGCACGGCGAATATGAAAAAATTTAAAGTGGTTGATGCGCCCGTATTTGCCCGCATCCTATCGCTTGCCAGCCTTCAAGGGCTTGGGGAAATTCTCAGCGGTGACGGAATGAATTTTGATACCTTGACCGCGCCATTTGAATTTGAAGATGGTTTGCTCATGCTCGGCGAGTCGCGGGCGAATGGTTCTGCTATCGGTCTTACGGCGCGCGGGTCGATTGACTTTGACGAAAAGGCCATGGATTTGGACGGCGTTATTGTGCCAGCCTATACGCTTAATTCCGTGCTAGGCAAAGTGCCAATCCTTGGGGATATTGTGGTAGGCAAAGAAGGGGAGGGCATCTTCGCGCTCAATTATTCCCTCGATGGCCCCTTCCATAAAACCCAAGTGTCCGTGAACCCGCTCTCGGCTTTCACGCCGGGGTTTTTGCGGCAAATATTCCAGCCAACAAAACAAAAACCTTTGCGAAAACCCGCAGAAGGTGAAGCGGAAAATACGCCTTAATTAGGTGTGTAATTAAGGATGGGTGCGAGCCAGCGTTCCGTGTCCTCTAGGCTCATATCCTTACGTTTTGCATAGTCGCGTACTTGGTCTTTTTCTATTTTTCCGACGCCGAAATAAACGCTATCGGGATGAGAGAAGTACAGGCCAGAGACGGAGCTAGCCGGATGCATGGCAAAGCTTTGGGTAAGGACAACGCCTGTCTGTTTAGTGGCATCAAGCAGACCAAACAGCGCTGCTTTTTCCGTGTGGTCTGGCTGAGCCGGATAGCCGGGCGCGGGGCGAATCCCGTCATATTTTTCCGCAATCAAATCGTCGCCGCTATAGACTTCATCGGGTGCATAGCCCCAAAACTCGTGGCGGACACGTTGGTGTAAATGCTCAGCAAAAGCTTCAGCCAGCCTGTCGCACAGTGCTTTAAACAGGATGGAGTTATAGTCGTCACCCGCATCTTTAAACGCCTTGGAACGCGCCTCTTCACCAAGGCCTGCCGTGACGCAAAATCCGCCAATATAGTCGCCCTTTGGCGCGCAGAAATCAGAGATGCAGTAATTAGGTTTGCGGCCATCACCCTTGCTAATTTGCTGACGTAGGCCGTGGAAGTTGGCGCGCGTGTCGGTGCGGTTCTCATCATTAAATACGGTGACGTCATCACCGTTTTGCGCGGCAGGCCAAAAGCCGTAAACAGCATTTGCGCTCACCCATTTCTCGGTAATGATTTTGTCGAGCATGGCGCTGGCGTCGGCAAATAAATCGCGCGCCGCTTCGCCGAAACGTTCATTGTCAAGGATAGCCGGATAGCGACCCTTTAGCTCCCATGTGGCAAAGAATGGCGTCCAGTCAATGAAAACCCTTAGCTTTGAAAGATCGTAATCTGTCAGGGTTCTCGTGCCGATAAAGCTCGGCTTTGGCGGCGTGTAATTATCCCAATCCGGGGAGAACGGATTATCGCGGGCCTCTTTTAAGGTGAGGCGTTTTTTCTTGCTCTGGCTTGCAAAATGGGAGGCGCGGGCTTTTTCATAATCCGCGGTAATCTTTGCCGTATAATCGGCTTTGCCATCCCCAAGCAGGGCGCTGACCACGCCGACCGCGCGCGAAGCATCGGTGACATAGAGTGTAGCATCGTTTTTATAACCCGGCTCGATCTTGACCGCCGTATGGGTTTTTGACGTGGTGGCCCCGCCAATCAGCAGGGGAATATTGAAATCAAGGCGCTGCATTTCGCGGCCCACATAAACCATTTCGTCAAGGCTAGGCGTGATGAGGCCCGATAGGCCAATCATGTCGACGTCATGCTCAATCGCCGCTGCGAGGATTTTATCGCAGGGGACCATGACGCCCAAATCAATAATTTCATAGCCATTACATTGCAGGACTACGCCGACGATATTTTTGCCAATATCGTGAACATCGCCCTTAACCGTGGCCATTAGGATTTTACCATTGGAGGTGCCAGCCATGCCGCTGGCTTCTTTTTCCGCGTCCATAAACGGCATAAGATGGGCGACGGATGCCTTCATCACGCGGGCGGATTTGACTACTTGCGGCAAAAACATTTTGCCGCTGCCAAACAAATCTCCAACCACATTCATGCCGTCCATGAGCGGGCCTTCAATGACGTGGAGCGGACGCTGCGCCGCTTGCCGCGCCTCTTCGGTATCGGCGACGATATAGTCGGTAATGCCGCGCACAAGCGCATGTTCTAGCCGTTTTTCCACAGACAGTTCGCGCCATTCCAAATTCGTAGCGCTAGCCTTTACCTTGCCGTCACCGCGGTAATCATTGGCGATGTCTAGCAGGCGGTCCGTAGCATCGGGGCGGCGGTTGAGGATGACATCTTCAACCCGCTCGCGCAATTTGTCCGGAATGTCATCATAAATGGTCAACTGGCCAGCATTGACAATCGCCATATCAAGGCCAGCGGGAATGGCATGGTAGAGAAACACGCTATGCATGGCCTCGCGCACCGGATTATTGCCGCGAAAAGCGAAGCTAACATTGGACAAGCCGCCGGAAATGCGCGCATGGGGCAGCTCGGCCTTGATGCGTTTGCAGGCGTCAAAAAAGGCGACAGCGTAATTATTATGTTCCTCAATGCCGGTGGCCACGGCGAAAATATTGGGGTCAAAAATGATGTCTTGCGGCGGAAAATCCGCCTCTTCGGTCAGCAGTTTATAGGCGCGCGCGCATATCTCAAATTTATGGTCGGCGGTCTCCGCCTGTCCGCTCTCGTCAAAGGCCATGACCACGGCGGCGGCGCCAAGGGCGCGTACTTTACGGGCTTGCTCTAAAAATTGGGCCTCGCCTTCTTTCATGGAAATGGAGTTAACCACGCACTTGCCCTGAACGCATTTGAGGCCCGCTTCTAAAACTTCCCATTTTGAGCTGTCGATCATAATCGGCACGCGCGATATGTCCGGCTCTCCGGCGAGAAGCTGCAAGAAGCGGGTCATCGCCGCGACCCCGTCAATCAGGCCATCATCCATATTAATGTCGATAATTTGCGCGCCGCTCTCAACCTGCTGACGGGCAACGGAAAGCGCCTTGTCATAATTACCGGCAACGATAAGTTTTTTAAACCGCGCCGAGCCAGCCACATTTGTGCGCTCGCCAATATTGATAAATTGCGTCATATTAGTCATGGGTTTTACTCTATTTCGGGCGTTTTAGGCCGGGCAGGCCGTCAATGGAAAGACTGTTGGTTTTGTAGCGATGCTCGGCCCAATCATCATAGGAGCGATTGGCATTGGAGCGTTTAAGCTGGTCGCGCTCACCTTTAAATTCGTAAAATGGCACGCCCCAACCACAGCTATCTTGGATGCGGTCTAGCGCGATTTCAAATATAGACCGCGCCCGATCATGGCCGGGAAAGGCGGCTAATTTTTGCGCGAAATCTGGGTGGCCAAAATCGAACACTTTTGCCGTGCCAAACAGGCGCACAATATTGGCTTTGCCTTCAAAGGCGCAAAACATAATGGTAATGCGGCCATTTTCCGTAATATGAGCTTGGGTTTCAATGCCAGAGCCGCCAAGGTCAAGATAGGCGACTTTGGCGGGGTTTAATATGGCAAAGCTGTCATAGCCCTTGGGGGACAGGTTGACGTGCCCCTCGCCCGATAAGGGCGCAGTGGCGACAAAGAACATTTTTTGCGCCTTGATAAAGGCCTCAAGTTTTGGCTCAATTGTCTCGTAAACTTTCATAATTATACCTCGATTTGAAACGGCTCTAAACCCGCTAGGCGCAGGGTTGGCGCGATAACCGGAATAGGGCGAGTTTTGTAGCCTTCGGTAGCCTCTCTAATCGCTTTGATATGATCTGGCGTGGTGCCGCAACAGCCGCCCAATATATTGACAAAGCCAGCGTCAACCCAGGGCGTAATTTGGCTCGCCATGTCGTCGGGACTCTCGTCATATTCGCCGAACGCATTGGGCAGACCCGCATTGGGAAAAGCGATGACGTGGCAATCTGCGATTTTGGATATAGCCTCAATATGGGGCCGCATTTCATCGGCGCCAAGCGCGCAATTAAGCCCCACCGCAAAGGGGCGCGCATGGGCAATTGATAGCCAAAAGGCTTCCGGCGTTTGACCAGATAATGTGCGTCCGCTGCGATCGGTAATTGTGCCGGAAATTATCAGCGGTTTTTTATACCCGACTTCGTCAAAGACAGCGTAAACGGCGGCAATGGCGGCCTTGCAATTAAGCGTATCAAAAATAGTTTCAATCAGCAGGGCGTCAACATGGGAAATCATGGCGCGGATTTGGCCGATATAGCTGTCTTTAACCTCGTCAAATGTCACGTCGCGATAGCCGGGAT
>JAZGFA010000141.1:0-2850 GCA_036478975.1 Robiginitomaculum sp. | reverse complement strand
GCTCGGCTTCAATCTCGGATATGACCTTGCCGTGATGGGATAGCTCGCCCAGATGCAGGGTCTTAGCGCTGGCCTTGCCGCCCGCCGCTATGATGGCGTCGGCCACCTTTTGGCAATCATCGACCTTGCGAGAGGCGCAAATCACATGGGCGCCATGCTGCGCAAAGCCATGGGCGCAGGCCGCGCCAATGCCGCGCGACGCGCCGGCAATTAAAACAACTTTATCAGTAAAATCAAAACGGGCCATAATTGTGTTTCCTTTGAGCGCCTAAATCAGCGGCATTTTAAATATGGCGATTTTCGCCTTGAGTTTAGCCATGCCGGAAACCCAGCGATTATAGTCATGGCCTTTAGAGCGGTAATATTCCAGCACAATTGGGTGGGATAACACCAAAAAATCTTCGTTTTTTATCGCCGCCGCAAGCGCATTGGCCACGTCGCTCGGCTCTAATAAACCGTCCTTGCTTTGCTCGGCAAAGTCTTGGCCCTTAGTCATATTGCTGCGCACATATTGCGGACAGATGCAATGCACGCCAATGCCGTCCTCGCGGTGATTAATCGCCATGGCTTCGGCTAGGCCGACTGCGGCGTGTTTTGTCACGCTATAGGATGCGCTTGAGGTTTGGTTTAAAAGCCCCGCCGCAGATGCGGTAATCACGAAACGGCCAGAGCCGCGCTCTCGCCACGTCGGAAACAATGCCCTGCCCGCATAAACGCTGCCCATGACATTCACGCCCCAGCTAACGTCCCAGCTTTTATTACTGCCGCCGCACGCATAGCCGCCCGGCCCGTCGCCATAACCAACCCCGGCATTGGAGCAGTAAATATCAATCGGGCCAAAGTCGCGGCGTACAGCTTCGATAAAGGCGATAACGCTATCCTCGTCCGATACGTCGCAAGCGTAAGCCCGCGCCTTATCACCCCTGGCCTTATCATTAAGGCTTTTAGCCGTCTCATGCGGGGCGTTGCGGTCACTTATCGCAACCCGCGCGCCGGCGGCGATAAACATTTGCGCAAGGCCATAGCCAATGCCGCCGGCCGCGCCGGTAATGCAGATGATTTGGTCTTTAAATTGAAAATCGCTCATGGGATAAGCATAACAAGCCTTTACGCCCGCGCAAGCCGCATATGCAAAAAGTTGCGTATAGGCGTTCGCCGCAAAAGGGGGTATAGTCAAAGTTAAGGGGACTTCTTATGGACACGCCAGACGCTGATGACGCCCTATGGGCCGCCCCGCTTGGGGACGACAATATACCCGACATCAATCAAGCGCATTTTTGCTTTTCTTGCGAGGCCCCGATGAAGGCGGTTTATTGCGGCAATTGCGGCCAGAGAAATGACGATTATCGCCGCTCCATTTTCGCCCTATTCACGGAAGTTTTCACCTCTATCTTTGGTTTCGAGTCGCGCATTTGGCGCACATGGCTGAGCCTCATTATTCGCCCAGGTAAGGTTGCCCGTGAATATGCGGACGGGGCGCGCACTAAATGGTCATCCCCCGTGCGGGTTTATTTGGTGATGTCCATCCTGCTCTTTGGCTTTATGGGGCTAACCCAAACGCAAATTTTCAGTATCGATATGAATATTAAGGTCAAGGATGGCGTCACAAAACCTACGGCAGAACTGGTGGACGAAGACTATACGCTCACCCTGCCGAAAATGCATTATTTCAAAACTCAAAAACAGGTTGCAGCCTTTCATGATGAGCGTGAGCTGCGAATAATTGAAAAGGCCATTAACGCAGAAGGTTTCGTGGTGAACATTGGCGATTTTGATAATGCACTGGATAATCAAGAAGTCGAGGCGGCCAATAAAATCTTAAGCTCGGAAAACCAGCAGGCCAATAAAAATATGATGATTAACCTCATTAGAAATCCAGAGCAGCTTAACTCGGTCATTCAAAAATGGTTCCCAAAGCTTATATTTTTAATGATGCCTTTTACTATGCTACTCGGGGCGATATTTATTCGCGGCCGCCCCAATGCCCTGCTGTTTGATCACCTTGTCCACGCCGCCTATATTCACGCCTTTGCCTATTTGCTTTTGCTGATAGGGATTATCCTCAATCGCTATATGCCATTTCTGAGGATGGAATTAGTCTTCATGGTCGCCATGCTCATCTATCTGCCCCTTAGCCTTAAAGCTATGTTTAAGCGCGGTTGGTTTAAAACGCTTCTGACCAGTTACGGCGTTGGCATGATATATTTATTGACGATTACCATCACCATGACCTTATTAGTCGCCTTCAGCGTTATCAGCCTAACCCAGCCAAGCTAGCGCCGCCCATAAGCCCCAATATGAGGCTTTGGCGCGCGGTCGCCAAACCACCATAGGGTCGCTGCTGTGGCCGCGAACACCGCCGCTTCTGCTATACCGCCATCTTGGGTGCGTGCAAATATCCAGCCGGTAATCAGCCACAGCAATAGGGTCAGCGTAGGCCGCACAAGCCGTAGCGTATTGATAACCCATTGACTGCCAGAGCCAAGCGCCGCGTCCGCCTTTAGCGAAGCCTCAAGCCCGGCCCAGCTGCCTTGCTGGGCGGTAATTGCTAGCTCTATTTCGCTCTCTTGCGCCCGCGCCTGCATGTTTAGCGCGTGCAGTGCGCGCTCATGGAGCCAGCGCTTTTGCTCCTGCTCAAAGCTTTGGCGGCGTTCAAAATATCCGGCAAAACGGCCCATAGCCGTGCCAATAATGCCGAATACGCCGCCTGCCGCCGCATCTAGTCCTAGTCCAAGTAATTGTGCCATTTGGCCCTCGCATGTGAATTTGCAAACCAGTGGCGCGGCGCGCCAAGGTCTATGTGCAGAAAAGTTTGATAATAACCAAAGCCGGTAAAACCCGCCCGCCTGC
>JAZGFA010000140.1:0-13516 GCA_036478975.1 Robiginitomaculum sp. | reverse complement strand
GCGTCAATGATAGCCCGCGCCATGCCCGCGAGCTGATTAAACTTTTGCGCGGCATTCCGGCCAAAGTAAATCTCATCCCGTTTAACCCGTGGCCGGGCACTGAATATGAATGTAGCGATTGGGACGTGATTGAAAGCTTTGCCGATCAGGTGAACGCCGCTGGCTATGCTAGCCCGATACGCACACCAAGGGGCCGCGATATTCTCGCCGCCTGCGGGCAATTAAAATCGGATTCGGAAAAGCGCCGCGCCAGCGGTATTCGCAAAGATGCGCTTAAAAATGATGCGGGCGCATAAGCAGCCATAAAACTGGCGTAATTTACTTGCAAAATCGCTCTCGCCCCTGCAAAAGCAAATCTGCTTGTGGGAGCTTTAAATTTTGGCAGACATAGAGGACATTATGGAGCCGGCTCTAAACTCACTCGCCGCGGGATTTCCGTGGCTTATATTTTTTCTACTGCTGGCGACGGCGCTCTATGTGATAGGGGTTATCGTCTATGTGCAGCTTACCCCGCATAAGGAAATCCTGCTGATACGGCAGGGTAATTTGTCTGCCGCGGTCTCCTTTAGCGGATTTTTAGTCGCGCTGGCCTTGCCGCTCGCCGCCTGTTTAACCTCCAGCGTCTCGCTATTTGATTTGGCCATATGGGGCACGGTAAGCCTGCTCTTGCAGCTATTTTTATTCCGCATGACCGATATTTTATTGCCAGATTTGCCCAAGCGCATCACCCATGATGACATGGCGGCGGCGACGGTGCTGACGGCGTTTAAGCTTGCCGGCTCCATTTTGCTGGCGTCTGCTATTTTTGTGAAATTCTAAGCCCGTGCGTTTTGCGCCTCCGGATTGGTCGATTTACGCGATTATTCTTGGCGTGATTTTACTGCGCGCCATGGGCTCTAACAATGAAATCGCGCCAATTGAACCGCCGCCGCTCGGCCCTGCCCTCGCCGATATTCGCCCGAGTGACAGGCAGGTTCTAGTGGATATTGGCCCGCGCCATTCTGGCTCCGGAACCGCCTTTAGTATTGACGGTAAGGGGATGTGGCTGACCGCGCGCCATGTGGTGGATAGTTGTGACCGGCTAGGTTTAATCGCCGGCCCGAACATGGCGGTAAAAGTTGACGATGTTGAAATTTCCAAAGATAGCGACACGGCGGTTTTGCATACGCGCTGGAATCGCGCCGCCCTGCCGACGGATTTAAGCTCGCGCCGCCGCCTTCAAGAGCCAGGATATTTCTTTGGCTTTCCGCAGGGTCGCCCTGGCGAAGTTGCCGGAAGCCTAATGGGCCGCCATCAACTGATTACCCGCGGACGCTATAACGCGAAAGAAGCGGTGCTAGTCTGGTCAGAGCTAGGGCGGACGCGCGGGCTTAAAGGCTCGCTTGGCGGGCTGTCCGGCGCGCCGGTTTTAGACGCAGACGGAGAGGTTATCGGAATAGTCGCCGCCGAGTCTCCGCGCCGAGGCCGGGTCTATACGGTGGCCCCATCGTCCGTGCGCCCGCTTGTGCCTAGCGCGCGCAAACCGCTTGCCGCCCGCGCCATAGCCCTAGAGTCCTTTGGCCAAGAAGCTGACGTTTATCGTCGAGACCGCCGCATCGCGCAGGTCATTTGCTTGGTGGATTAAATGGGCAATAGCATTGTTCCGCGCCTGCTTTTTCGCATTATTGTTTTAGCCATTTTGCTGGGCGGCGTATTTACCTTGGCTAACCGCAAGGTCGCGCCGCAGCACCTTTTTTGGAAAACCCTCGACATTAATGCTCCGATTGGCTTTGCCACGAAAGCGCAACTATTCAAGGTCAGCCTCGCCCCGCGCGCCCAGTGCCTGTCACGTCTTCAGGCTGGCGCCCTAGGGACACGCTTCACCGTGCTGGATGAAAAGCGTAATGATGAGGGCTGCGGATGGGAGATGGCGCTAAATGCTAGCCGTAATCACGGGGTTAGTTTTAAGCCGCGGTCGATGAGCGCCCTGTGCCCGCTGCAAACCGGGGCCTATATTTGGCTTGGGCGGGTTGATGACCATGCGGTAGCGCATCTAGGCTCCCCGCTTAAAAATCTGCATCACTTTGGCACCTATTCTTGCCGCAATGTGGCGGGGACGAGCCGGCTTTCCGAGCATGCCTTTGCCAATGCGTGGGATATTTCTGGCTTTGAGCTTGAGGACGGACGGATGATTTCCGTGCTAAAGGATTGGGATGGGACGGGGAGTGATGAGGCGAAGGCCCGTGCGCAGTTTTTACGCGCCGCCCATTCTAGTGGCTGCCACGTTTTTCGCGTCACCCTCGGCCCGGATTATAACGCGGCCCATAAAGACCACATCCATGTGGATATGGGGCCGGGTAAACTTTGCCGCTAACTTGACGCGCGCGCCGCGCTTGGCAATACTACGCCAAGGAGACATGATGGTTCCATTGATTGGCATTTTAACGAGCATAGCCATGCTTATATTTTGGGTTGGCAGGGCGGCTAAGGGCGCGGGCCATGTGGTCGACGCGGTCGAGGGCATTGCTAATCTGCCGCGTAAGCTTCGCTATCAAAAACAAGCGGGGCGCAGCGGGCTTGATTTGGTAGAGGATGCGCGCGAAGCGGCCGCCGTGCTGATGGTCTCCGTCGCGCGCCTGTGCAAAGAGCGACGGGTTAATGACGCCACGCAAAAAGCCATCGAAGATCTATTGGTTGAAAACATGGCCTGGCCAAAGGCAGACGCCGAAGAGTTTATTCTCAACATTCGCTGGCTAACGCGGGACTTAAAACAGCCGATTTCCACCCTGCGGCCCATGACCAATTTGCTGCGTAAATCCGTGAGCGGCAAGGAGGCGGATGACCTCGCCCACATGCTGACCGAAGTGGCCATATGCGGCGGCATGGCCAGCGCAGACCAAACGCAATTCATTTATAAATACCGCGAATTGATGGGCCTTAATGCTAGGGGTTAGGGCAAGCATATGACGCGCATTAGCGATGAGAGGGTAACGGAAGTAACGGGCAGAAGCTGGGCTGCGTGGTGTGAATTTTTAGACGGGGCCAATGGCGCGCAATGTGATCACAAGTAAATTGTTAAATTGCTTGCTCCTCATGTGTATGACCCATTTGGCCGCCGGCGCGGCTGACCATGCGATTGGCAAGGCCTTTGGCCTGACCGGGCGTTACGGAAGTGTTGAAGATGAACACATAGCCGTCATTGACGTCTTCTAGTTGAAATGGCGTTTTTGCCGTGGCGTTTCCGGCCAGTAGAGCCGCTGCAGAAAGGCCCGTTGCGAGCATAATATTCTTTTAAAGTTCATGATGGTCCCCGTTTCTTGTGTTTTGAATAAAACTAATCCTCACAAATAATCCGTTGGGTCAAATGGTTAATAAAAATCACCGGCATTTGGCGGGCTGTTCCAATAAACATATGAATAACGAAAAATTTAAGTGCTAAGGGGCTGTTTCAAAGGACTTCTTCCCTAGCCATAATTTTACCGGCGGGGCGAGCGGCTCTGACGGGTTTACGCGGCGGGTTTGGGATAGTTTTAGGCCAGCTAGCTCCATCCATGCGCTAATCTCATCATCGGAAAACCCAAGCCGCCTATGGGCATATTGCTCGCGAAACTCCTCGCGCGCATGGCTATCAAAATCAACAATCATCAAAGCGCCGCCCGGCGATAAAAGTCGCCCCGCCTCGGCAATGGCCTTAGCCGGCTCGTCAAGATAATGCAGGACTTGGTGCAGGGTAACAAAATCCGCGGCCCCGTTATCAAAGGGGACGGTTTGCAAGTCCCCGTGGCGCACGGTGAGGTGATTAAGCTTTTGGCCAGAGAGATTGTGACGCGCTACGGCGAGCATTTCAGGGCTGCTATCAATGCCGGCCCCGCGCGCAGCCCTATCGGCGAACACCTCTAATATCCGCCCCGTGCCCGTGCCTAAATCTACCATAAAATTAAACGGCCCCTTGCCGGCCAAACCGCGCATATGGGTTTCAATATCCCCGCGCGGTAAATATTCTGCGCTGAGGGATTGACTATTACTCGCTAGGCTGGCGAAGAAATCCTGCGCCGCTTTTGCCCGCATTTTACGCACGGTTAAAAGCTTACCGTGATCGGTTACAAGCAGGGCGTCGTTTTGGGGTAGGGCAGAAATTGCGCCCTGCGTTAATGTGGCAATTTGCGGATTATGCCGACTAAGCCGGGAGAACACCCAGCTCCCCTCCTTAAGGCGTTCGACAATATGGGCGGCCTCTAGGGTTTTGATATATTGGGTGACGCGCGGCTGGGACAGGGACAGGATTTGCGTTAGCTCGCTCACGGTCAGCTCCCCGCGCGCGAGCAAGGCGACAATGCGCAGGCGCTCTGGATGACCAAGGGCCTTTAGGGCTGTGGCGGCGCTTTGCATGGCCTAGTTAATAAGGTCGGGGCTTGGGGCTTTGACGACGCTATCATCCTGGCCGCTTTTTTCAGGCGGGCTGGTTAGATTTGCGGCGGGGGCCTGCGCGCGCGGGCCGGATGACGGCGAGGCGCTCGGGGCGGCGTTTGGCGTCTCGATAGCCTCAACGCTTTGTAAATCCGCCGCCGGTTTCATTTCTTCAAACCGTTCATGGCGCGGATGAATAAGCTCTCCGCTATCGCCGTAGGAGAAAACCAGCCGTCGCCAATCGGCGGGGCTGTAAGCAAAGGCGGGGCCATTCGGGTCAAGGTCAGACCAATCCGGCTCTCCGTGCGCCGCGCTGGCGCGGGCGGCCCAAAGGCGGGCATCACTATTATTACCGCACAGGCTTTCGGCCTTGGCAGCGAGGGCGCAAATGCGGGCCGAGGGTTTAGATTTTTTCGCGAGCGGAGCAAGGGCGGCCAATGCGGCCACGCCGTCGCCGGCGGATATGGCGTCTTCCGCGCCCAGTATAATGGATTCGCGGTGGCGGCTATTTTGCTTGATTAAACCCTTCATA
Source organism: Robiginitomaculum sp. (assembly GCA_036478975.1). Classification (GTDB taxonomy): domain Bacteria; phylum Pseudomonadota; class Alphaproteobacteria; order Caulobacterales; family Maricaulaceae; genus Robiginitomaculum. The sequence goes on along the minus strand of JAZGFA010000140.1, from coordinate 8,598 downwards.
CGCTTGGCGCGAACCTTATCGCTCTCCCCGCTTTGCAGGTCGCGATATGCCAGACTAAGGGCGGGGTGGGGGGCTTTGCTCCAGGATTTTTCAATCAGCTTACTGGCGCGGCCTGTCTCTCCGCTCGCTGATAAAAGCCGCGCGGCTAAGGCGGCGGCGGGGGCAAAGCCGGGGGCGTCATGGGCCGCGTCCACGGCCATTTCCGTAGCCGCCGCGCCGCCAAGCCCGCTCGCCTGCGCGGTCATTAATACGGCGCGGCGCCGCACGGCGCTCTCTTTGCTAATATGTTTACGGCGCAGGCCGCTGGCGAGGGTTTCAAGGGCGCCGCCCCATTCGCCTTCGCTAACCTGCGCGCCAAATAAAACATCAAAGGCCCATTTGGCGTCCTTATTATCGGCGTAGGCCTGTTTGGACAGGGTCATGGCCGCGTCAAAATCGCCCTTACTATAGGCAAGGGTCGCCAGGCCGCGCTGGCCAAGGCGGCGGGTTTTTTCATCATCAAGCATTTCGCGGTAATGGGTTTGCGCCTCAGCGGGGTCGCCGGAAATTTCCGCGGCTTGGGCGCTCATAATCCGGCCTAATGCGGGGCGGTCTATTAATGTGCGGGCGCGAGCGGCTTTTTTGCGCGCCTTGTCGCGGTCCCCGGCGGAGGCGGCAATCAGCGCGTCTTCCATGGCTTCTAGGGCTTGGCCGCGCTTACGCTTGCTTGCGCCGGAGCGAAGTCTTGCGGGTAAGTCCCAAAGGAATTTCAAAAGCGACCAGACGGCAATCAAGGCGGCGGCGCCAGCAAGGCCGGCCATGGCAAGGATTTGCAAGGAGACTTTATAGCCGCCAATGGGGGCAGGGCTAGCGCTATCGCCAAGGCTAGCAAGGACAAATTTCTCCGGCCCAATGAAAAGCCAAAGCGCGCCAAGGGCGAGGGCTAAAACAAGCAGGACAATAAAATAACGGAGTAATGTGGATTTCATAATCTGGCCTTTAGGACTGTTTTTTAGCTTCAATCATCCACTGATGGGCGCTCGCGCGTACGGTGGGGTTAAGGGTTTCAATAATATCTATCGCGGCTTTTATATCCCCGCGCAGGGCGGCGCCATGGCTAGCGTCAATACTGGCGCGGGTTTGGGCGCTCTTGTCATCATCGCTTTGCACATGGCTACCGAGAAGCTTGCGAATCCAGCTTGGATCTTTTTGCGAGGCTTTTTGCGCGGTCATGGCGGCGAGCATGGCGTCTTTTGGAAAATTTGCCGCAAGGTCATAGGCGGAGACGGGCGCATCTGCACTTTGACCCTCGGCGGGGGTTTCGCCATTTGCGTTTTGCGGCGTGCTATAGCTTAGAACTACAGGTTCGCGGCTTTGCGGCGGCGCGGCGCGCAGGGCCTCTAATTTACCCTCAAGGGCGGTAATGCGCTCGAGAAGAGCTGACGCGCTGGCTTGGGCGTCGCCGATAGCTTTATCATCGGGCTTGCCTTGCGGCGCGAGCAGGGTTTCCACCGCGTCAATGCGCCCTGTTATCGGCGCCAATAGGCTTGCGGGGTCAGTGATAATCGTGTTGGAATTTATCGCCGCTATCGCGGTTTTCTGCTCGGCAATGTTTTGCGCCATTGCGGGGATGTCGCGCACATTACTTTGCAAATTTGTGACAGCATTAGACAGCTGCTCGCCCGTGGATTCTAGGGTTTTGGCGCGGGAGGCAAGCCCGTTAATTTGCTCCGCGTGCTGGGTGATGGCCTTGGCGGGGGCGGCATTAGCCGGGTCAAATATTTTTGGCCCCATCCAGCCCGCCGCGCCGCCAATGCTGGCCGCAAGCAGGGACATTATCGCCGCCGTGGTAAATCCAATTCCCTTTTTAGGGCCCCTAGCAGGCTTATCCCGCTGGGTTTTTTTAGCGCGGGGTTTGCCCTTAGCCGCCGCGCCGCCCTTAAGGCTGGCCTTAGGATTAATGTCGGTATCTGTGTTTTCTGATGTGTTCATAATTGCACCTTACGCCTTTGCGAGCGCAGTCTCAAGCGCGCTGATGAGGGCGGCTTCATTTGGCGCGTCTGCGATATGGCGCGCCATAAGAGCAAGCCCCCCTAGGGCCGCGTCAATATTTGCCGACAGGCTGACCGTAATAAGCTTGGGGATATTGGCGGCGAATTGCGGACTATTGATTAATGCGGCAAAGGCGCGCGCCCCTTTGGGGGAGTAGAGTAAAACCGTAATATTGTCTTCGTTGATGAGGGCATCCGCCGCGCGCTCTGGCATTTGGGTTACGGGATGGGTCGCGTAAATAATCTCGCGGCTAGCCCTAATGCCCGCCGCGTCCAGCGCGCCCATTAAATCGCCGGCAATATGCACGCCGGATAAATAAGTCACAGCCCCAAGGGCGTTTTTGGGCGCGTCTTTGATAATCAGCGCGGCAAGGGCGTTTACGTCCCCGCTTGCGCTGAGCGTATTTTCAAAACCAAGGCTTACGGCTAGGGCGGCTGTGGCGTCGCCAATAGCGTAGGCGCGCCAATGGCGGCGATCGGTTAGGGCGGCGAAGGCGCGCACGGCGCTGCCGCTAGTGAAGGCAATCACATTATCATCCGGCGGGGCGCTAGCGGGGGTGGAAGCGGCGCAAAGTTTTAATAGCGGCGCAATGAGCGGGGACGCGCCGAGGGCGGCCACGGCCTTGGCGCTAGCCTCGCCTGATATGCGGGTTATCCAGACAATGGCCACGCTACATATCCCACTTAATTGTGTCGCCGGCCTCGTCTTTAATGCTCATGCCCAGAGCATAGCCTAGGGCCTTGGCGGTTTTTATCGGCCCATCCATCAGGCAAACGGTTTCATCGCGGGCGTAACTTAGCGTCCCGTCAGGGCTGAGCGCTTGCGCGCGCAGGCGCAGGGCGTCGCCCTTAATTTGCGCCAGCGCGGCTATCGGGGTGCGGCAAGAGCCGTCGAGCGCCTTTAATAGGGCGCGCTCCGCCGTGATGGCGATATGGGTTTGGGGGCAATGGAGCGGGGCGAGATATTTGGCGCACTGGTTATGCCCCGCACGGATTTGCACGCCAACCGCCCCTTGGGCCGGAGCGGGGAGCATGTCATCGGCGCTGATATAGTCCTTAATCACTTCGGTTTGGCCAAGGCGGGTGAGGCCGGCGCTGGCCAAAAATGTCGCCTCGCACACGCCTTGCTCAAGCTTGGCGAGCCGCGTGCCGACATTACCGCGCAAAAGCACAATCTTTAAATCGGGCCGTAGTCGCGCCGCTTGCGCTTGGCGGCGCAGGGACGCCGTGCCTAAAATCGCCCCTTTGGGCATATCTAAAAGGGCGTCATATTTAAGCGAAATAAATGCGTCGCGCACATCTTCGCGCGGCAAGATAGTGGGGATTTCAAACGCGGCATCAATCGTCGTCGGCACGTCTTTCATGGAGTGGACGGCCATATCAATCTCGCCGCTCGCAAGCGCTTCATCAAGCTCTTTGACAAATAGGCCCTTGCCGCCGGATACCGCAAGCCGGCCGGTCAGCACGTCTCCGGTCGTGGTGTAGACCTTAATCGGGAAGGCGGCTTTATATTGCCCGGCGTCCATGCCGGCGGCGCGGCCCATAAGCCGCTGCACAAGGCGGGCCTGCACGAGGGCGAGGGGGGAGCCTCTGCTACCAATTTTGAGCAATTCTTGCATAAGTGTTCCAACGTCATTATCTAACTATCATGCCTTTAACGCCAAATACCGACAGAGTACACAGCCTAGACGGTAATAGCCCGAATGGGAGCTATATCGTATTGGGGCTAGAATCGTCCTGCGACGAAACCGCCGCCTCCGTGGTGCGCCTAAACCCTGACGGCTCGGCGGATGTGCTGTCGTCGATTATCGCGTCCCAAGATGCGCTGCACGCCCCCTTTGGCGGGGTGGTTCCTGAAATTGCCGCCCGCGCCCATTTAGATATTGTCGATGACATCACCGCCCGCGCCATGAAAACGTGCGGTTTGGATTATAGCGGCCTTGACGCGGTGGCGGCCACGGCGGGGCCGGGGCTTATTGGCGGGGTTATTGCCGGCTTGATGACCGCTAAGGGGCTCGCGATTTCATTGGATATTCCTTTGATTGGGGTCAACCATCTTGAGGGCCATGCCCTATCGCCGCGCCTTTCGGAGCCGTGCGATTTTCCGTATTTATTGCTACTCGTCAGCGGCGGTCACACCCAGCTTTTATCGGTCAACGCCCTTGGGGATTACACCCGTCTTGGCTCGACTGTGGACGACGCGGCGGGGGAAGCCTTTGATAAAACCGCCAAGATTATGGGGCTAGGGTTTCCCGGCGGGCCGAATGTGGAGCGCGCGGCCAAGGGCGGTGACCCTTTGGCGCATAAATTGCCGCGCCCGTTTAAGGGCAAGCCCCACGCGGACTTTTCCTTTGCCGGCCTTAAGACCGCGACCGCCCGCGCCTTTAAAGCGATTGATAATCCCAGTGCGCAGGACAAGGCGAATGTGGCGGCAAGCTTTCAGCGCGCCTGCGCCGATATAGTGTCCGAGCGCACGGGGCGGGCTATGGATATGTTTAGCGCGCGCCATGAGGCGGATGGCGGACGCTTTGTTGTCGCCGGCGGGGTTGCGGCCAATAGTGAAATTCGCGCGGCGTTAGAAATACTTTGCGCGGCGCGCGGCTTTAAAATGCACGTGCCGCCCCATGCCTATTGCACGGATAATGGCGCGATGATTGCGCTGGCCGGCGCGCTAAGATTAGCCGCCGGAGATGTTGACGATTTGTCAGTGGCGGCGCGGCCGCGCTGGCCACTTGACGCCATATCTGCTAAAAATGCCCCGGCGAGCGGGAGCGGAAAAAAAGGACCAAAGTCATGAGTGACGCACTTACAGAGTTTCAAAAAATTGGCGTTATTGGCGGCGGCGCATGGGGCACGGCCCTCGCCCAGGCCATGGCGAGCGCAGGGCGCGACGTGACCCTTTGGGCATTTGAAAAAGACTGCGTTGACGCGATAAATAACAGCCATGAAAACACGCTCTATTTAAAGGGGGTTAAACTTAGCCCCGCGATTAAAGCCAGTAGCGATTTTGCGGATTTGGCTGATATGGACGCCGTGCTAGCCGTGCCGCCGGCCCAGCATATGCGCGCCACCCTCGCGGGTTTTGCCCCCCACGCCAAAGGCGGATTGCCGATTGTGCTGTGCTCAAAAGGTATTGAGCATAATAGCCTTAAATTCATGGCAGGCGTATTAGAAGACATTATTCCTCATGCGCGCGGGGCCGTATTATCGGGGCCAAGCTTTGCTATTGATGTGGCGCAGGGCCTGCCGACGGCGGTGACTTTGGCGTGCGAGGACGCGGCGCTGGGGCAAAAGCTTTGCGCCGCCATAGCCACCCCCGGCTTTCGCCCCTATGTGTCCGATGATGTTATCGGGGCGGAAATTGGCGGGGCGGTGAAAAATGTGCTGGCCATTGCTTGCGGGCTTGTGCTGGGTAAGGGGCTTGGAAAAAGCGCCCACGCCGCCGTGATAGCGCGCGGCTTTCGCGAAATGACCCGGCTGGGACAGGCGCTCGGCGCGCAGGGCGAAACCTTGACGGGCCTGTGCGGTCTTGGGGATTTGGTGCTGACATGTAGTAGCGAGCAATCGCGCAATATGTCCTGCGGGCTGGCGCTCGGAAAAGGGCAAACCTTAGAGGAAATTATGGCGGGCCGCGCCGCGGTCACCGAAGGGGTGGCCACCGCCCCCGCCCTGAAAACATTAGCCGCGGACCTCGGCGTGGATATGCCCATTTGCGAAGCAATGGCGGATATTTTAGCCGGCGAGATTAGCGTCGATGACGTCATAGTGCGCCTGCTCGCCAGAGACTTAAAATCAGAGATTGGATAGGGCATGCATTTTGTAATTTTTGCCAAAGATAAAGCCGGGGCGCTGGATGTGCGTATGGCAAACCGTGATGCGCACATCGCGTTTTTAAAGGCCGGCGGAAACGTTACGGTTAAGGTGGCAGGGCCGATGCTGTCAGATGACGGGGAGACGATGATTGGCTCTATGCTCATCGTTGAAGCGGCTAGCCTTCTTGCTGTTAAGGCGTGGGCTAAGGCCGACCCTTATGCCAAGGCCGGCCTTTCGCAAAGCGTAGAAATCCTGCCGTATAATTGGGCGATAGGGTCGTAATATTTGGCAGAGCTAGAACGTGCCGCTTACCCTAAGCCGCCATAAAATTCCGAAATCGCGCGACTGATATTCCGTGTGATCAAGCACGCCAATGTCGCGGCGATCGGTGAACACTTGACGCTCGCGGTCATCGCTGACGTCTAACAAATTCATTGCCATCAGGCTGACTTTCATGCCGAAAACATCTTTGTGTTCAGCGTAAATACCCATGAAGGCGCCGATTTGATTGTGCCAAGAAATGGTTTGCAAACGGTAGGATTGCGCGTTTTCTCGCTCTTCAATGAATGTGCCATAGGCCCAGTCAGTTTTAGGGATATCATGGCGAAAATTAGCATCCCAGCTAGATATCCAATCGCCGTTTAGGCGGCGAGAAAAGCCGAGTAAGGGGTCATCCACATTGGAGTTTTGCCATTCATATTCCAACTCAAGCTCCATGCCTTCATAACCCCAACGGCCGCCATTTATGGTGGTGCTAAGCTGGGCGCCATATTGGCTCGCGCTATCAATATTGCCCACCGCGTCACCGCCCCCGGCCAAGGGAATACGGTCAACAAGATCGGTAATAAGGCTGCCAAAAAGTTTAAGCTTAAGGGTGCTGTCTTGGCCAAGGTTTTTATCAAACTCGATTTCTCCTGCCCAGGCCTGTTGCGGGACAATGTTGATATTGCCGGTTGTGTCAAAGTCATCTTCAAGGCTGACGGACGAAATAAAGTCAAAGAAATCTAATTGGCCAACTTCGCGCTCTAGCTTTGAATGGACGGTGAGTGTGTCGCTTGGCTTATAGGTGGCGGAAACAAAGCCTTTGGGGCGAATGAAATCGCGCTCTTGACTCACGCTTTCGCTTTTGGACGAGATTTCAGAATATTCCGCGCCGAGGGACATTTGCACATCCCATTTTGGTGATAATTGGCGGCTATGGGTAAGGGTGGCTTCCATGCGGTTTTCTTCAACCCGCACTTTTGGGTCATCTAGGGCTTGCTCTATGTAATCTACGCCATCCCATTCTAAAAACCGCGAAGCATTGTCGAGAAAGTTAAAGGTGTTTTCAATGCCAAATTGCCAGTCGCGACCCTTGGTTTTTGACCAAGAATATTCCGCGCGACCAATGGTTTCCGCCTCGTCGCCAAGGCGTAAAAACCGGCTGCCATAAACGTGGCCAATATTGGGCGTGTAAATGTCAAACTGACTTGCGGTGGGGGAATGCTCAAAGCGGTGGTATCCGGTTAGTTTTAGCTTCCCGCCTAGCCCCATGACATCGAGGGGAAACTCATAATCGGCGCTACCATCGGCGTTCCATTCATCTTCGCCGGCGGTGAATAGAGTCTCGTCATTGCTGCCGCGTGCGGTCAGCGCTTGGCGTTTTGAAAATTCACGCAAATGAAAATTAGCATTATTGTAATTGAGATTAAGATTAGCAACATGGCCCGTTTTGGGCTTCCACGTCACATTAACCGATCCGCCAATATTGTCATTATTATACTGGGCGTCCTCATCGCGAATTTCATAAAGAATCCCGTCCGCCCCCGTGTGGGTTTCCGGCCCGGCATGGCCTTGACGGCGGGGGCGGCTGTTAAGAGAGAGCGAATAGGTCAGGTCTTTTTTCTCGCCGGAAACACTGACGCTCATCGGGAAATAATTAGGGCTTAGGCGCGGACGAAATTCCGGACGCCATTGCCATGTGCCGCTAAGGCCCGCGGCCTTGGTGATGATATTGGCGACCTGCCCCGAAAGGCCCGGAATGCCCAGACTGGCCCCGTCGAGAATTTCAATTCTCACAACATTTTTGGCGGGGGTTGCGGAGAGCTGTTCACGGGCGCTGGACTTTCCCGCCACTCGTGCGCCGTTAATTAAAATGTTAGCGCCGCCATTGCCAAGTCCGCGTTTATTGTCGCTGCGGTTTAAGCGGTAACCGGGAATACGGCTTACCATATCCATGGCCGTGCGCGGTGCGTAGCTTTCAAAATAGGCCGGCTCATAGATTTGCTGGTCGCCCTCTGGGGCGTCTTGGCCGTAAGCGGGGGCCGCCATAAGAGCGAGCGCGACGAGTCCGCTCGCGAGCGAGAGTTTAAAATGTGTCATGATGAAGGCCTATTTATCTGTGTAAGTATATCGGGTTTTCCCGCCGCTTTGCTCATCAATAGAGATGTGCAAATAGTCGGGTTTGATGACGATGCGTTTTGTATCGTCCTTGCGCTTAATATAGTCTGAAATAATTTTGCAATATTTGCCTTCCATAGCGCGGGGAAGCTTTGCGCCATTGATGAAAATATCGTCCTTATCCATTTCAAAAACAACTTCGCTACTGGCGCGGGGAAGATAGCCGTCGGCCTTTAGGGCCGGGAGCAAGCGATCGCGCATTTCCATATAGCGCTCGCGCTGCTTGTCAGCGGTGCGGCGATGGCCCTCCCGCGCTCTGGCTTCGGATTTGTGTGCGCGCGTTTCGCGTGCGCTCTCTCTTGCATGTTCACGCGTT